>JAJRQN010000023.1 GCA_024280235.1 Bacteroidota bacterium | reverse complement strand
TCTGTTCCTTCTGAACCCAGCAGATAACCAATAGGTTGCAGTTCAGGCAGATTTTCGCCCAATACCCTGAAAACAGCTGCCATGGGAATAGCAATAAACATGCCCGGCAATCCCCATATAAAACCGCCTAAAGTGATGGCAAGAATAATCATAAAAGGATTAATACTTACATGCGCCCCTACGATATTAGGCGTAAGTATATTATTTTCAGTGAATTGCACAATAACAAACTGGATAACCACAAGAAGAGCATATTGAGGAGACCCCATGGTAAAGACAGCAATAAAAAGAGGAAACAAATAGCCGATAATGGTTCCGTAGTAAGGAATAAAATTCATTATTGCTGCCAATACACCAAGCAGCAAGGCGTGTTTCATGCCAATAATAACAAAACCGGTACTGTTTAAAACCACCAATATGGAGACAACTATAAAAACTCCGGTCATGTAATGTGCCACAAGCTGATTGACTTCGTCCAGGATTTTACGCGCAATAATATGTTTTTCGGAGGGGACAACCATCAGGATAAAGTTGTGAAACTTATTGCGATAAAACAGAAGGAAGAAAATATAGACAGGCATGATACCCACGGTGAAAACCGTTTGGAATGTTGCACCGAATGTATTTTTAAAGTTGGTTCCGCTAAAACTCAACAAGTTGCCGGCAAAAAGTTTAAATTGCTCTTTCAGCAGAGGCGTTTTAACACCGGTCAACTCCGTTAATGAGGTAAAAATTGAATTGATATTTTTAGATGCAACAATCTTTAAAGCAGGGAGGTCTTCAAGGAAAAGGCCCATTTGTTTATAAATGAAAAAGAATACACCACTCACCACGGCAATACCTAAAAGAATACTTACGATAATAGCAAAAATTCGAGGAATTCTGTGCTTTTCAAGAAAACTTGCAACAGGATAAAGCAAATAGGCAAAGAGGCCTCCTAACATCAAAGGATACAGATAATTGCGAAATTCAGTCAGAACGAAATACGTCAGCCATAAAAACAGCAACAATACCGTAAGCCGGAGAATCAGCGGAAGTTTTAATGTCTCTTTCATAAAGCAGTCCAAAAATCAGAACCAAAGATAAGTATTATTATTTTCCATCCGGAAACTTATCCGGTCTTGAAAAAGCGGGATTCGTCAAGAAGCTGTCATCCCGCAACGTTTTGATAAAACTCAGCAAATCTTTCTTTTCATTGGGAGTAAGCCGGACACCACCATCATTGATATGATGCATCAACGGATTGACGTACTGCGAATTGTGCAAACCGGAAGAATAAAAATCAATCACCTGTTCCAGCGTTTTAACACGGCCATCCCGCATATAAGGACCGGTTAGTTCCACATTGCGGAGGGTTGGTGCTTTGTAAGCTCCATGATCAACCGGATTTCCGGTAATGGCAAAACGGTCGGAAGGATCATTAAAAACGGTATCCAAGGCATTGTTATAAAACAGGTTGGTGGTAAACAAAGGATTCCCATAACCTCCGTGGCAATGAAAACAGTCAGCACCATTTTCTGTCGTAAACAACACATAACCATGTAGTTCCGATTGCGATAGCTGCACTTCGCCTCGCATATATTTGTCAAATTTTGAATTGGCCGAAATCAGCGTGCGTACAAACTGAGCAATAGCCCGCTCAATATTTTCAAAGGTAACCGTTTTACTGCCGAAAGCTTTGTAAAATAGTTCGGGATAACCCGGTATCGACTGAAAAAGTTTTTTCACCTGCGCAGTGTCGCCCGCCATTTCCACCGGAGAAGTTACCGCCTCACGCACCATATCTTCAAGATTTCGCATGTGCGGATTGGGATTATCAGGATAAAGAAATCCGTTCCAACCATACCCATTGAAGTTCCACACCAGATTGATCATGGGCAACATCACATGATGCGTACGTTTGCCACGAATACCCCGAACAATACCGCCCGGGAAACGTGCATTGTCAATTCCGGCTTCAAACGACCTGCGTTGTAAATGACAGGTGGAACAACTCATCATCGAGTCGGGCACTGTCCGTCCTGACAGCCGGCCATCGTAAAACAGATAACGTCCCAACTTTACGCCCTCCACCGTCATGGGATTGTCCTTTGGAATATTCAACTCATTAGGAAACCCAAACGGAATTTTTATTTTGTAAGGCGTCGGGGCGAATGACTTTTGATTCTCAATCGGCTCTTTACACGATACTACCAACAGAAGCAACGAAAACAGCATCAAAATTATCTTCTTCATTTTCTTTTCATAAAACATTCCAAAAACTAATACTCCTTCTCTGCAAAATTAGGAATTTTCAAATGGAAAACAACAGTTGCACCTTAAATGCACAGGCGATGCAAATAGCAATTGCCTTACCTTCATCAGGCCATTCCCCACCCCATGTTTTCTTCCCATTTTCAAATCAATCTATTCCGTATCCTATCTGTTAGAAACATTCTAAATAGATTCGTCCACATGTTATTATTCTTTATCTTTGCGCACTAAAACGAAAAGGAAAATGCGGTTTAAGGTTGGCGAGAAAGTAAAATTTCTAAATGAAACAGGAGGTGGCGTTGTTACCGTCATAGTAGATAACAAGTTAGTAAAAGTAGAGACGGATGAGGGTTTTGAAATACCTGTACTCAGCAAAGACCTGATTCCCGATTATCAGGAGAAAGAAACCTCAGAAGCAAGCCTGATTTTCCACAGCCCGAAACAAAAAGAAGCGACAAAAGAGGAGCCTGTTCCCGAAGCAGAGCCAGACAATGTCAGTCCTGTAAACCCTTGGGGGGCAACAAAGGAAGAAGAAGGTATTTACCTGCTTTTCGAACCACACGAGCAACAGTGGATACTCACCGGAGATATGGATGTTTTGCTTGTAAATCATACACCCTTTGATATTCTGTACAATCTTTTTCTGGAACGAAACGAAAAGCATGAAGGTATAGATTACGGCTCTATTCCATCGGAATCAAAAATTGTATTGGACACCATCACCCGCGACGAAATTGATAACTGGCTCAGAGGCATTATCCAGATTATGATACATGAATCAAATCCGGACAAGGTCTTTTTTCCGGTTCATTCCATCATCGACATCCGGGCAAACCGGTTTTTCAAAGAAGGAAGCTATCAATCCAACACGCTGGCAAACGGGAAAGCCATTATTTCTGTTATCGCCCTTCGCTCTACGCTGCATGAAGCAGCCGGAAACCCTGAGGAGCAGAAGTTTGAACCTGAACCAGAAAAAACAAAGACATTCATCAAGCGGGAAAAACCGCTTATAGAAAAGTTCCGCACCGACAATGGAGAAGCCATTGTAGACCTGCATATTGCCGAAATTGTGGACAATATTGCAGGCCTGACGAATTACGACATGCTTCAGCTACAAATGAATCATTTTAGGAAAACACTGGAGAGTGCCATTACCGAAGGATACAGGAAAGTAACATTTATCCATGGTGTAGGCAACGGGATTTTGAAAAATAACATTATAAAAGAACTGAAAGAGTACGAAAATCTGAGTGGAACCATGGCTTCTATCATAAAATTCGGTGTGGGAGCGCTGGATGTTTCTATCTATAAAATCAAAGATTAAAAAATATGAAAAAGTTATCCGACATTTTTTTCTCCATGCAAAGTATGGGGGTAATGATAATAATTTTCGCCTTCAGCATTGGTACAGCCACCATTATCGAAAACGACTTTGGGACTATGGCAGCCAAAGCGGTGGTTTATAATGCCACATGGTTTGATATTTTACTGGCTTTACTCACCATTAACCTGATAGCCAACATCTTCCGCTACAAGATGTACCATCGTAAGAAACTTACCATATTCATGTTTCATCTGGCTTTCATCATCATTCTCCTCGGAGCTGCCATCACAAGGTTTATCAGCTTTGAGGGCATGTTGCACTTACGCGAAGGTGAAACTTCCAACACCATCCTTTCCGACCGTACTTATGTTGAGATAAGTGCCGTAACCAATCATATTTCTGAAAAAACAAAAAAACATGTTTTGCTTTCTGTTCTCACACCCGATGCCTATCATCAAGATTTAAAAATCGGAAATAAGAATATTGAATTCAACGCAGTAAAATTTATTCCCAACGCCCGTGAGGTTGTTGTAAAAGCAAAAACAGGAGTACCGATGATAACACTCGTCGTTTCGACGCCGACCACAGGCCGCGTAAGCCTATATCTGAAACAAGGAGATGAGAAACGGGTTGGAATGCACTTGATTCGGTTCGGGAAAAGCGCCACAAAAAATGCAATAAATATTTTGGTTTCCAACAATATGTTGACAATTTCATCAAAAGATACCATAAAAACAACCTCAATGCAGGGTAGTTCCCCCGAAGTTCTGGCTCCTGATATAACACATCTTTTTACAAAAGGAAAACTTTACAGCGAAGACGGATTATCTATGGTTCTGACAAACTTTTTCGCTCATGGAAAAATTAGTTATGTTCCATACAAAAATAAAAATGCCAATCTGATGGACGTACTGGTAGTGAAAGCTTCTTCCGGCAACGAAACAAAAGAGATTATGCTCAGGGGAGGAAATGGATACCGTGGCGAAGAAAACTTTTTCACCATCAACGGCATAAATGTAAAAATGGATTATGGTTCCACAGAGATAAAACTTCCTTTCGCCATAGAGCTGAAAAAATTTGAGCTAAAACGTTATCCGGGTTCCATGAGCCCCTCGAGCTATGCCAGCCGCGTGATAGTTATCGACAAGGGACGAAACATTAAGATGCCTTACCATATTTACATGAATCACGTTCTTAACTACCGTGGTTATCGCTTTTTTCAATCCTCATACGACCGTGATGAACACGGAAGTATACTGTCCGTAAACCACGACTTCTGGGGAACCTTTTTCACTTACATGGGATATCTGCTCATGGCACTCGGCATGTTTCTTTCGCTAATCAATAAGAACTCTCATTTCTCCGCAATGGGGAGATACCTGCGAAAAATATCCACAACTGCAAAAGCAGCAATATTATTACTGTTTTTTACAACAGCCTTTTCCACAAGTAGTTACGCTCAGCACAGCTATTTGAGTCTGAATAAAATTCCTGTTATCAACAAAACCGAAGCCGAACAATTCGGACATCTTTTAGTACAATCCAACGACGGCAGGATAAAGCCGGTGAATACGCTGGCAAGTGAGATTTTGCGAAAGCTCACCTGGAAAAGTTCTTTCCACGGACAAACCGCCGACCAGGTTCTTCTTGGTATGATGACTTATCCAAGCTACTGGCAGCAGGTACCCATGATAAAAATAGCAAGTAAGAAGCTGGTCAGGATTATAGGCATCAAAGGTAAATACGCCTCCTATCTCGATTTTATTGACACGCGAAACAATACATATAAACTCCAAAAGTACGTTTCACAGGTTTATGCTCAGAAACCTTCTGAGAGGGGCATGTTCGATAGAGATGTTATGAAAGTGGACGAACGTATGAACATCGCTTACATGGTATATACCGGCAAGTTTCTGAAGATTGTTCCCGATCCTGAAAATCCGAATCATCCGTGGTATTCGCCCGCCTCAAAGCCTACCACCTTGTCCAAAAAAGATTCGCTGTTGGTGGTCAGTGTCATACCGCAATATTTGCAGTCGTTATCCAAAGGGGAATTTAAATTAGCTGCTGAACTCAGGACAGGTTTTGCCAAATATCAGAAAAAATATGGTGGCAAACTGATACCATCAACAAAAAAAATAAATGCAGAAATTCTGTATAACAAATGGATGATATTCTTCCGGCTGGCCATTGCATATAGCCTGATAGGTCTGATAATGATTATCCTGACGTTTATTGCTATTTTTAAAGATACTAAAGCACTTCGGATAATTTTAAATTTCTTTGTGGGGATTATTATTGTCGGATTTCTGTTGCAAACTTTCGGCCTCGGGCTTCGCTGGTATATTTCGGGGCATGCTCCCTGGAGCGATGGTTACGAATCCATGATTTATATCGGATGGGTTACAGTGCTGGCAGGCTTACTGTTTTCAAGACGCTCAAAAATGACGGTGGCAGCAACTACCTTTCTGGCTTCCATTATTTTGTTTGTGGCACATCTGAGTTGGATGGATCCGGAAATCACCAATCTTGTTCCCGTCCTAAAATCCTACTGGCTTACCATCCACGTTTCAGTCATTACAGCAAGTTATGGTTTTCTGGCATTGGGAGCATTACTCGGCTTCTTAAACCTCATTTTAATGGTAATGAAATCGCCAAAAAATCAGCTGATTATGGAAGAACACATCAAAGAGCTGACAACCATTAATGAACGCACGCTGATTGTGGGATTGTACATGCTGGCCATCGGAACATTTCTTGGCGGCGTTTGGGCTAACGAAAGCTGGGGACGTTACTGGGGATGGGATCCAAAAGAAACCTGGGCATTGGTGAGTGTGCTGGTTTACAGCTTTATCGCCCACATGCGTTATATTCCCGGACTAAAATCCAAATTTGCATATAACCTCGCTGCTATTATCGGCTTTTTCTCCATTTTGATGACCTATTTCGGCGTAAACTACTACCTGTCAGGATTGCATTCGTATGCCAAAGGCGATCCGGTTCCCATACCTGATTTTGTTTATTATACCTTAGGGATCATAATCCTTGTTGTGGTGTGGGCATATAATAATGAACAACGAATAAAAAAGCTGAAGAAATAAAAACTTATTAATTTTGCAGTCATTATAAAACCATTAAAAAACAGATTATATATGAGGAAGATATTTGTTTTAACGGCCATCATTTTTGGGATGGCAACAGGAAACATTTTTGCACAAAACAACACAAAATCACCATTGGCAATAGGCGAAAACCAAATAAATGCAGGTACGGGATTTTACTCTGGAGGATTTCCCATTTATGCTTCTATGGATTTTAGGATACATCCCGACATCACGGTGGGTCCGCAAATAAACTTTGTCTTTATGAATGATTTTCATTTTGTTGTTTCTGCAAGAGGGGATTATCATTTCAACAGACTATTAAATATTCCCAATACATGGGATTTGTATTCCGGACTGACTGTGGGAATTGACTTTAGCAGAAAGACATCTTTCAGCAGCGGCATTCACGTTGGTGGCCGATGGTACTGGAGTAAAACCTGGGGACTAAATTTAGAAATTGGAGGAGGAACCTACTTCAATACAAGCATTGGTATTTCCATGAGGTTGTAGTCAGGAAAAAGTTCAGAAAAAAGCAGACATCCTTATTGTCTATCCGCTTTCTTTTTCGATACAGCCTTCAGAGCAATGTTGTCCACCAAACGCGGAGCAACAAGCTTCAGCCAAAGTCCGAGTTTGCCTTTCAACGTCATTACCAGTTCGCGTTTACGATGGGCAATAGCAGGTATCATCAAGTCAACACATTTTTCGACAGACATGGTTCCCGTTTCGTCCAACGGACTTTTACCCAGTGATTTCCCATCACTGCCAAAGGCACGTGCACGTACTTCTGTGGAAACAAATCCCGGATAGATTATCGTTACGCTTACACCGGTTTCTTTCAACTCGATACGTAACGTATCAAAGAGACCGACCACAGCATGTTTACTGGCAGCATAGCCACTACGGGTAGGAACACCGGTTTTCCCCGTCAGACTCGAAATACTTACCAGACGTCCTCTTGTTTTTTTCAGATATGGCAAAGCATACAGAGTACAATACAAACTTCCAAAATAATTTACCTGCATAATCTGTTCAAAAGGTGCCGGGTCGGTAAACTCCTCAAAGTAAGCCCACATACTTATGCCGGCATTGTTAATAAGGACATCGATTTTACCGAATTCATCCACGGTTTTCAGAATAAAATGCCGGCAATCCTCCTTTTGTGAAACATCAAGAGGAACAGCCACTGCTTTGGCCCCTTTTTGCCGGCAGGCTGCTGCAACTGCTTCCAGCTTTTCAAAGTTTCGTGCACCAAGAGATAGCGAAGCGCCCTCACCGGCCATTCGCAACGCCAGCTCCTCGCCAATGCCCGAAGAGGCACCAGTAATAACAACCACCTGATTTTTAAATGAATATTTTGCCATTTTATCGCAATTTTTTGCGAATGTAGTAAAATAGAGTTAGCCATACAAAATTGCTTTGGACAGAGTTCCAAAGAATGCTTAATTTTGAAAAAAATTACAACTTATGGCAAAAGTATTGGTCATTGATGATGAAAGCAGCATCCGCCGGACGCTCAAAGAAATTCTGGGATTTGAGAAATATGAAGTCGATATGGCCGCCAACGGGATAGATGGCTTGGAATTAGCCAAAGCCACCGCTTACGATGTCATTTTACTCGACATAAAAATGCCCGAAATGGATGGTATGGAGGTGTTGGATAGTTTAAAACAGTTCACCGATTGCCCGGTTATTATGATTTCAGGCCACGCCACTATTGAAACAGCTGTGGAAGCCATCAAAAAAGGGGCATATGACTTCATCGTTAAACCACCCGACCTGAACCGGCTGCTGATTACCCTGCGAAATGCCATCGATAAAAAAAATCTTGTTAACGAGACTAAAATTCTAAAAAAGGAGATAGAAAAAAAATATGAAATCGTTGGAAGTTCCCCTGTCATGCTTCAGTTAAAAGAGATGATTACCCGTGTGGCACCAACCAATGCGCGTGTGCTTATTGAAGGTGAAAACGGTACAGGTAAAGAGCTGGTGGCAAGACAGATTCACGAACAAAGCAGTAGAACAAAATCGCCTTTTCTTGAGGTCAACTGTGCTGCCATTCCCTCCGAACTGATTGAGAGTCAGCTTTTCGGACATGAGAAAGGTTCTTTTACTTCAGCCATAAAACAACGGCTGGGTGATTTTGAACTGGCACATGGCGGAACTCTTTTTTTGGACGAAATCGGCGACATGAGCTTGTCGGCCCAGGCAAAAGTGTTAAGGGCGTTGCAGGAGAACAAAATTACACGCGTAGGAGGAGAAAAAGAAATCAATATGGATGTACGTGTTTTGGCTGCATCCAACAAAAATCTTCCGGAAGAAATCGCCAGAGGAAACTTCCGTGAAGACCTTTATCACAGGCTAAGTGTCATCGTCATACAAGTACCACCATTGCGTGAGCGCATCGATGACATTCCTCTGTTGGTTCATCATTTCATCAACGAATTATCATCTTTGCAGGGAAAACCCAATAAAGAAATTACCGATGAAGCACTAAAAATATTACAGACTTTCAAGTGGACAGGCAACGTAAGAGAACTGCACAACGTGGTGGAACGGCTGCTTATCCTCTGCGACAAAGAAATCACTGCGAAAGACATTGAGACTTTTGTAAAACCGTTAATGCTGTAAAGAAAGGATAGAAACTATGGCTTTGGATAGAAAATACAGAGTTCGGCATCGGGCATGAACTAATGATATACCGTATTTTTCCAACGTATTGTTACTTTCTTTTTAAGAATCTTGTCTTTCTGCTACAAATTGATTTTATAAAAAACCCGTTTTCACTCCGCTGGCATAAATATTGTGTTTATAACACAGGGCAAGCAACAATTTTATTACTTTTGCCACCCCGCTTTGGGGAAAGTTCTTTGACATGAGGGGCTGACTGGTTTTGACAGCATTTGAATGAATAGGTAAGCATGCCGGGCAAGGTAACACAACCCGTAAAACCGCGTTACACACTATTTTATTTGGCGAACCTAATTACGCTCTCGCAGCCTGATCGAAGTATAGTAGATCGGCTCAATCTTCCGTCGAAGTACGGGGGACGAGACGGCTCGCAGGTGGAGATTTCTGATTCCGGCCTGATAACGAGTCGCAAGCAACTTCAGAATAGTTTTGGCTTTGCCTCACGGCCAAAATGAAATTTTAGAGGCTAAGGAAATATTTTGGGTGTTTGTCCCCGTGTATTTCCCGACAATCAATGACACACTAAGCATGTAGAAAACCTATGGATTCCATGTTTGGACGAGGGTTCGAATCCCTCCAGCTCCACGGATTGGATGTGAATTTATTTATCTTATTGAGTTAAAATAAATTAACAGCCCATTCCCGGTCCCGTAGTTCAACGGATAGAATGTCAGATTCCGGTTCTGATGATTCGGGTTCGAATCCCGGCGGGATCACTAAATTATTAATAATCAATGTTTTTAAAGTCGCTTTATCCGGTTGGATTTTAGCGGCTTTTTTATTTCTATTAATAAAAAGAATGCACGTCTCTTCATTCCACTTTTCTTATTTTTGCTGCTTGTAAATAATCTGTTTTAATGGAAAAAAGAGGTAGAATAAACCACATCTTACTTATCAGCTTTCTTCTTTTGTTTGCTCCCCAGTCTCTTTTCTCACAGCCTCCGTTGCCGAAAAACGATTTACACAAACTTCCCCTGCACAAGGATGACCTTTTTCCTTTCTGGTCATCGAATGGCAGGATGGTTTTTCAATCAGGCAAAAAAGGTCATCAAAATATTTTCCTCTATTCTGCTGCAAAAGATACAGCCGTTGTACTCACATCCAATGCTCTTGACAACTCACATCCGGTTTGGGTTCCTGGGAAAAACGCCGTAGTGTATAGTGCCGGTCAGGGAAAAAGCAGCCGCCTTTCTATCTCGATTTAAAAACCGGGAAAACAAAACTTCTCTTTCGCAGAAACATAGCATCCAAAGAAGCCTCCTTTACCCCTTCGCGCCATTTGGTGGTCTTCAGTGGATTTGACGACCGGACACAACGGTGGCAAATTTTCAGTTATGACTTCGTTTATGACAACCTGAACCGGTTAACCAAAGGAAAAGAAACTTGCAGTTATCCTGTTTTTTCACCGGATGGGAAAAATATTGTCTACCTCGCGAGAGGGACTGACAACAGAACAAACCTAATGATTATGAACTGGTACGGCGAAAACACGAAAGTAATTCGCAAAGGAGTTACCGGCAGGGCTTGCTGGTCGCGGGATAGCTGGCGAATCTATTTTGTTTTTATTGAAAGAGGCGTATTCACGTTATCATACCTGGAAAAAACGGGAAACTCCGAAGTGGCTATTTATCACAGTCCGTATCCAATCTGCTGCCCGGCTATCGGCCCGGAAAACGGAGAACTAACTTTTTCGATGAAAAAGGAAGGAATATTCCGGATTTATACATTCTCAGAACAAACAGGTCTTCTTAAGGGTTTGTAACAAAATAACCTAAGCCAGCCTTACACGCGGATCCAGCAGGGCATAAATAATATCCACAAGGATGTTGGTAATGATGAGGATGACGGCAATGAAAAGAACAACTCCCATAATAACAGGCAAATCATATTTTTCCAAAGCATCCACGATGACCAACCCGATACCTTTCCAGTCGAAGACGTACTCCACAAAAACAGCTCCCGCGAGCAGCGAAGCAAACCAGCCTGTAATGGCGGTAATTACAGGATTAAGTGCATTGCGCATGGCATGTTTGAAAATTACCCTTGCCGGTGTAAGTCCTTTGGCATAAGCCGTACGTATGTAATCCTTTGAAAGTTCTTCGAGCAAAGCGCTGCGCGTGAGGCTGATAACAATGGCCAGCGGACGGATACCCAGCGTAATGGCCGGAAGAATCAGGTTCTTCAGGCTAAGATATACTTCACCGGTATAGCTGTCCACAGAATAAAGACTTCCGAACATGGGAAGCCCGGTATATTTCTCCCACACAAAACCAAAAAGCCAGGCAATGAGAATGGCTGCAAAAAAGGAAGGAACAGACATTCCCAAAGAAGAAAAAACCATCATAAACCGGTCGTAAGGACCATCCTTATTAAGTGCCGCCGGAATTCCCAGCAAAATACCCAAAAACATAGCCATAAGAATGGCCGTAGTCGCTAACAGAGCCGTCTTTGGAAAAGCTTCGGCGATAATCGCAGACACATCACGTTTGCTCTGATATGACCGCCGTAAATATGGAGGTTTCAACACCAACACATCCCGGCCGAGATGCAACAGAATATGCGCCGAAGGGTATTTATCACGATTTAAATACCAATAGCTCTTTGGATTATCATCATTATGCAAAGAGAGCGGAGACAAGTCATTTAAAAAATTCAAATACTGGATATAAGCAGGCTTGTCCAATCCCAAATCCTTCCGGATGGCTTCCACAGAAGATATGTCAGCCCGCTGCCCAAGCAACATACGTGCAGCATCGCCCGGCAAAATATTGAAAAGCAGAAATACCAGTGTTACCACCCCCCAAAGAACGAGAATGCCATAAAAAAGACGTTTTAAAATGTAATAAAACATAGTGCTATTCTACCGGTGAAATTAAATATTTTTCTACTTGCTTTCTATCCGGGAAATCGTGATAATGCCATTTTTTCAAAATCACACCGCGATGCAGCAACAGCAAACCGGGGTTAGAGCGGATCATTGCCTTCAGGTCAGTTTCATCTGCCTGAAACACAGGAATATTCAGCCCGTTATGCTTTTCAATATCTCTTACCGTTTTTTGCTCCGTAGCCGTAATCAACACCATCGAAATTCCCTTTTTGCTAAGAAACTTTGATAAAAGAGCCGCTTTCTTCAATCCATCTGCATCTGCCCTCTTCATATCAAATGAAACAAGAATAAACTGAAATCCGGGATTTTCAACAATGGCCTTTGTCCGGTCGTTACCAAGGCTGTCTTCAATAATCAGATTATATTTTCCGGCTGCCGAAGGCTTTACAGTCCGTTGCGAAACAAAAGACCATCGGGCCATCCACGCCGTATCTTTCCAGGGATAGTCAGGAAACAGAAACTCCTTTTTTACTCCGCTTTTTTTATTTTTATATATTACGTAAGTTTTGGCTTTCTGCGTTGTGTCGGTTGTCATGTTACGACCTGTTTTCCAGTTGCGAAAATCCACAACGGGAAGATGGTTCAGGTTGTAAAACATAAATTCGAGAAACCCTGCTCCAAGAAAAGTCAGCAACAAAACCTGCGGTAAAAACCTTGAACTTCTACGATATCTCTTCCCATTTTCCCAAAGGAAAAAGAGGCTCATCAGAATCAGAAAAATATTTTTGTAGAATGTCTGCCAGTTGGTAAGTTTCACGGCATCTCCAAAGCAACCGCAATCGGATACCATGTTGTAACGCGCATCAAGATAAGTAACCACAAGGAAAAACAGCAACAGCAAAAACATGGCTCTCGAAGCTGTTCGGATAAAAATATTGAACAGAAAGCCGATGCCAATCAAAAATTCGGAGAAAATTATCAGGAAAGCAATCCATAAAGCATAAGGCACCAGCGATGTCCACCCATAAACCAGCAGATAATCTTCTACGCGGTAAGATGTCCCCACCGGGTCAATGCCTTTCACAACGGAGGAAAAAATAAAAATCAGTCCGAGGAAAATACGAATATACGGTAACAAGCCGAAAAGAAAATCCTTGTTATTCCTGTTCACCTTCCATTAACATTTTTATCAACGCAAATACAGAATAATTTACAATATCATAATAATTGGCATCAAGTCCTTCGGAAACCAGCGTTTTGCCCTCGTTGTTTTCAATTTGCTTAATACGCAATAGTTTCATAAGGATGATATCGGTCAGTGAAGAGATGCGCATGTTCCGCCAGGCTTCGCCGTAATCATGATTTTTGTTCAACATCAAATCCCGCGACTGCTTAAGATATTTTCCAAAAAGATTTACAGCCGTTTCGGCGTCCATATCAGGCTCATTGGCAACACCAAGCTCCAGCTGTATCAGTGCCATAACCGAATAATTCACAATGGCAATAAACTCAGGGACAATACCTTCGTCCACTTTCTGTACTCCTTTTTGCTGAATACTCCTGATACGGTTGGCTTTAATATAAATCTGATCGGTAAGACTGGGAATTCGCAGAATACGCCAGGCCACGCCGTAATCTTTCAACTTATTTTCAAAAACAGAGATGCATTTCTGCATGATGGTTTCAAATTGCTGTGCTGTTTTATCTTTCATTTATCACATTCTATTTATCTGTACCTTTGGCATTGCAAATATGCAATAATTTATGGGCAATAAAGATACTTCTTTTCCAAAAATCAAGCGCATTCGTATCGGAGAAAAATCATTTGACTTCTCTGTTCCCAAAATCATGGGAATTTTGAATCTCACACCCGATTCGTTTTATGATGGCGGAAAATACCGGCACGAGGTGCAATGGGTCAGCCAGGCCGGTAAAATGATAGAAGAAGGAGCCGACATCATCGATTTAGGAGCTGCCTCTACCCGCCCGGGTGCCAAACGCGTTACCGAAGAGCAGGAGATGAAACGGCTGTTGCCTCCTTTAAAAAGGCTGATTTCCGAGTTTCCCGAAGCTGTTTTCTCTATCGACACGTATCACGCTGACGTAGCCCGGCAATGTGTGGAGGAAGGCGCCCATATGATTAACGATATTTCCGGAGGAAATTTTGATAAAAAAATGTTCCCGACTATTGCCGCCTTAAAAGTGCCTTACGTTCTGATGCACATTCACGGCACACCGGAAAACATGCAGAATAATCCCCTTTCGGAAAATATCACCTCCATAGTTCGTGCATTTTTCGCAGAAAAGATTTTGGCTTTGCAATCGCTCGGTGTGGAAGACATCATCCTCGACCCGGGATTTGGTTTTGGGAAAACACTGGAGAGCAATTACGAACTTTTAGCAGGTATGGCTTCTACACGAATTGACAGCCTGCCCCTGCTCGCCGGCGTTTCACGAAAATCCATGATTAACAAGGTACTGAGCACAACCCCCACTGAAGCGCTCAACGGCACCTCGGTGGTCAACACGCTGGCCTTGCTGAATGGAGCCAACCTTTTGCGCGTTCACGATGTAAAAGAAGCACGCGAAGCCATTGAAGTTGTTTATTATTATCGTAACATTAGCTTGTTTCCCAAATAATATTATTTTTACCTTTGAAAAAAAACAATAAGCTTGCTGACATTATTTATCCATATCCGTATTCTTGACCTGCTCGACATTTTTTTTGTGGCTGTCTTGTTGTTTACACTTTACAAACTACTGAAAGGAACAGCAGCCATAAATATTTTTGTTGGCATCGTAGCTATCTTTATTTTATGGAAAGTTACTGATGCACTGAAGATGCAACTACTTTCCGACATCCTCGGAGCTTTCATTAGCGTGGGTATCATTGCATTGATTGTCATCTTCCAACCAGAGATTCGTCAATTTCTGCTTGCATTGGGAACACCAACATTTTTGGGTAAATATGGCAAACGGTTTAACTTCCTGTCGGGATGGTTTGAAGCATCTTATGATACCGATACAGACCCTGTGGTGGTTGCCTGTCAGCACATGAGCAACATAAAACAGGGAGCACTCATCATTATCACGCGCCAAAATGAGTTGCAGCAAATTACCAACACAGGTGTAGTTGTGAATGCAGAAATCAGCAGCCCGCTAATCGAAAACATCTTCTTTAAAAACAGTCCGTTGCACGATGGCGCCATGATCATCACCCAAAACAGGATAAAAGCAGCCGGATGTGTCCTGCCGGTTTCAAAAAAGAAGCTTCCCCGCTATGCCGGACTTCGCCACAGGGCAGCTATTGGATTAACAGAAGTCTCCGATGCCATTGCCATTGTCGTTTCTGAAGAAACAGGCAACATCTCTTACAGTACGCATGGAAATATCCGGCACAATATCGAACTTGCCACATTACAACAAAAACTGGCTTCAGACCTGGGTATTGAAAGAGAAACCATTGAAGATGAAACAGTTGAGGAAAGTGTTAAAAAAGATTAACCAGCCGGGGTTTGCTTCCCGAATTTTTATACTTTTGCCTTATTAATAATCAATTTAAATTATAGCACTATGAAAATTAACAGATATGTCGATATTTCAACCATCGACCGCGAAGCAAAGAAAGATTACATCGACCGCCATTCTCCGTTTGTCCACTGTGAAGGAACAGCAAAAAAGGGCGAAAAGTTTAAAGTTACCGTTAAACTTGGCGATGAGTATCCCCATCCGGATGATTTTGACCATTACATTGCCTGGGTTCAGCTATGGAACGGTGAGAACAACCTTGCACAAGCAACTTTTGTTCCCGGCGCTTTGGGCAACCAGGCCGGCCACGTGGAAGTCGATTTCCACATTGTCCCCACACGCAACATGAAACTTACCGCTATGGCTTTCTGTACCAAACACGGCTTGTGGCAGAGCGACGAAGTAGCTGTTGAAGTTACAGAATAACTTTCGTCCAATTCTCAAAAAACAAATCCCTGCAGGCGTCGGCTTTCAGGGATTTTTATTGTAACCTCAAATCCGCAGGAGTCATCTATTACGAAGCCCCCTGCATATATGAGGTATAACTCGTGGCTGACACAAACTATTATTGTCTTTGTAAAATTTCCTGAACAACGGACAGTAATTTCCGAATAACACATTTTTCAATCAAAAAGGTTTTGATTTGATTTCCAGTAGGAAAAGATACCTTTGCAGCGCATGAATCATTTTGACGTAATAGTAATAGGTGCAGGTCCGGCAGGCTTGCTGGCAGCCGGAAGAGCTGCCGAAACAGGCAATAGCGTTTTGGTACTGGAAAAAATGAGCCGGGAAGGCCGCAAACTGCTGATTACCGGCAAAGGAAGATGTAACATTACCAACAATGCCGAAATGAGCGACTTCATCTCTGTCGTATATCCTAATGGCAGGTTTTTGCGAACAGCTTTTTCACAATTTTATTCTAAAGACATTATCGACCTGTTGCATAATCACGGTGTGGAAACAACTCTGGAACGGGGAGGTCGCTATTTCCCCGTAAGCAACAAGGCGAAAGAGGTGCTGGATGGCCTCTTGCACTGGGTAAGCAAACTAAAAGTTGAAATTCGCTTGAACCATAAGGTTGAAAAATTGTTGGTTCAGGATGATGTTATTCAGGGATTAATAGCAAACGGACAAAAGTTTACTACTAACCATGTTATCCTTGCCACCGGCGGAATGTCTTATCCTGCCACAGGTTCCAATGGCGAAGGTTTTGAACTGGCCCGAAAGCTGGGGCACACGATTGAGAAACCAAGGCCGGCGCTTGTCCCATTGGAAACGGCAGGTGATGTGGCACAAAAACTTCAGGGACTTAATCTGAAAAATGTAAGAGCCGTTGTTTGGGTCAACGGAAAAAAAGAAGCCGAAGACTTCGGAGAAATGATTTTCACACATTTCGGGCTGTCGGGACCTATAATCCTAACCCTCAGCAGAACCGTAGTTGATGCATTGAGGAAAAATAACACCGTAGAAATCACCATCGACCTGAAACCTGCGTTAGATGAACAAAAGCTGGATAAACGATTAATCCGCGACCTGAATGAGCACGGGAAGAAACAGGTTATCAATATTTTACGATATTGGCTACCATCCAAATTGGTTCCTGTTTTTATCGAACTTTTAAAACTTGATCCGGAAAAGTCATGCCACCAGATATCTTCAAAGGAGCGAAAACAAGTCCGGTTTCTTTTAAAAAATATGCGTTTTAAAATCACCAAATCACGTTCTTTTAAAGAGGCCATCATTACCGCTGGCGGAATTTCCACGAGGGAAATCTCTCCCAGGACCATGGAATCGAAATTGATAAAAGGACTTTATTTCGCCGGTGAAATGATCGACCTCGACGCCAAAACCGGAGGTTACAATCTTCAAATTGCCTATTCCACAGGATGGCTTGCCGGCAATTCCTGCAAAAAGGATTAGAGAACTCCGGTAGCTGATCATTAATTGTTATCCCAAAATTTTATAGTGGCAAATAATTTCAAGGTATAAAAAAAGCCGGAATAAATTCCGGCTTTTCGTTGACCGGGTGGAAGATGGGACTTGAACCCACGACCCTCGGAACCACAATCCGATGCTCTAACCAAACTGAGCTACATCCACCATTTCAGGGGCGCAAATATACAACATTTTTCAATTTCTCAAAGTGAGTGAAAAAAAATTATAAAAAAACAAAACTGCAAAAATCGGCTAATTCCTATTTTAATACGCTGAAAAATAATAGAAGAAACAATTATTTGTAGAAATATTTATTACTGCAAGGAAATATTTTCAATTGAACTCAAAATATTTTAGGGAAAATGTCTTTTTTGCCTGACATGAAAAGATTCTTTATCTGATTAAAAGTTTTTCTGTTTTTGGCAAGGTTTATACTAAAACTTCTAATCCAGGCTTGCGGGTAACCTGCCCAAAACAAGGAGGCGGCGACAGCGTGAATGGGAAATTGCGTAGAAACAAACAAAAGGCGCTTGCGTTTGTGTTGCCTTAGGCGATACACTACTTTTGTATTGTTTCAAGCAATTTTCCAGAGTGGGAAAGGGATTTTGTTTTGGCCTGCCCCTGTGGAGCCTGCTCCTATGGGGGTCGCTTTCTTTTGTTCCTTTCTTTTGTCGAAAAGAAAGGAACAAAAAAGATATTTCATTCTTTAAAATGTTACTTACGAAAGTTAAGTTAAATAAGTCGATGAAAGATGCGAATTTGAATTGGATAAAATATGTTCTCAGGTTTTATCTTATTGAATCCCTTCAGGATTCTGTGAAAACAGGGTTCATCATCCACGAGTTTCGCCCGTGGTTAATCCTGTTTAATCCCTTCGGGATTTTCAAAAAATGAAAAAAACCTTTTAAATAGATCACGAGTTATCCAATCAAATT
>JAJRQN010000275.1 GCA_024280235.1 Bacteroidota bacterium | reverse complement strand
TCGCCTGACGAAAAATACCTTTTGGTGGCCAATCAAAAATCGAACAATCTGGTTTTGTTTAAAAGAGACCGGGAAACCGGACTGTTGCAATACGTTTCGCAAACAGCAGCTCCCCAGCCGGTTTGCATCGTCTATAATTGAAAGATAATAAAAAGAGCACCATCATAACGGAAAAGAGCATCTTGGAGAATAATAACACGATATTGATTATCAATATAATCCAAAAATTTTAAGAACATGAATCATTCAAAATACATACGTAAATTCATTATTACTTTGCTATTGCCTGTAATGATTTTTTCACTACAAAAAACTGTTGCTCAAAAGCCGTTCCATACTTTCTCTATAGATTCAGTTCATTTTCTACTTGATGGAAAACCGTTTCAGATTATTGCAGGGGAAATTCATTATGCCCGCATTCCTGAAAGATACTGGAAACAACGCATCGAGATAGTTAAAGCCATGGGATGCAATACCATTTCTACTTATGTTTTTTGGAATTATCACGAGCATTCTCCCGGAAAATTCGATTTTAAAACAGGAAATCACAACCTATCGTATTTTATCGACTTAGTACAAAAAGAAGGTCTGTGGTTGATGGTCAGGCCCGGGCCTTATGTATGTGCCGAGTGGGATTTTGGAGGACTACCGCCTTATCTGCTAAGCATTCCCGACATCAAAGTACGCTGCTCTAACCCACAGTATATGAAAGCGGTGAAACGTTACATCGATACCCTTTCCGGTATTCTTCGTCCGCATCTCATTATACACGGCGGGCCGATTATTCTGCTACAGATCGAAAACGAATACGGAAGTTACGGCAACGACCGCAACTACTTGAAAACACTGGAAAAACAGTGGAAAGAAAACGGGATGGACATTCCGTTTTACACGGCCGATGGAGCTACGCCCTACATGCTCAAAGCGGGAAGTTTGCCAGGCTGTGCCGTAGGACTCGACCCGGGCGGATATCCTAAAGCCATTACGAT
Organism: Bacteroidota bacterium; assembly: GCA_024280235.1. Classification (GTDB taxonomy): domain Bacteria; phylum Bacteroidota; class Bacteroidia; order Bacteroidales; family F082; genus Sulfidibacterium. Next base: position 1,580 of record JAJRQN010000275.1, on the reverse strand, counting down.
GGCAAGGAGATTACATCCGGGAGTTCCTGTTTTCAGCAGTGAAACTTATCCGGGATGGCTCACCCACTGGGGCGAAAAATGGGCACAAGCCGATACGTCAGACCTGTTTAACGAAATCCGGTTTCTGCTGAAAAACAATCTGTCGTTCAGTTTTTACGTATTACAAGGTGGTACCAATTTTGGCTTTGCAGCCGGTGCCAACGCATCCGGCAAAGGTGGCTATCAGGCAGCCATTACAAGTTACGACTATGGTGCTCCAATCAACGAACAGGGACGCACTACTCCCAACTATTACCGTTTACGAAAACTTATTAGCCAATACAGAAAAAACAAACTACCACCAGTACCTTCGCCCATTCCGGTTATGAGTATTCCCAAAATTAACATGCGGCCGTTTACCTCAGTATGGCAACATTTACCCGTTCCGGTTTGGTCAGCCCAACCGAAACCTATGGAAGCCTATCATCAATACCACGGTTTTATTCTCTACCAAACCCGGCTTATCGGACGCAAAAACGGAAAACTGGTAATTACAAAACTACACGATTATGCAACAATATTTGTCAACGGCAAATATATTGGAACCATTGACCGCAGTAACGGCGAAAACAGCATCATAATCCCAAAAACAAAAAGTAAAACACCTCTTTTACAGATTTTTACAGACGCTATGGGACACATTAATTACGGGCAACATATCATCGACCGGAAAGGCATTACCAACCGTGTAACCTTAAATGGCATAACACTAATGAACTGGGAAGTATATAACCTGCCCTTGGACAGTTTATACATCAACAGGTTAACAAAAACCAAAGCCTCTAAGAAACCGGGGTTATTTTTTAAAGGCATTTTCCGGCTGGATAGTGTAGCCGACACCTATTTCGACCTTTCGGGTTATGAAAAAGGGATGATTTGGATCAATGGCCATAATCTGGGCAGATATTGGAACATCGGTCCGCAGCACAGCCTCTACTGTCCGGCTATGTGGCTGAAAAAAGGAAGAAATGTGATTCTTGTTTTTGATTTACATCAGTTGAAAGCAACTCCCATACGGGGCATCAAAAAACTAAAATGAAAACAACAGCCCGTTTGATTACTGTCAGGAATACAGGTGTATGATTATCCCACAGAAAACGGTCATCGGATTTAACAGATGTTTTTCGCAAGCAAAAAACCAAAATCCGCTTAATCCGTTTAATCCCATGATAAATATACAATCTTAATTGATAGTTAGTTACAGAATTAATAACATATGAAATAGTCATATCGGTAAGCTGACACACAGAAAGATGAATATCTCCAATGAATCAGTCATCTAATTTCACGAAAGTTTTTCGCAAGCGAAAAACAAAAATTCGTTAAATTAGCAAAATTCGATGATAAATATATATTATTAAATGACAGTTAATTACAAAATTATAAACACATGAAACATCCATGTTTAAATTTTAAGCACACAGGGGGATGATTAAAGTCCGCATAGCGGACGACTCAAATGTAGTCTCGGATTTTAATCCGGGGCGATGGTATCAAAACACATTATATCAATATTTTACAAATTTCTAAACACATGAAAC
>JAJRQN010000274.1 GCA_024280235.1 Bacteroidota bacterium | reverse complement strand
GCGGCTGTCAGATGTCATCAAGGTCGAGGCGAGCGCAATCTAAGAATCGGGAGTTTACTTTGTAAAATACTGATTTTAAGATAGGCTCAATAGTTTGTCCCGATTTGAATCGGAAAAGGAATTGGCATTTTCGGGCTGTCACTAAATAATTGTTAAGTATGAAATGTAGCACATTAGAAATACACCTTAAATGTTAAGTTAAAGTTAATTCCAAAAGACCAGAAGCCTCTGAAGTCTTCTGCATTGTGATGCGAGCCATCTTTTCCGGTTTCAATATAAATATTATTCAAAAGATTGTATCCACTGAGTTGTATCAACGAGGGCAGGGATGCTATTTTGAACGGGATGGAAACAGAGGCATTGATCACCTGTCGGGCGGGAAAAGAGTAAGGCTGTTGGCGGTTGTCCGGATTGTTCCGGTTTATGGGATCAAAATCGGCAAACAGTTTGTTATACCACATCCATTCCAAATGAAAACTAAGAAGGCTGAAGAGTTTGAAATTTGAAAAGGCGCCTACTTGCTGCTGTGCTGTTCCGCCAACGAATAAGTTGTGTGCATATACGTTGACCGTATCGGTTACCACATTGTTGTCATTGATTAGAGTAGCCGAGACATCATTTTGCCAGCGGTAGTTGCCGAAAGCAGCCATTACCCCGAGTTTCAATTTATTGTTTATCCTGTATTCTATTTGTGCTTCAACACCTTTGTGGATGCTGTTCAGTCCGTGCACCATTGCCCGTGACTGTTTGTTGTCCGAGAGCTGGACATACTCGTTGCTGAGCATGGAAACATTGTCCCAACGTGTATAGAATGCACTTATTGTCGCTCTAAATCCAGGTCGGGTAAAATGGTAACCTGCTTCAATGGTTTTTATTCGTTCGTTTTCCAAATTCCTTACCGGAGTATTGTTGAAATTTCCGAAAACATATTTAAAATAAGGTGCTCGTGAAATGTAGGCAGCATTCAGATAAAAAGTGTGTTGTGGCGTAGGAAAGTAGCTGATGCCTCCCCTGAAATCATATCCGGCACGGCTTATTACCTGACTTTTTGTATTTGTAATATAGTTGAAGCGGTCGATACGTTGATACCACTGGTTATTACCGTTAATGGCAAAATAACCCCGCCACTGTTTCCCGGAAAAGGTGAGTTTGGTATAGGCCGAAAGGCGATGGATTATGGTATTGTTGTTTACCTTAATAATATCACCCACATGCATAATCTGGTTACGGCCGGCCACACCGCTCAGCGACCAGGCATAATCTTCGATATAAAATTTTCCGCCCATGAGATCAGTGATCTTTTCCCGCAGGAAAGAATTTAGATAATTGTAATAGACACCGGCTGTCAGCTTTAACTGAGCATTGAGTTGCTTTTCAAGAGTACTCATAAATCCGGTTTGAATGTGGCTGGCGAGAAAATCGGTAAGCACGTTTCGCGAATAGCCGGTAACGGTATCCTCGTTATCAAGGACATAGCGCTGTGTATTGTCAGCATTTTGATTGTAAATCTTTTGCCAGTCAATTTGTCCGGAAGCTGTTAGATAGCTGAAAACGGAAGGGGCATAGTTGAAGCTTTCCGACCATCTGCCACCGCCGTATCCGTAACTCACAAAAATTGTGTTGGAAAGCTTACTGTTTTTATTTATTTTCAAGTCATGGTTGATGCTTAAAAAGGGCTTATGATAAAAATTTTCGGAAGCATTCAACATTTGACCATCCAGTCCGCCCCAGTCTTTATTGTACTTATTTCCATAGCGTTGTTCTTCGGCTTCTGAAAGCCGCTGGGTACGTTGGCCATGATGTTGTGGTGAGCCAAGCAAGCTGATGTTCATGTGATTTTTGGCGTTAAGTTGTTTGTTGGCGCTGAAAAAATAGGAGAATCCTTTCACGTAAGTGGCATCTACATAGCCTTTGCCGCTGTAGTAGGAACCCATGAAAGAAAGAGACCAGCCATTTTGCATTTTCCCGCTGTTGAGGCTCAGGGTTGTTTTTTGGTTGCCATAATCCGTGATTTGAAAATTGAGGCTGCCACTTTTTGTGCGATTATTTGTTCGTGTTATGATATTGATGCTTCCCCCGACAGCATTGGTAGCGAGGTTGGAGAATCCGGGGCCTTTTTGAACCTGGATGCTCACGGCTGCGTCGCTCAGTCCCAGCCAGTTGCTCCAGTAAACCAGTCCGTTTTCCACGCCGTTTATAGGAATGCCGTTGAGCAACAGCGCCACATTATCCTGCTTAAATCCCCGGATGCTTAGGGTGGCATCGCCGCTTCCGCCTCCATCGCGTACGCTTAAAACGCCGGGAATGGAATTTAAAATCATAGGCAGTGGCTGATCACCCAACCGGCTTTTGATGGTCCTCGCGCTGATAGTAGAAACGCTTATGGGTGTATTTTTGTCGGTTACAAGTCCGGCGGTAATGTTTATTTCATTCAGGGAGTAAGTCTTTGTCTCCAGCAAAATAGCCGGAAGTATAGTCGTGTTACCTTTGATGCTAAAGGAGATTTTTTGGGATTTATAGCCGACACTTTCCACAGAGAAAACGCCTTTTGTTTCCGGGTAATTAAAACTAAATTCTCCATCTTTGTTTGTTATGACTCCATCTTTCCCTTTGTCTAATATGATATGTACATTTTCAACAGGACGGAGAGTAGATGCATCAACGATTTTTCCTTTTATCATGTTTTGCGTAAAAACCGCAGTTGACATTAAAATGCCGGTAATCAATAAAATAATTTTTCCTTTCATGCCTTTACACATTTTAAAATGAATACATAAAAAAAGCCCCAAAACTTCAGGGCATAAAAGGAGATAACTATCATCAATCTTTCCGTACCGGACAGATGTTTACACACCTGCCACAGCCGGGCATGACTTATGCAGCGAATCCTTCTTCCATCCAGACTGTACTGTCGGCTTCCGGATTTCACGGAATCAGTCTCGCCTGAGGCAAGAGTCGCGGGCTTTAACCGCCGGTCGGGAATTTCACCCTGCCCTGAAGAATTACGATTGCAAAAGTATTTTAATATTTGATAAAGCAAAATGAAAATAAAAAATTTTTGGTTATTTAGTTTTGGTTTAATTTGTGCGGAAAGTGGCGGGGTAAAGAATCTCCCGCCAAAAGCCCTTATGCTGAAACTCCCTTTTGCTTTGGGTGCAGTGTTGGAGTTGGGAGACTCTTCACGATCGCCGCGCGGCAGGCCTGCGCACATAATCGTTCTGAG
>JAJRQN010000273.1 GCA_024280235.1 Bacteroidota bacterium | reverse complement strand
CTCGTAAATATTTCAACGCTTATTCTTATGAATGGTATCACTAAAATAAGTGAAAATATTTACATGACAATCGCTGTGTAAGATTTTCTTACACAGTTGATTGTTTTTATTATTTAAGTATTAGATGCGGATTTAAGGGAATACAAAAAAATGAAAACAAAAAGTTTAATTTTTATAGTAATTTTATTTACATTCTTCGTAAATAAAAGTTGGAGTGCCACAATAATTGTAGCTCCTTCCGGAGGTAATTATGCTTCTGTACAGGCTGGGGTTAATGCCGCTAATGCCGGTGATACAGTTCTGGTAAAAGCAGGTACATATAACGAAACGGTTACCTTTCCTAAAAGTGGATATATCAACAACAACATTACTTTATTTGGTGAAACAGGAGCTATTATTGACGGTACAGGAAAAAACGGCCAGGCTGGGATTACTATTTCAAGTAAAAACTATATTAGAGTAATTGGCATGGAAATTCAGAATTTTAAAGGAAGCGGAAACAACAGTACACCAATGGGAATCTATGTTACCGGGAGTTCTGGCAACTTGGAAATACTAAATAACAAGGTTCATAATATTGATAACGATAACGGTAATGCACACGGCATAGCTTTTTATGGAACAAGCTCAACACCGATAAATAACATTGTTGTTGATAGTAATGAAATATTTAATTGCAAATTGGGGCAAAGCGAATCTTTAGTATTAAATGGAAATATAACAAATTTCACTGTTTCCAGTAATATTATCCATGATAATGATAATATTGGTATCGATTTTATTGGTTTTGAAGGAACTGGCCCAAAGGGTTACGATCAGGCACGTGATGGGGTTTGTTCTGACAATACAGTATATAATATTTCTTCTCAATATAATCCTACTTATGGAGGCGACCGTTCGGCAGATGGTATTTATGTTGATGGCGGAAGAAATATTATTATTGAAAAAAACCATGTTTATAATAATGATATTGGAATTGAGCTTGCCAGCGAACATAAGGGTAAAAGTACTCAGGATATTATTGTCAGAAATAATTTTGTTTCAGGATCGTTTCTAACTAATATTATGGCTGGTGGTTATAACTATGATAAAGGAAATGCATTTAACATTGCAATTGTGAACAATACTACTTACAAGGGTAGACAAGGAGAAGTAGCCCTTCAGTTTAACTGCGATACAATTATTATAAAAAATAATATATTTTATGGAGAAACGGGTCAGGCATATTTGCAAGATTGGGGTCGTGGAAACACCAATACAAATATTAGTGTTAACAATAATATTTATTATGGTGGAAGCACCTCTTCACCTGGCGCATGGAGTGATTCTAATGCGAAATATGTGAATCCCAAACTGGTAAATCCCCCTGCAAATATGCATTTAAAATCTGGCTCTCCAGCAATTAATGCTGGTATTAACCTTGGTAATGACAGTAACGGAAACCCTGTATCCGGAGAGCAGGATATTGATAATCAAAACAGGATAGCGAACGGGATTATTGATATTGGGGCTGATGAATACCAACCAGCAACCGGGATAAACGATCAGCAGTTTTCTTCTTTAAATTTAAATATTTTTCCCAATCCAGCGACATATTTTTTAAACATTGAAAATAAATCAAAGGATAATTTGAAAATTACTGTGGATAACATGGAAGGTAAACAGATTATTGTAATAAACTCAAAAAAAGAATCTAAAGAAAATATTAAGTTAGCTTCATGGAATCCTGGTATGTATATTCTGTATGCTGTTGCAGATAATCATCAATTGGTAGGGATATACAGAGTGCTAAAGTTACGAACTTCAGCTACGACTGTATTTCAGTAAATTAGAGTTTATCTTTTCCGGTTTTCTAACACTGGTAATTCCGGTTTTATTTACATATAAACTTGTTTGACGTAAAACAATAAATTATCGAGTTAAAGAAAATGAGTATAAAAATTGTATACCGTTGAGGTTCGGGATTTTAAAGCATTCTATATTGTTATTTTCGTAGTATTCCGTGTTAAATTTATGGTTAATTCTATCCTATAAATTATATCAGCTTTTGATGGAACTGTATGGCCGGAATATCTACCTACTATTAGGATTTGTTAATAAATCCTTATTTTTTAAGGAAATAGGCATTTTTCACATAGTGAAATTTGCGTTGTTTTTCATTGGCCTTTTCAAACGTTTGTGAAACGAAATAGGAAAATAAGAGGAGGTACGGAAGACGGATTACCCTGCTCTTTCAAATTTGTAATCCGAATGTTTCAGGCATAAGGATTTTCAATCCGGATGTCATCAGCTATCCCTTTTTTAAGCGGATTAAGAATCCTTTAGCTTTTTAGTCCTGGATTACAAATTTCCGAACAGCAGAGGCTGCCCATTTTATAAAACCAATTCCCCGTAAAGATCATAAAAATCCGAACGAATGATTTTGACATTGTAAAACTGTCCGGTCTGCAGCAGGCTGTTTTCATCGGAGATAAGCACTTCATTATCCACCTCCGGCGAATCAAATTCCGTGCGTCCCACATAATAATCACCCTCTTTTTTGTCAATAAGCACTTTGAATATTTTACCGACCTTTTCGTTATTCAGCTCCAGCGAGATTTGTTGTTGCAAAGCCATAAGCCGGTCTTCTCGTTCCTGTTTTATCTCGGCGGGAACATCATCCGGCAAATTGAAAGCAGTCGTGTTCTCTTCGGGCGAATATTGGAAAACACCCAACCTGTCGAAACGCATTTCTGCAACAAAATCCATCAACTGCTGAAACTCTTCTTCCGTTTCACCGGGATAGCCCACAATAAAAGTAGAACGCAAAGCCATGTCCTGCACTTTTTCGCGCCACAAGAGTGCAAGTTCACGCGTTTTCTCGCCGTCCAATCCGCGTTTCATAGACTGCAAAATACGGCTGCTGATGTGCTGCAACGGTATGTCGAGATATTTACACACTTTTGGATTTTCGCGCATAACATCCAGTAAATCTTCCGGAAAACCGGCCGGGTAAGCGTAATGAAGACGAATCCACTCAATTCCTTTTACCTTCGATATACGATGAACCAATTCTGTAATGCGTCTTTTTTTATAAAGGTCAAGACCGTAGTAAGTCAAATCCTGAGCAATAAGCAACAACTCTTTCACCCCTTTTGCCGCCAGCTTTTCCGCTTCGGCAATAATCTCTTCAAAAGGTTTGGAGACATGCTTCCCCCGAATCAGCGGGATGGCACAAAAAGCACAACTGCGGTCGCAACCTTCCGAAATTTTCATGTAAGCAAAATGTGAGGGAGTCGTCAAATGCCGCTCACCCACCAGCTCTTTCTTATAATCCACTTCCAGCGATCTCAAAATATCAGGCAGGTCATTTACTCCGAAAAAAGCATCCACATTATCCATTTCTTCCGCCAGCTCAGTTTTATAACGCTGCGACAAACAGCCTGTTACAATCACCTTTTGCAACTGTCCGGCCTTTTTGGCTTCAATAGCTGACAAAATCATGTCGATGGATTCCTCTTTAGCATCGGCAATAAAACCGCAGGTGTTGATCACCATGATATCAGAAGTTTCGTTGGAATCGTTTATCACCTCGTATCGGTAGTCTAACTGACGCATCAGCACCTCGGAATCTACCAGGTTTTTGGAACAACCCAGTGTTACCACATTGACTTTTTGTTTTCTTGATTTTCTCACAGAGCTGTTTTAGGAGAAGAGGGTTTCCACAAATTCCCTGCGGTTGAAAACTTGCAGGTCTTCCATTTTTTCGCCTACGCCAATGTATTTTACCGGAATCTTAAAAGTGTCGGAAATCCCAATCACCACCCCACCTTTGGCGGTTCCATCCAGTTTGGTCAGGGCGATGGCATTCACTTCGGTGGCGGCAATAAACTGGCGCGCCTGCTCAATAGCATTTTGGCCTGTAGAAGCATCCAAAACCAACAGGATTTCATGGGGCGCATCGGGAATCAGCTTTTGCATCACCCGCTTAATTTTGGAAAGCTCGTTCATCAGGTTCACCTTGTTGTGCAGTCTGCCTGCCGTGTCGATTATCACGACATCTGTATCCTGAGCAATGGCTGATTTCACAGTGTCGAAGGCTACAGAAGCAGGGTCGGCACCCATACCCTGACTTACGATAGGTACATCCACACGTTGCGACCATATTTCCAGTTGAGAAACTGCGGCAGCACGGAAAGTATCCGAAGCACCGAGTACAACTTTTTTGTTGACCCGTTTGAAGTTATAGGCCAGTTTGCCGATGGTAGTAGTCTTCCCCACGCCGTTTACCCCGACCACCATGATGACATAAGGTTTTTTGTCTTCGGGAAGTTCAAAGTCAGCTCCATCGCCACTATTGTTTTCCTGCAAAAGTGCAACAATCTCCTCTTTCAGCAAGCGGTTTAGTTCCTCAACGCCAAGGTATTTGTCGCGGGCCACACGGGCTTCGATGCGGTCAATAATCTTAAGTGTCGTCTCCACACCCACATCAGAAGTAACGAGAATCTCTTCAAGGTCGTCCAATACCTCATCGTCCACTTTTGATTTCCCGATGACGGCTTTGGAGATTTTGCCAAAAACACTCTGTTTGGTTTTTTCCAACCCTTTGTCGAGGTCTTCTTTCTGCTGTTTGGAAGAAAAAAAAGAGAATAAGCCCATAATTGTCTGATTAAATGTTTGTTACTATTTTATGCAAACCAACATTTGCAAAGCATAAAAATAAAAAAAGCTTCTTCCCGACTTCAGGAAAAAGCTTTCTTTTTAAAAATTGAGAAGATTTTCGCTTATTTCTTAGCAAAATATTCTTTCACCTTATCGGTAGGGATAATCTCTTCTTTAAAAGTGTAAGCACCCGTTTTAGGGGATTTTACCGCCTTTATAACTTTTGCAAAGTCTTTTCCTGTGGACTGTAATGATGCAACTACTTTCTTAGCCATGGTTTAAATTATTTAATTTCTCTGTGAACTGTCATTTTTTTCAGGATAGGGTTGTATTTTTTCAACTCCAGCCTTCCGGGAGTGTTTTTTTTATTCTTGGTAGTGATGTACCTCGAAGTTCCCGTCATACCGCTTTTTTTATGCTCGGTGCACTCTAAAATCACCTGAATTCTTGCGTCTTTACTTTTCTTAGCCATTATGAATCGCTTTTAAAATTTTGGTCGGCAAAAATACAAACTCCTGCCACATTATCCAAATAATCTTTCAAATATTTTCATCTTTTATTTTCCGGGCGGCCAACACACCGTCCCACGACGGGTTGTCCGCTATAGTTGGGGCG
>JAJRQN010000272.1 GCA_024280235.1 Bacteroidota bacterium | reverse complement strand
TACCGGACCAATATTTTAATGAACTCTCCTTTGTCTGATACTTCTACTGGTAAGAAACTCGAACCCGTCTCGCCTGAGGCGAGATGACAGGCAGGTATTCTAACCAAGCTGAACTACCGGACCAATATTTTAATGAACTCTTCTTTGTCTGATACTTCTACTGGTAAGAAACTCGAACCCGTCTCGCCTGAGGTGAGATGACAGGCAGGTATTCTAACCAAGCTGAACTACCGGACCAATATTTTAATGAACTTCCCTCAAATAAGGGACTGCAAAAATAAAGGCTTTTTTTTAATCTGCAAACAATTTTGATGATTTTATTTTTTTCTGAGGTTAAGAACAAAAGCTCCTCTCTTTTTCAAATATAAATAATTTATATTCAGTAATATAGCTTGTTTCTTAAAATTTTTTGCAGCCCAATAAGGCAGAGAGGCATCCAGAATAATTTGTCTGAATTTGACTGCCTTTGCCACTTCCATTAACTTTGTTTTTCCCGGCGAACGGCAAATCAGGTAATCCACACGGATTTTTTTGCGCAATTTTGGATAAAATCTCAGTCCGGAAGGAAGAATGTAAAACCTCATGGAATCTATCTGGCCGAAGCCCGATTTGTAATAAACAAAATCAGTGTGAAGGTTTTGGGAAAGGGAATGGGTGTTTCCTGCTAATCCCATAGCTATTCGGCTGTTTTTTATGGAATAATCAAGTTCCAAGGGCCTGATTTTTGCCAACGAATCGGTCAAAAGGACATGCCTTTTTCCTGAGATAAGGTCTATAGCAGTATGGTGCCGCAGGGAATAAACAATAAATTTTTCCTGCCTCAGCAAATTTATCTGCCGGAAAGTTTGAACGCCAAGCAAAAGAACAATGGTGGCCAATGCCGGAGTAATCATGTGCAGATCTTTATGGATAAACAAGTAATAACTCCAAATGAGAAGAGTAAAAACAAGCATAACCTTAAACCATGGAAAGTACAGATCATAAACAGCCGAATAGGGTATGGATGCTACAAACCTGACTATGAGGATAAGCAGACTAACTCCTTTTGCGAGCATAAAGGCCAGTAGATGATTTATAAATGGTATCCAGGAAAAAGCGAGAAAAGCCATGCCGAAAAAAATAATGAGATAGGAGAGGGCAAAGACTGCCATATTGGTCAGCAGGAAATAAAGAGGGAACTGATGAAAATAGTGTGCGGCAATGGCAAAGACCCCTAATTCTGCTGACAAAGAAACCACCAGTGCTGCCCAAACCGTCTGCACTATTTTATTGCCGATATACACTGATCGGTAAATGGGGAAATAAAACATCAATATTCCGGCAACGGCAGCATAACTCAACTGGAAACCCACATCGAAAAGCAACAAAGGATTCAGCAGCAGCAACAGGAAAGCCGAAGCCGCAAGAATGTTGAAATTATCATAGTCCCGTCCGAAGATGTCTGCAAGTATGAAAAGTGAAATCATGGTGGCAGCCCGCGATACGGAAGGGGAGAGACCGGTAAGCAGAGCATACGACCATATCACAAACACTAACAGTATGTTACGCAGGGTCCGGCCGTTTTTGAAACGCAACAGAAAGCTAAGCAAAAAGCTGAATATCAGGAAGACAATGCCCACATGCATCCCTGAGACACACAAAATGTGTACGGCGCCTGCGGCGGTGAAATCCTGATGTAAATCCGGTGCAATGAGCTGATCATAGCCTAACAAAATAGCTGCGGCAACGGCATATTCATCCCTGCTAAGACCTTGAGACCGGAGGCTCCTCAGCAACTTGTTGCGCCAACGGGAAAAAACTGCAGAGAGAAGAAATCCGGCTTTTGCAGGCAATGGCTTCCAACTCCTGCTGTCAATGAAAACGCTGTATTTGATGCCTCTGTCCTGTAAAAAACGGCGGTAGTCGAATTCCCCCGGATTCTTGGGCGCTTCCACCGGCCCCATTTTACCACGAAAGATGATGAAACTTCCGAGATGTATCCCTGCCGGCAGCGTTTCTGTCTTCAGATATGCCAATACTTTGACACTGCGTGGTAAAATACTGTCGCGGTCGGCACGTTTGGAAATTTTCAAAATAAATTTTACTGTTTTGGCACGTTGTACCGGCTCGATGAGGAGTTTTCCTTCCCAAACGGTTCGCGGGTTTTCGGCCAGCTTTACCTCGCTCTGCCTGATTTGCTGAAGGGTGAGCGTCAAACCCGCAATCATTATAGTAATGCCAAGAAATAATCCGGGTATCCAGCTGTATTTGAATGATTTGATACGGTTTGTCAGCAAGGCTGCTACTAATATCAAAAAAGCCAAAAGGATTATGATCCCTGTTACGTGGAGTCGATTGACAGCATGAAGTTGATGGGCAATCAGGATGCCGGCAGCAAAAAACAAGAGAATACGCAGAAAAGGGCGATCGCGCCAAAACATGGGTTTACTTGTTAGTCAGGACAATAGTACGAAAAATTTTGACGAAAGAGAAGGAAAATCCGATGTGTTATTCGATAGAAAGTGTTAAATTTGAAGACCAATACAAAAATAAAGCATATAACTACTTGATAATGATTGTTTTGGAATATGAGTTGTTATACATTGGATCTGTTGGACGGAATTTAAGACAAGGATAAAAATACAAAATATGTTTTCCTATATTTTTATGAAAATGCTGGAAAGTCGTCCCGAAAGATATGACACAGGGATTAATTTTTTATCCGGCGGACACGCTGCAAAAATCAGAAAGCAGATAGTTCGTGAATATGTAAAGTCCGGTATGAGTCTCATTGATATTGGTTGTGGTACCGGTTTACTGATTGATGATGCCGCAAAAGCAGGCGCCAACGTAAAAGGAATTGACATTTCGGAAGGAATGTTGAAAGTTGCCCGAAAACGAATTGAAAAAAACGGCTTACAAGATAAAATTTCAATATACAATGCCGGTGTCGTTGAAATAGGTAACCTTTTTTCCGAAAACAGCTTCGATTTGATTGTCTCGACTTTGGTTTTCAGCGAACTTTATGCTGAAGAAAGAGCCTTAGCTTTATTTCAAATAAAAAAGTTATTGAAACCAAACGGAAAGATAGTGATTGCCGATGAAATTCAACCGGACACTTTTTTTAAACGGACAGCTCACTTTTTTGTCAGATTGCCATTGACTGTCTTAACTTATATCATTGCTCAAACCGGGACAAAACCGCTCACAAACATATCGGAACAAGTTACCAAATCCGGATTTTTACTAATCAAAGAAGAGCGTTCGTTTTTTGATAGTTTTGTCCTGTTGACTGCAAATAATTCTGAAAAAATCAATTCTGACAAGACTTATTTGCCTGTCGCCAAACGATCTGATAATGACTATTCGATTCTTAAATCTATCTATGATTATGTCGGACGATGGTTTCCGAATCCGGTTGAACCGGGGCTTCGAATTATTGGAAATCCTGACCGGCGTTCTCCTGTAATACTTACTTCAAATTTTCATCTCACGGTCAGGCGGGTGGAAAAGTCCTTAAAAGAGGAAAATCTGTTTTTGTTAGTTGCCCCCACAAACGGCATCAACGTCTGGTGTGCTACGGAAGGTGGCGATATGAATACTCATTCTGTAATAACAGCCATTAAAACAAGTCGGATAAATGAAAGAGTTGACCACGATAAAATAATTCTTCCACAATTTTCCGCTTCCGGAATTGACCTTACTCTTTTGCAAAGAGAAACGGGACGAAAGGGTCTTTTTGGACCTGCTTACGCAAAAAGTATTCCTGAATATCTCAAAGACCATTACTCTGTATTTAAGAATAATAAGGCTGATTTCTCACTTCCTTTCCGGTTGGAGATGTTACTTTCCATGAATTTCATTATTTGGTTTGTTTTGGCTATAATTCTTCTGTTTACCGTCCCAAAATTGATTTTACCGGTTAGTATTTATTTCTGGCTCACAGCCTTGGTTCTTTATGCCGCCTATCCGGCTATACCGGGGAAAAGTGGTTGGCTTAAAGCAGGCGTCCTCTCAATAATTGAGGTTTTCTTTCTTGCGTTGTATTCTTCTTTCATGTTAAAAATGTCTCCTTTTTTATACTGGAAAACAATGCTTGGCATAACTACCGTTAATCTGTGGCTTGGCTTTGATTTAAGAGGGATTGTTGCAGGTCATCCGTCTGAAGCGGAATGGTTAATGAAAAAAATGAGGATGAAATCTTTCGGACATATCTTTTCTGCTGAAAAACAAAATGAAGGAATCATTCATCAAGACATTAACAGATGTAACAATTGCCGTATCTGCTTGATGGTATGCCCCAAAGGGGTATTTGAAATGGAAGAAAATAAAGAGATAAGAATAAAGCATCAGTCGGAATGTTTTGTCTGTAATGCCTGTGTAACTCAATGTCCGGAAGATGCTTTGCTGTTAAAATGACGAGTTAACTTTGATTATTGAAGCAGTGTAGTGTCTATCTTAACCTGGTAAATTTACAAAATCTATTGCAAAGCTAAACTGCTTTAATAAAGGCAATGCCTGATTTTCGATTCTCGAAAAAACCAAGTGTTTGTTAGGAAATAAGTTCTCCGAATTAGGCGAAGTTATTTTGTTCGATAACGAGGCAAAAAATGCAGGTATAGCAAAGCTACGGCGAGGCTTTTTAACGAAGTTAGCGGGCAAAAGAATGAGTATAAACGGAGTAGTTATTTCTTAACAAGTCCTAAGGGTGTTGCTACAAGTCGAAAATTTGCACTCCCCTTTACTCTTTTCTTACTCTTGGTATTTTGCATTTTCACGACGAAAAACTTATGAATGAATCGGGTTAGATTTATCGTTTTAAAGGGAAGAAAAAACGGGGTTTTCGCCCCGTTGATATGTTCATTCTTTATCCGGATTTTCTGTACTTTCTATTTTCGGCCTGGAAGCAGCTTTTTTAACAGCGGGTTTTTTGGCAACCGCTTTTTTTGTAGCTGTTTTCTTTACCTCTTTCTTATCTGCTTTACCAGCTGAGGCGGCCTTTTTTACCGAAGTCTTTTTAGGTGTTGTTTTCTTAATCGGCTCTTTTTTTTGTATTGGTTTTTGTTCTGCGACATCCTCTACTTCAACTTCTTTTTTCTTCGGGATTTTGGCAACAACAGGCTTAACATACTTGTTTCTTTCATTTTTTCTTCTTCTCAAGCGTCCGTATGAACCGTTTACAATTTTACCTCTTTTCGTTTTTTTGTCACCTTTTCCCATGTCAATATATTTAAATGAATGATTAGATTTAATTTACAGCTGTAAAATTATTAAAAAATTTAACGGCTCCAAAATTATTCTCTGCTTTTTCTTTTTTGAAGAAATTCTTTTTCAAAGAGATCTGCATGTTTTATACTTCGTTTAGCCCATTCGATAAGGGTGTCGAGGCGCTCTTCTTCGGACAGCCGCCACGATACAGATGATTTTCTTAGCTTTTCCGTTAAAGTGAATAAAGTAAGTGCAGCGGAAACCGAAATATTATAACTTTCCGTAAATCCATACATGGGGATACGCAGGTATTCATCGGCATGAGTAATAGCTGTATCGGAAAGTCCGTTCAACTCCGTTCCGAAAACCAGGGCCATTTTCCTGTCAAGGGGAATTTCGTCCAGCGTTTGGTCGTTGGTATGCGGTGTAGTGGCCACAATACGATAACCCGCTTTGCGTAAAGCGTCGTATGCGGCCAGGGTGTTGTCTTCCGTTTCATTGTATTTAACCATGTTCAGCCATTTGGAAGAACCCATGGCTACTTCCGGGTTTACCTGATACCGGTTTCTGTTTTCGATGATGTGAATATCCTGGATACCGGTCAGGTCTGCGCTGCGCAAGACGGCGCTGGCATTATGCGGTTGATAAATGTCTTCCAGTACTACCGTGATGTGTCTTGTGCGGAACCGAATCACCTTTTCAAAAAGCTGCCTCCTGTTTTCGGTAAGATATTCCGAAAGATAATCTAAAAATTCATTTCTTGTCTGAAAATCCATAGACATATCGGTTACAGGTCTTTTTTGGGATACAGATTATTCCACCATTGCGGCTGATCTTTCAGGTATTTTGCCAACCAGGCCGAAATGGTATTTTGCCACAATATCCTTTTTCTGTAATCAACGATATGATGATTCTGGCCTTTTATCTCTACAAATTTCACAGATCGGCCCAAAAGTTTTAAAGCGGTGTATAACTGGATACTTTCTCCGGTGGGGACATTGGTATCCGCCGTGCCCTGGATAAGTAACATGGGTGTATGTATTTTCTCCGCATTAAATAACGGACTGTGATCGACGTACAGCTTTTTGTTGTTCCACGGAAAGCTGTTGGCGGAAGCCACCGAGCTGTACAAATAGCCCCAGTAACCTTGACCCCAGTAGGATGTGATGTTACTGATACCGGCATGGGCAATGGCTGTTGTGAAAATATCGGTTTGCGTTTGCAGCCACATGGTCATATAGCCGCCGTAGGAAGCTCCCATACATCCGACAGCTTTGGGATTGACCTGTGGATGTGCTTTTAGGAATTTTTTTGTACCTTCAATGATGTCGCTGGCATTTTCTTTGCCCCAGCCGTTCACGTGCAATGCTGAAAAATCCTGTCCGTAACCAGTACAGCCGCTGGGTTGCAGATCGTAAACAATGTAACCCATGGCAGCAAACAGGTTCTTGGGATAACGGCCACCGAAATCTCTTGTTGTGGGTACGGTTCCTCCGTAATAATAGACCAGCAACGGATATTTTTTGTGCGGATTGTAATTTGGCGGATAATAAATGCGGCCTTCAATGGTTAGTCCCTGTTTGTTTTTAAAGTTCCAATCTGCTGTTTTTCCGAATTTTACATGTGCAAAAAAGGCTTTTTCGGGATTGGCGATCTCTTTTTGTGAATTATTTTTCAGGTTATAAAGCCATCCGGTGGCAGGGTAGGAGATGCTGCTTCCCGAATAGCTTATTTCAGCGGCATTTTTTGCAAAACTGACATGAGTTACCACATCCACTTTCATAGGAAGAGCAGTAAACCGACCGTTTTGGGGATTATATTTCCAGATATTCACATAAGTGCGGTCTGTTGTCAGGAAATATATCTGCTGATCCATTGGATTCCACCAGGCATTTTCTATGGATGGATTGAAGTTTTTGGTGATAGGCTGAACTTTTTTAGTAGCTATGGTGTAAATATAAGCCTGAATGTCAAAATCGTTGGGGATTTTGGCCTTTTTCAGATGAATTCCTGCTCCGTTAAACATGGCGGCGCTTCCTGTAACGAGCAATTTTTTTCCGTCCGGTGAATAAACGGCATTGCCGCCAAAGCTTGCGACCCAAAGGGTGTCCACCCGTCCTGTTTTTAAATTCATCTGCATCATAACCTGTTTAGTAAAAGGTCGTTGTGTATAATATGGAAAGCTTTGGGAGAAAAGGAGGTGCGTTTCATCCTGCGAGATATCCAGAAGGCTATTAGTCAGATAGCCATAGGTAAGCTGTTTTACACTGTGGTCGTCCGGGCGGAACAGGTAAAGTTGTGTACGGTTAAGATACCACGGCCAGCGGTCGGGCATACCTCTTAACATGTAAACTCCGCTTTTGTTTTTTTCATATTTTTCTCCAACGGAATAGATGATGAAATCGCCTTTCGGACTCCAGTTGTAACCTGAAAATCGTTCCGGTGTCTTCATCAAAAGTGTTTCGTTGTGTGAATTCAGGTTGTAAGTCATAAGTGCATCCGAAACTCCGTTTTGGGTAACATAGCTGATGTTGTGCGTTCCCGGTATCCATTCCACCTGACTTTTTTTGCTGTGTTTTGAGGAAAACAACACTTTGTTAGTCGTTGTATTTTTGATTTCAACCCAGTTGATGGTTTTTCCCTTTGGGGGAAATGTCTCGGCATATTTCAGCAGTATCAGGCTGCCATCATCACACAGACTATTGGAGGTAAGACGTTTGCCGAGAAGAATATGCGGGATAT
Source organism: Bacteroidota bacterium (assembly GCA_024280235.1). Classification (GTDB taxonomy): domain Bacteria; phylum Bacteroidota; class Bacteroidia; order Bacteroidales; family F082; genus Sulfidibacterium. The sequence continues at coordinate 1,733 of JAJRQN010000272.1, read as the reverse complement.
CCATAAATTGTTCATCCGAAAGCGACAAAGCAATGGCATTGGCTGCAAATTCTTTTTTGTACGACAGAGAAATCTTTACCGGAAGGACGTTCGCCGCACCTTTCTTTACCAAAGACTTTATGACCACGAGATATTTCCCTTTGTTTAGTTTCAACGAAGCTTTTTCAGAAACAGATTTGTTTTTTAAGCTATAATTTGAAACCTTTTTCTTTCCTTTTACAAAGACTTCAAAAGCATGAGTACTTTCCGCTTTCAGTGTCAGTTTTACAAAGCGGTTAGCCTGCAGATAAAATGCCTGCCAGAAAATATTGTAAAGCGATGATGTCTTGGCTTGAACGGGTGTTTGGATATTTGTTTCTTTCCACTTTAACACTTCACCGGCACTTTTCAGAAAGATTTTCCCGGCAACAGGGTCAGTAACTTTCTTTTGTGAAAATTTCAGTATATCGACCGGCAGAAAAGTTTTTCCTTCAAGGTTGGGTTTATTGTTAAAAGCCGGCAAGTTGACGCCCAAAGGGCCTGTCAAAAGAAATTGTTTTACCTGCACGTCATAATTTGCCGTATCCTGGGCAAATCCGGTTCCTCCAAGTAAAAAAAGGAATCCAATGAGAAATGAGCTTATTTTATACATTTTAATATTGTTTGTTGTGAATGTCATTGTTTTGAGGAAGTGGTGGTAGGCGGTTATCCAAGCCATCGTTATCAGGAGCTATGTTTTTAGGGTCGAGGATGTTGTTCTTCATATCCAGTATCATAACATTTTCAAGGCTTGTCGGGACATATCCGGGAGGTATCTGAAAAATAGCTTGCGGAATATTCATTTTCCTGATTTTGGTAACTTTCGTAACAAGTTTAATTCCGTTGGCAGTGTAATTTACAGATTTTAGAATCATGCCTTCTTTCAGTAGGTTCATGTAGTCTTTATTGTTACTCAGGCTGTTTTCTATGGCAAAGGGACTTAGGGCTTTGCTAAAAGCCATAATTCTGTCTATTTCCACCTTCTGATAGGGGTTTACCTTACGGGTTACCCACACGCGTTGTTTTACAATACTGTCAATGAAAATTTCATACTCCGAAGCCGGATATCCGAGGAGTGTATCTTTTCGTCCTGTTTTTTTTACGGTAACATGGGGGAAAAATCGCAGGCTATCGGGTTTGGATTGTCTCTTTTTAAAAGATTCAAGAGCTTGCTTAATCTCCTGTTTTTTTTTGTTCCGGTGCATAAGCCAGAAGTTTGGTCATTTGCTCTTCCGTCATGTGGACAGTGGTTTTGCGCAACTCTTCTGTAGTACCCTGCCAGTAAGATCGGTATTGTGCAAAAATAAGTGTTATACGGTTTTGATTAAAATTTATCATACTGATGGAAGTCGGCTTGTCGGTGCGAATAATGCTGTCCTGAATAAAAAGCGTGTTAAAGGTTTTGTTTCCAAAACTGTCGTTACTCTGTTCGGTAATTACCCATCCTGCTTTGACAGACTGTGTCAATGTCAAAAACAAAAACAAGAACCAGATAAAAGTCGTTTTCCACATAAAGAATTGCTAAAGACCAGCTTAAAAAAATAGTTTTTTCGTATATTTTTCGTAACAAAAGTAAAAAATTACCGCTTCTTATTTTATTATAACGAATAAAAATATACTTTTGCAAACTCAAAAAAATCCGTACAATGTCGAAACAGAAACAAAAAGAAAAGAAAACGCAGCAGCAGTTTGAGAATATTGAAGAATCTCTTTCC
>JAJRQN010000271.1 GCA_024280235.1 Bacteroidota bacterium | reverse complement strand
TCCACGATCACTTTATGCCCGCGAGGAAGACACCCATTTTGTAAACTCACTTTGTGAAGAAACCAAAAAGTTTTTCTCCCCGTCAAAAAACCCGATGATAAAACAGGGAGAGGCGAAGCGATGGCTGCTATACGATGTCAACAAGCATCTCATTGGCCGCATTGCTGCTTTTTATTGGAAAAATCAGCAGACAGAAACTACACCAATCGGTTATTTCGGATTTTTTGAATGTCGTCAGGATAGTGCAGGAGCACGTCATTTGTTCAGGGCTGCCGGCAGGTGGTTAGAATCAAAAGGCATCAGCAGGATGCAGGGCCCGTTTTATCTCGGCGGCCCCGGATTTTTTACGGGAAGTCTTATTCATGGTTTTTATACTCCGGCTTACGGTATCCCCTACAATTTTTCTTATTACAATGATCTGTTCATGGAGAATGACTTTGAAATGGTTTCGCCACAGCAAACTTACAATATCTCCATGACGGGTTCAAAATACTGGCAGTTTGTAGAGAAAAAAACTTCAGACTATTACCACGATTTACGTTATCGTTTGGAAATATACAACTCGAAAGATTGTAACCGTTTTGCAAAAGATTTTACAGTTGTATACAATAAAGTATGGTTAAATGTTCCAGGAATGGCCCCCATGACTACACAACGGGCATTGGACCGCTGCCGGTTGTTACGACCGTTACTCCACCGTTTCAGCATACTTTTAATGTATTACGAAGAAGAACCTGTTGCTTTCCTGATAACCGTGCCCGACATTCATCAGGTATTGAAGAAATACAAGGGAAAAAATAAGTTGGTGAAAAAGGTCATGCAGTGGCTCGCTTTGAAAATATTTCATTCCATAACAACACTTAGCGGTCTCATTTATGCCGTTGTTCCGGAGCATAAGGAAAAAAATATTGAAGCGGATTTACTTGATTCATTGTACCAGCTTAATAAATTCAACCACTTTAGATACAAAGCGTTGCTGTTAAATCGTGTAGGTGATTTTGCTCCTGAGATGAAAAAGATCGCCCAACAGCTTGGTGGCGAAATTCTTCACGAATATACAACGTATCAAATCCATATTAACGTCATGGAAAAATGGAAAAAAGAACCCAAAGTCATAACAAATTAAATCGGATCAGCGTGTTTGTATTTTGATAAAACCGGAAAAATAAAACGCATAATCAAATGAAACGTTCATGTTTAAATTTTAAACACACCCGCCCTAACGTCCCGTTAGGTACGTTCGGGCAAGGGGATGATTAAAGTCCGCCTTAGGCGGACGACTCAAATGTAGCCTTGGATTTCAATCCAAGGCGATAATGACAAGGTGTTTAATATCAATATATTACAAAATTATAAACAGATGAAAGTGTTATTTGTAAGTCCGCAGGGATCTAATATTTACGCCAAAATGAAAGTCGGGCTTCCTCCTCTGGGGATTGCTTATTTGGCAGCTGTGATCCGGGAAGCAGGGCACAGTGTTAAAATAATAGACCGGGCCATAGAGCGAAAGCCGATGACACCCGATGATTTTATGCCTTTTGACCTCATTGGAATTTCTGCCGATACGCCGCGTTATCCGGAAGCTTTAGAGATAGCCGGCGCAGCAAAAAAATCCGGTAAGATGGTTATTATGGGCGGTTATCATGTTACTTTTCTTGACAAAGAAGCGCTGGAAACCGGCGTGGTAGATATTATTGTGCGAGGTGAAGCCGAAGAAATTATGGTAAACCTGCTCAAAGCACTGGAAAACCATGATGACCTGAACGAAGTAAAAGGGATTTCTTTCGTACAGGATGGAAAACTTATCCGGACACCGGCAGCTCCTCCACCACGAGATTTGGATGCTCTGCCGTTTCCGGCCCGCGACCTGCTACCCATGGACAAGTACACCAGCATGATGGCCGGTTTGCCCCTTGTCAACCTGATTACCAGCCGGGGCTGTCCGTTTAATTGTTACTTCTGCTCTTCTTCAAAATTTGGGGGACTTAAATGGCGTTACCGGTCAGCTAAATCCATTGCGGACGAAATGGAAATACTTTACCATGATGACGGCTACCGTGCATTTGCTTTCATGGACGACAATTTCACACTAAGCAAGCGCCGTGTTATGGAATTTGCCGATGAACTGGAGAAACGAAACATGGACGATATCATTTGGTGGTGCTTCTCCCGTGTGGATATTCTCATCCGGAATGAAGATATGGTAAAACGGATGGCCGAATCAGGTGCTTTTCAAATCTTTCTCGGACTGGAAAGCCATAGTGAAGAGACATTGGACGATTACGGAAAAAATATCGGAAACAAAGAACAAGATCAGGCCATTGCCTTGTTACGAAAATACGGTATCAATATTCATGGTAGTTTTATTGTGGGCGATATCAATGAGACCAAAGCATTGGCCATGCAAACAGCACGTTGGGTACAAAAAGTAAATCCAAGAATAGCCCAGTTTTCTATTTTGACCCCTTATCCCGGAACGGCTTTGTATCAGGATGTAGAACGTGAAGGTCGTTTTCTGCATAAAAACTGGGCGCTTTATGATGCTTTGCATGCCACCGTAAAAACAGATGGCATGACACCGGACGAAGTGCAGAAAATGCTCATCAAAGATTATCGTATGGCCTATTTGAATAAAAACAGGATAGTTCATCCGCCCAAGCTTCATCCCCTTGTAAAACTCCGCCTAAAAGATCTGCATGCCAAACAAAGTGGCTTGAAAAAAATCATAAAACCCCTGAGCTTTTTCGGAACATTCTGGTTGGAAATGCAACACACAAAACCAAAAAAACTTAGGGCAAAAACTCAAAAACAAAATACGAGAAATATCCGGTTAAAAGCAGATGGCCATGACCGGGAAGGATTAGACCTTTCTTCCTTGGAGAAAGAAACCCATATGGTTAACGGTATGTATCGGGATGAATTATAATACCTTCCAAGGAAATGATTTTGAATTTGTTTCAAAAGGAACAGCAAAACCAAAGGAGCAATTTTCAGCAAACATCCTTAACCCGAAACTCTTAAATTTTCAAAAAAAATTCAACAACACAATGGACAAATTACTTTTTATTATATTTTTGCAAGCAATTACTTACTTATAGATAGGAAGCCATGATGATTATTTTCTTTATTACATTATTTTGTCTCTTTATTTCTGTTTATTTCGCAGAAAAAAGGGGGAAATTGCATCTGATAAAGAATGAAAGAAAATCTTTGGCCCCCATTTCTTCAACATTAATCAATCTGTGATGGACTATCTGATTTTTATCATCTCGTTTTTGGCATCATTTATTTTTTCGCTTGGCGGAATCGGGGCCGCCATCGTATTAATTCCCATTTTGGTGTGGTTTGGTATTCCCATCAATACGGCAAAACCCGTCGGACTGTTTTACAACACCGTAAGTCTGACCGGAGCAAGCATTCATAATATCAAGAACAAACTCCTTGATTTCAGATTAGGCATTCCCATCATTATATTTTCCTTTCTTTTTGCCATAGTCGGGGCATGGCTTACAAAATTTATCCCTTCGAAGGTGATTATCATACTGTTTATTGCCTTTCTGATTTTTTCCGGCCTTATGTTTCTGTTTTTTAAAAAGAAAAAAGAGCTGGAATACCGGAATGATGTTCCGTGGCTGGCCCTCTCGGCTATTGGTGCTGTTGCCGGAATTTTATCAGGGCTTCTCGGAATAGGTGGTGGCGGTATCATTTCGCCACTTATGCTCATGCTGGGATTTCATCCCAAAAAGATAACAACGATTACCGCTTTTGTCGTACCTTTTTCCTCCTTTTCAGGATTTCTGACTTACTGGTTAATGGGAAATGCAGACTGGAAACTGATACTCATTGCTTCCGTAGCCGGCGTTATGGGAGCTTCTCTCGGAACCTGGTTTATGCAGAAAAATTTAAAACCCCAAACCGTGAAAAAAATCCTTGCTATTATTTTAATCTTAATGGCTGTAAAAATGATCTTTAAAGTTATCTGATTTGATATTTCCATGAATAAAATATTTGATGTTAAAATGAAAAAGATAAACTGTTTCCTGGCTGCTATAATATTGACTTTACTTACGTTGAATGGGTTTGCCCAAAAGCCGGCAGCCCCAACGGATAAAATCGAATGGCATGGATACACCCAATTTTGGGCTAACACCAATTTCGACAACAGTTATAATTTTTCGTTGCGCCGTTTGAAATTTTGGTTGGGTTCGGGTCCGACTTTTTCCGACCACTGGTCGTTTAAAGTACAGGCACTGTTTACTTCGCTGGGACATGAGAAATTTTTCCTTCAGGATGTTTACGGACAATATCACAACAAATCGGGAATCTCCAGCCTCCGGTTCGGACAGTTTACACCGAAATACAGCTTGCAGCGTTGCCAACACGACTTTCAGATTCCGGCTATTGAGCGGGCCAATGCAATTAACGTACTCATCCCCAATGGCACGTTGGGAGTACGTGATCTCGGCTTTCAATACACATTAAAACCAGCCCAAAGACATCTCGAAGTGAACTTTGGTATTTTTAAAGGCTCCGGTATCAAAGAGTACAAACTCAATTACAGCGGTTATATGTTCACCCACAACTTGTCGTACACCATCCGGCAAAACAAAACGTTGTGGAAGTTCGGATATTCAGTCATGTACCGGAAAGCGGTGGATTTACAACTCAAACATATACTGCCCGATTCGGTACTTTTTACGGGAAACGACTTCCGTTGCGATGTGTATGCCATGTTCAACAGCCGGTATTTCGACTTGCAGGCAGAGTATCTGAATGCCTGGCTCAACGGCGAGAGAACTTTCGGTTATTATGCCCTCGCCACCATCAAAGCCAACAAAAAGAACGAAATTTACCTCTCCTATGACAAATACAACGACCTCATCGGCAGCACAACCAATAATCCCTGGTACATAGCCGGTTACAATTATAAAATAAAAGGAGACAGCCTTATACTAACGCTGGATACCCGATTCAGAGATGATGACGGAAGCCTTAAAAATATCACAAGTTTACAATTTCAAATATTTTTCCATTAAAAAAGAAGTATGATGATGAATGCAAAAGATTGGCTCGAATTCGGGCAAAAATTTCACGGGCACAAATGTCCGGCCATGCCAAACGGTCTGAGAGTGGCTGCCGCAGCAATGAACAAACTCGGCGTTGAACGTACCGGCGACAGCGATTTACACGCTATTCTTGAACTCGGTGATCACCACTGTGCTCACTGTTTTGCAGACGGCGTACAGGTAATTACGGGATGTACCTTCGGAAAAGAAAACATCGAAACGATTCCCATGGGAAAATGGGGGCTGACACTAATTGACAAAAAAACCAACCGGGCGGTCAGGGTAAACCCCAAAGCGGAAACAATGATGGCTTCCAAAAATACAGCTTTTTTTACGGAATACCGTATGAAAGGCGTTGCCCCTACACAAGTTCCGGACAAAGTAGTGGAACCACTCATTGACAATGTGATGAATACTCCCGACGAAGAGATGTTAGATGTTTCGGAAGTATTTCATTATGAATGGGCAGAACCCAAAGGAACCTTTGCAGGTTTCGTTTGTGATGAATGTGGTGAAATGGTCGTTGAGAAATACGGTCGTCTCAAAGGCGATAAAAAATTGTGCATCTCCTGTGCAAACAAATAGGCTTTTTCGATTTCCGGCAGATTTAAAAATTAATCTGCCGGAAAAATAAAAAAAATGCAATTTCAGCAGAACCGTTTATTTTTGCAAACTATACCAAACCAAAGAAAAGCGTAAATGGACAAACTGACAGAATTCACACAACGATTTAAATGGATCATCATTATCCTGAGCATTTTGCTCACCGGTTTCTTTGGCTATGAACTCACAAATATCAAACTCAATTCCAACGTTATTGATTCTCTACCGGCTAATGATTCTATAGTTTCGCTTTTCAAAGACATCGGAAAACAATTTGGCGGAAATGAAATCGGGATGGTCATTATTAAATCTGACAACGTCTTCAAACCCGCAGTGTTAAAAGATGTTCGGAAGGTTACCAAAACAGTTGGACAAATTAAAGGTGTTTCCTCTGTTACCAGCCTTACCAATATTTTGAATTTTGATGGCGCAGGAAACAATTTTCAGGTCAATCCGCTTATCAACATGGCCCGGCTTCCTCACACGCAAAAAGGAATTGACAGTCTGAAACAAAATGTAGTATCAAACAAAATGTATCGGGGAAATCTTGTTTCCGCCGATGGAAGCTCATGTATTGTCGTGTTTAAATTTTCATCCGGCAGTGATAATAGCGCTGTGGTGAAAAAGGTAAAAGCCGCCATCAAAAAGCTCCATGTACACGAAAAGATATTCTATGCCGGCGGACCATTTGTAACAGCTATGGTTGCTGAAATTATTTCCAAAGACCTTCTGTTTTTGATTCCCATTACTTTTCTCGTGATTTCCATCATTCTTTACCTGAGTTTTCATTCACTACAGGGAGTTGTCCTTCCCATGCTCACAGCCGGCATGGCCATTATCTGGGCGCTGGGATGTATGTCGCTTATGGGATTAGACATGTCGATGGTTTCCAACAACATTCCTATTATTTTGATGGCTGTGGGCAGCGCTTACACCATCCATGTGCTCAACCGCATCAACCAGTGCCGGGAAAAAGACTACCGGAAAGCAGTTCGTAAAGCATTGGGGCATATCTTTATCCCCGTTAGCCTTGCAGCGCTGACAACCATGATTGGTTTCATGTCTTTTATCTTTGGTGCTTATCTTAAAATGATTCGTGATTTCGGTCTCATAACAGCCATGGGAACCTTTTTTGCTGCGCTGCTCTCTCTGTTTTTTATTCCTGCACTTCTATCTGTTTTACGCAAAAAACCGAAAAGGAAAAAGGCCAAAAAAGAGGTCAAATCATACCTCAACGACTATATACTTAATCCACTGACCAAACTTGTACTAAAGCATCCGAAATACATTCTCTCTGCCTGGATAATACTTATTCTCATTAGCCTCACCGGAGTTTTCTCCATTCGCCGCAGTGTGAATGTGAGTGATTATTTTGAGAAATCAAATCCGATACATGTTGCCGAAAAAATTATGAACAATAAGTTTGGCGGAACCAGACCTGTATTTTTAGAGTTTACCGGAAATATACAAAGCCCTGCGGTTCTGAAAACTATGCAAAAAGCTCAGATATATCTCCGCAAAAGTCCTTCTATTACTTCGACACAGTCCATTGCCGATATCATCATAAAACTCAACGGAGCGCTGAGCGGAAAATACAAAATTCCGGATAGTGAAGCTGCCATCGGCCAGCTTTGGTTTCTGCTGGATGGCAACGAAAATATATCACAATTGGTGTCGGAAGATTTGGATAAAGGCATTATTGTGGCTAAATTTGATGGAAAAGGGAACCATGCCGCTGCTGATTTCGCCAAATATATGAAGCCTTTTCTAAAACAAAACAGTCGTCCGGGATGCAAAATCCAAATGACCGGCATGCCGTTTATCAATGCCGAAATGGATCAGAGCCTGTTGGAAAGCCAGATTGCCAGCCTGATTATCGCCACTATTTTCGTTATCGGTATTGTAAGCCTCATTTTAGGGTCATTTTCAAAAGGACTGATCACAAGCATACCCATTGCAGTTACAGTAGTTATCCTCTTTGGCTCTATGGGACTGACAAATATCCCGTTAAATATGGGTACGGTACTGGTAGCCAGTATTGCCATGGGAATAGGTATCGATTACTCCATTCATTTTATAACCCATTTCAGCAATGGACTTAAAACAGGGCTTTCGGTTCCGGAGGCCATAACTGCCACCATGAAAATGAGCGGAAAAGCTATTTTAATTAATTTCAGCTCTGTAGCCGGCGGATTTTTGGTGTTGGTATTTTCAAAACTGGTTCCTATGCAATATTTTGGTATGTTAGTTGCGTTAAGTATGCTGACATCAAGTCTTGGCGCTTTGTCCCTTTTGCCGGTGATTTTAACCATAAGAAACAAAAATCGATCAGAAACAGTATAAGTACAAAGATGAAAATAGTAAATGCAAAAATAATTATCCTGATGATGGTTCTGTCCATCAGCCCGGTTTTCCTTAATGCTCAAAATGCCGCGGATATTTTACAGAAAATGGATGCACAGGCCGCAACCATCAAGGACAAAACTGCCGATGTGGTCATGCAAATGATCAACAACAAATCGGGTAAGATAAAAACGCGGAAAGCCATATTAAAACAGAAGATGCCTTACAAGACACTTTTCCGGTTCACCTATCCGCCTTCGCAGGCAGGTATTGGTACACTTTCGCTGCCGGGAGGAGTTGTTTATTTGTACATGCCGGCTTTCGGAAAACCCAAGAAGATGTCTCACATTGCCAACAGCGGTGCTTTTTCACGATCCGATTTCTCCACCGAGGATATGGGACCCCGAAACTGGGCCAAAAACTATACAGCCACCATCTTGAACACCAACGATACGGCTTATGTTTTAAATCTGATTCCAAAAGATCAAAACAAGAAGTATTTGAAATTGATAGTTACCGTCAACAAACAACATTTTTTCCCGCAAAAGGTAGTTTATTATGATTTGCAGGGCGAAATTATAAAAGAAGCCGATTATCAATATGCAAAAGTTGGAAAGATATGGACTGTGAAAACAGCCGGTATGACAAATTTCAGTAAAGCCCATACCACACGTATCATTAACTCAAATGTTAAACTAAATCAGGGATTAAAAGACAGTGATTTCACTGTGAAACAATTGATTCCGGCAGAAAAAAGAGGAAAGTAATACAGCTTTTACACTTAAAAAATTAATTCAAATGGAAAAGATAATACGTCAATCGGGAGACATTCGCAGAACTCAAATTAAGGAAGCAGTGAAGGAGATTCTTTTCTATGACGGACTGCAAAAGCTCACCACAAAAAACATCGCTAAAAAAGTGGGAATTAGCGAAGGGACAGTGTTTAAACATTATACATCAAAAAAAGCCATTACAGATGATCTTTTGAGAGATGTGCAGGAAGAGCTTGTGAAGCCTTTGGAAAAAATTGCTTCCGGAAAAGAAGATGCAGCCACCCGTCTCGAAAAACATATCTGTTTTCATTTGAATTATCTTACCGAAAACAAAGGAATTACCATCTTACTTTTTACCAAGGCTTCTTATCAAAGTGATTCGGATTTGAAAAATATACTGAATAAAACTTTTCATGCACTGGAACAAAGTTTTGCCCGTATTATAAGAGAGGGTATTGATGACGGTATCTGGGATGAGACAATACCCATTGGCGATCTTTCCAGCCTTTACATGGGTATTCCACTCTCCATGAATATTGAGCTGCTACTGCATCAGGGAAATATTAAAAGTCTGAATTATTGTAAGAATATGCTGGAATTGATGAAGCGCATCTTAAGAAAATAACCTGTTTAGGGATTGTAACCCTCAGTGATTGTTAGAAAATAACACCCGGACATTACTAAAAAAATGAATAAGAAAAAACCTGCCAGGTGGAAGCGATTCCTGAAAAGAATTTATTTCTTTTTTCCTGTCAGGTTACTTGTGGGATACCTGAAAACCAATCATCTGATTTTGTTATCGTGGCTTATCCCGTTTATGATTATCCTGAATGGTTTAGGTATCCGGTTCGGACTGCCTTCGCTTTTTCTGACACCCGAATACATGGGCAAAATCAACGGCTTTGCTTTTCTGTTTCTCGGATTGGTAACCGGTAGTTTTATCATGGCTTTCCATATTTCGTCCTATGTAGTCATGGCGCACCGCTATCCGTTTATTGCTACCGTTTCTAAACCATTTTATATTTATTCGCTGAACAACTCGGCCATTCCGGTTGCTTACCTGCTGATTTATCTGTACGAAAGTTTTCGGTTTCAAACGGGCTACGAGATGATCCCGCCGTTGCATGTTGTTATGAACCTGACGGCTTTTCTTACGGGCATACTCCTGTTTGTCTATTTTTCTTTTGGCTTTTTTTATTTTCTGGTAAGAGTATGGCCGCGTATTGTAATTGCCGAACATTCAAAATTAAGTAAAAAGAAATGGCTTCGATGGTTGGTACAAATATCAGAAAAAGACAAACAAAAAAAGATGGAGGAAGCACCCAAAGAAAACAAAGGCCCCTCCAAAGTAGAATGGTATATCAGCGGCATTTCTTCCATTTCACGTTCGCGCGATTTCAGCCACTTCGACAGGTCCTATCTGACCAAAATATTTCATCAGCAGCACCGGAATGCCCTTTTTTATGTCCTGCTGATTTTGACCTTTATCATCATCCGCGGACTAATCAAAGACCAACCACAGCTGATATTACCAGCCGGAGCTAGTTTATTACTTCTTTTTACACTTATATTATTGATTATAAGCCTGTTCTATATTGTCTTCCGACAATGGACGTTTGTGGCGGTTTTGGTATTATTGTTTGCCGGCAACTTCGTTTCGCCGTTTACCATCAATAGTTACAATAACAATGCTTACGGTCTCAATTATTCAAATAAAAAGGCAACGATAAACCCGTTAAGTCATGGTAATTTCCAAATAGATTCACTGAATACCGTAAAAATTTTAAACCGGTGGGCAAAGAAAAACGTAATGCCTTCCGATAAAAAACCGAAAATGGTGATTATTTGTGCCAGCGGCGGAGGCATGAAACTCGCTATGTGGACTTACTATTCGCTGGCTTACGCCGATAGTCTGACACAAGGCAGGCTTTTGCGACATACCGAACTTTTTACGGGAGCTTCAGGAGGCATGCTCGGGGATGCCTTTCTCAGGGAGCTTTATCTGGAAAAACAGGAAGGAAAGATTAAAAAGCTGCTTTCTAAAAAATATATCTCCGAGATTACGACCGATATTCTAAATCCGGTGTTTTACAGTTTTTCTATGAGCGACTGGTTTTTCAGGCTTCAGCATTTCCGCTATAACGGTCATAGATATTACAAGGATCGTGCTTATATGTTTGAACAAACGCTGAACCGCAACCTGGGACCAATTCTCGATAAACCACTTATTGCTTACAGAAAAGAGGAAGAAAGTGCCAAAATACCCATGCTTATACTAACGCCTACCATTATTACTACCGGCAGCCGTATGATTATTTCGCCTGTTGACGTTTCATATCTCACCAAAGACCCATACAATAAAGTGCTGAAGAATGTTGAGTTCCGGTATAATTATCATGCTTTCGGAGCGGATAGTCTTCGCTTTTTGTCGGCTATCCGTATGAATGCCAGTTTCCCGTATGTCAGTCCTATCGTGGCATTGCCTGGCAAACCACGTCTCACACTTTTCGATGCGGGACTTAATGATGATTACGGTTATCTTACTGCTTATGCTTTTGCTATGGAATTTAAGAACTGGATTTTGCAACATACGGGAGGTCTGATAATCATTAACGTCGATGAAAATGACTACATATCTTATGGAAAAGCGGCACGTTTCCCTTCCCGTATCCTGAAACCTCTCGGCGTACTTTTTACCGACTGGCTTTCCATTCAGGAAAATAATTATCTGCCGGTGGTAGCATCTCTTAAAAAGACACTCAACGGAAAGTTTGACTTCATAAATTTCCGTTTTGGTTCGGTGAACAAGCGGGTTTCACTTAGCTGGCACCTTACCAAACGTGATAAACAAATTCTGAAACAAGCCATTTACCTCCCCCCAAATCAGAAAGAGCTTCAAAGATTACGGCAGTTGTTAAAATAAATTTTTCTGCATATTTTCCAAAATCATAAAGTTCAGCCTTTCTTTTGCGGAAACATGAAACTAATTTTTTATTCCCCGTCCGGATATTTTACTTTTGCATTTTAAAAGCTGAAGCAAATGCTCATTATTGGAATTACCGGAACACTCGGCGCGGGAAAAGGAACCATCGTTGATTACCTGAAAGAAAAGAAAAATTTCCGACACTATTCTGTGCGCTCTTTTCTGATTAAAGAAATTGAAAAACAGGGACTTCCGGTAAACCGCGACAGCATGACTTCCGTTGCTAACCAGCTGCGCAGCAAGCATCATCCGGCTTATATTGTGGAGGAGCTGTATAAACAAGCCGCCGAAGAAGGGGAGAATGCCGTTATCGAAAGTATCCGTACCCCTGGCGAAGTGGAATTTCTTCGCCGGCAGGGTAACTTTTATCTTTTTGCCGTGGATGCCGACCCGAAAATCCGTTTTGACCGTATCCGGAAACGCGCTTCCTCAACTGACCACATCGACTTTGAGACTTTTCTTGCCAACGAGGCCCGCGAAATGACCACCTCTGACCCCAACAAACAAAATCTAGGGAAATGCATTCAAATGGCAGACTTTAGTTTCGATAACAATGGAGATTTGGAAACACTTTACGCTGAAGTGGATAGGTTGGTCCAAGCGGACGCTTGAACCAATATTTCATCCAAGCGGACGCTTGAACCAATATTTCATCCAAGCAGATGCTTGAACCAATATTTCATCCAAGCAGATGCTTGAACTATGATTAGTTTTATTTTGTAAATGATGGTTCAAGCGTCCGCTTGGACCATTATTTTATATACAAAAAAAGCCGCTCGAAAGCGGCCTTTTTTGAAATATATATTAGGATTTGACTTACATCATTCCCGGCATTCCGCCGCCCATGGGAGGCATGGCAGGAGCTGATGCTGCGTTTTCATCTTTGTGTTCGCTTAAAACACATTCGGTTGTCAGCAACATGCCGGCAATGGAAGCGGCATTTTCAAGCGCCACACG
>JAJRQN010000270.1 GCA_024280235.1 Bacteroidota bacterium | reverse complement strand
AGTAATCGTCAGAAAACTACCTGTTTTAGAAAGCGGCTGTCAGAAGTCGTCAAGGTCGAGACGAGCGCAATCGGAAAGGCAATCTGAAAATCAGGAGTCCGCAACACGATTGTCAGGATGACTGATTTAAAGATAAGTTCAGCAGCTTATCTTGCCTTAGGCGGGAAAGGGATTGACGTTTACCATATAAGAATATCCCCATATTAATAGATTATTTCCACAGATGGGGATAACAATCCTGAAGGTTTGCAAAAAATTTCTAAATTTGGTTTCTTTTAATTCCCTATTCAAAAAGCTCATGGCAATTATAAATTCTGTACTTACCTGGTTGATTAAAAAGAGGATGCATCAGATTGATCTCTTTTTGAAGTTTCCTATTGAAGTACATCACGACTGGTTTGAGAAACTGATAACGACGGGAGTAACCACCGAATGGGGCAAAAAATATGATTATTCAAGTATTAAAAGCCCGGAAACTTTCAGGCAACGGGTTCCGGTAAGCAAATATGAAGACATCCAGCCATTGATTGAGAGGATGCGGCGTGGCTAAAATAACCTGCTATGGCCGGAAGAGATAAAATGGTTTGCCAAATCATCGGGAACTACCGACAACAAAAGCAAATTTATTCCCATAAGCCAGTCCACCATCGAAGAGTGCCATTTTAAAGCGGGCAAAGATGTGCTGACACTTTACCTGAACAACCATCCCGATTCTTCCATCTTTCAGGGAAAAGGGCTGCTCATGGGCGGAAGTCAGAATATTCAGGAGGTGAACAATCAATCATATTATGAAGGAGATCTTTCGGCTATTTTGATTCACAACATGCCTTACTGGGCACAGGTTATGCGTACGCCTTCGTTGGCTATCGCCCTTATGGATGAGTGGGAAAGCAAGCTTCAGCTCATGGCCGAAGCTACGCTGGATCATAATGTTACAAGCCTTTCCGGGGTTCCGTCGTGGACTCTTGTCTTGATGCGTAAAGTACTCGAACTGGCGGGTAAAAAAACTATTCATGAGGTATGGCCGGATATGGAGGCCTTTTTTCATGGTGGTGTTAATTTTGAACCTTACCGTGAGCAATTTGCCGCACTGATTCCCAACGATAATATGCGATATTATGAAACTTACAATGCCTCCGAAGGCTTTTTCGGCATTCAGGATCGTAGTGGCGCCAATGACATGCTGCTGATGCTTGACTATGGCATTTTTTATGAATTTGTACCTATGGATCAGGTGGAGCTGGCATTTCCGAAATCGCTGGGGTTGGATGAGGTGAAAACAGACACCAATTATGCCATGGTGATAACCACTAACTCCGGACTTTGGCGGTATATGATTGGCGACACCATTCGTTCTACCTCGCTGCATCCGTACAGAATACAAATTACGGGACGTACCAAAAACTTTATTAATATTGTGGGGGAAGAATTGATGGTGGACAATGCAGAGAAGGCCCTTACCACAGCCTGTTCAAAAACCGGCGCTGCCATTCGCGATTTTACGGCGGCTCCTTTGTATGCCGACGATACCATTCGGCATGAGTGGCTGGTAGAGTTTGAGAAAATGCCGGATAACTTTGATTTTTTTGCAGAGCTTTTTGATAATGCCCTCAAAGCATTAAATTCAGATTATGAGGCCAAAAGATATCACGATATGGTACTGAAACCGCCCTTGATTAAATCAATGAAAAAAGGTTCGTTTTATGCATGGATGAAGCGGAACAACAAACTGGGCGGCCAGCACAAAATTCCCCGCTTACACAACAATCGTGATTTTGTGAATGAAATGCTGGAATACAGCAGTACAACAAAAAAGAATTTTAATTATTAAATCAATAATAAAATGCACATTGCAATTGCCGGAAATATTGGATCGGGAAAGACAACCCTGACAAAAGTTTTATCAAAACATTATGGATGGAAAGCCCATTATGAAGATGTGGACCATAATCCTTACCTGCAGAGTTTTTATGACGATATGCAACGATGGTCCTTTAACCTTCAGGTTTATTTTCTGAACAGCCGTTTTCGTCAGGTGGTGGAAATCAGGCGAGGCAATAAAAAGGTAATACAGGATCGCAGTATTTATGAGGATGCTTATATTTTTGCACCTAACCTACACGAAATGAACCTTATGTCATCACGCGATTTTGAAAATTACAGCTCTCTTTTTGAGTTGATGAGTTCGTTTATCCAGCCTCCCGACTTGTTGATATATCTCAGAGCTTCCGTGCCGACACTTGTGGAACAGATTCAAAAACGGGGTAGAGAGTATGAAGAATCTATACGGCTCGACTATCTTAAATTGCTCAACGAGCGTTACGAAGCCTGGATTTCCAAATACAAACTGGGAAAACTGTTGATTATTAATGTGGATAAGCTTGATTTTACCAAGCCTGAAGATATTGGAGTTGTCATAGAAAAAATTGATGCCGAAATCAACGGCCTGTTTTAAATCAAAAAACTGACATGAAAGTCATAGGCATTATTCCTGCACGCTATGCTTCATCCCGGTTTCCCGGAAAGCCGCTCGCCGACATCTGTGGTAAATCTATGGTGCAACGGGTTTATGAACAGGCATCTTCAGCGGCAGATGTTGAGAGAGTAGTAGTAGCCACCGATGACGAACGCATTGTAAGACATGTGGAAAGTTTTAGCGGGAATGTAGTGCTTACAGATAGTAGCCATACTAACGGAACTTCCCGTTGCCGGGAAGTGGTGGAGAAATTGGAAAAACAAGGGCAATTCTTTGATGTGGTTGTTAATGTTCAGGGTGATGAACCTTTGATACAACCGGAGCACATCCGGCAGCTTCTCGCGTTGTTTCAGGATGAAACGACTGACATTGCCACGCTTGCCCATCCTATAACATTGCCGGAAGATTTGATAAATCCCAATATGGTGAAAGTTGTAATCGGCAGACAAAAACAAGCCCTGTATTTCAGCCGGCAAGCCGTTCCTTTTGTTCGTGGCGAGAAACCTGAGAACTGGTTAAAAAAAATCAGCTTTCTCAAACATCTCGGTATTTACGCATATCGGACTAACGTGCTGAAGAAAATTGCCATATTACCACCGGGAAAACTGGAACTATCCGAAAAACTGGAGCAACTCCGTTGGCTGGAAAACGGCTTTGTAATTAAGGTAGAAATCACTGATTATGACGGAGTTGGCATAGATACCCCTGAAGACATCGCAAAACTTATTAACAAAATTTGCAATGAAGCGCAACAGTGATTATATTAGCAGGTTCAAGCTTCCATATATAATAAATAGTGTAACATGAAGATAGCGAGACACATAGGCGATTTACTGTATGATTATGAATGCGTGGTCATACCGGGATTGGGTGGGTTTCTTACCAACGACAAGCCCGCTTCCATTCAGCCTAACACGCATTATTTTAGGCCACCCTTCAAGCAGGTGATGTTTAATGCCTACCTGAAAACAAACGATGGTCTTCTGGTAAATTATATTGCTCGTGAAGAAAATATCTCTTACAAAGAGGCTAAGACACAGGTGGATAAATTTGTCCTTTTGTGTAACAATGCTTTGGAGTCGGGGAAAAGAATAAACTTTCATAAGGTAGGCAGTATTTTTCTTAACATAAACGACCAGATTGTTTTTGAGCAGGACAGCACTCTCAATTACAATGCCGATGCTTTCGGACTTACAAGTTTTGTTTCGCCTTCCATCCGGCGTGCTAATGCAGAGGAGAAATTGCGTAAAGCGGTAAACTCCGGCTACGAAAAGAAAGTGCCTGTGGCAAAGGAAACCAAAAAACAGAGCCATCAGGGAGTTTCTTCTGATACAGCGAGACAAAAACATGCAAAACTGTTGGCCACACATAAAAAATCTCCCTATAAATCGCAGTTGGCATTTTTAGTTGTACTTATCATGGCCATGATGGTTGGCTGGGGATTTATGAATAAAGATATGGTTAATACCTATTATGATAACTATTCGTCGGTAATTCCGCTGTTTTATTCCCAACCAAATGTTTACCTGATGAATAACATTGATAAAGTACCTATTGCCAAAGTAAGCAACAGCCGGTTTGGTTCCTGGTGGATAAGCCTTTTTGAGAAAAACGAAGAAACCACATCCAAAACAATAAACAGTAAACCTGTATCCGTTAAAAAGCCTGTAACCGTTGTCGTTAAGCCGAAAGCCAAATCACCAATGCCAATGGTTAAAAAGACAAAGAATACAATTGCCGTTTCGGCAAAATCCGGAAAAGAAGTTGTTGCCAAACCGTTGCCGAAGAAAATAGCTTCGGTTACTGCCCCGGCAAAACACATGGTAAACTCCCGGCGATTTTATATCATTGCCGGCGCTTTTAAGGATATGCAAAACGTGCGAAGATTTGTTGGTACGCTAAAGCATAAAGGCTACCAACCTATTGTCGTTGGTGAAACATCTGACGGATTGCATCGCGTGGCTTTTGATGCTTTCGACAGCCGTTTATTAGCGGAAAAACAACTTTCGGCCATTCGTAAAAATGACAATCCTTTGGCTTGGATTTTGGTAAAATAGAAAGACCTTCGGCTTGGGAAACAAAAACAAACTTCAGCGGTTTGCCGAGAACCTTACCTTCTCTAACCTGTTTCAGTATCGTTATGAGGAGGTGGTTAAAGGCTTTCACCTGAAAGGAAAATGGAAATCCGATTTTTTTAAAAATGACCATCCGCTAACTTTGGAACTGGGTTGTGGAAAAGGTGAATATACAGTGGAGATGGCACGCCGGTATCCTGAAAAAAATTTCATTGGTGTGGACATCAAAGGTGCGCGCATGTGGCGAGGTCTTAAAACTGCACAGGAAGAAAGTCTTAAAAATGTTGCATTCGTTCGTACCCGTATCGAACTGTCGGAGTATTATTTTGGCACGCATGAAGTGGACGAGCTGTGGATTACCTTTCCCGACCCGCAGGTAAAAGCGGTCAGAGAACGAAAACGTCTTACTTCACCGCAGTTTCTAAAACGCTATGCCCTTTGCCTGACTATGGATGCCATTATCCATCTCAAAACAGATGCCTTGTTGCTGTACGATTATACACGCGAAGTCATTGAACAGGGTGGTCACAGTCTGCTTTTTGCCAATGAAGATATTTACGGTTCGGGCATGGCCAATGAGGTAACGCAAATCCAAACCTTTTACGAAAAAAATGGTTGGAACACGGTACTAAAATCAAGTATCTGTCTTTTAAACTTAACCCTGATTTTTTTAATCCAATGGATAAATTATGATTCAGAAAACCGATTTTTTTTCGAAAGTTTATGATGTAGTTCGCCAGATTCCATACGGACGAGTTACATCCTATGGCGCTGTAGCTGAATATCTTGGCAGCAAAGGTTCTGCCCGTATAGTGGGCTGGGCGCTGAACAGCTCCAAATATCGTTTGGACGGAATTCCGGCACACCGCGTTGTCAACCGGCAGGGCTTGTTAACCGGGAAACGCACTTTCGGGGGACAAAACACCATGAAAGACCTGTTAGTAAGCGAAGGTGTTCGGGTCGAAGAGGATAAAATTCTGGATTTTAAAACAGTATTTTGGAATCCCGTGAAAGAATTAACGAGTCCTCCGTAATCAGGCTCAATCTTTTTTTAAGGCTTTCCCCATAAATTTTTCAAGGTTGATGATATACCGGCGGTGTGTACCGTAACCTATCTGTCCCTCTTCATCCGAAGCGACAACATCAAACATTAATTTATTTTCTTCTGCCTCTTTGAGGGTAGCTTTGCAGGTTACCTTCATTCCCACGGGGGTGGCTTTTACATGTTTTACGCAAACTTCTGTGCCAACCGTTGTAAATCCTTCTTCAAGGTATTGTTGTATCAGTTCAAGAGCTGTGCCTTCCATTAAAGCGATCATGGCAGGCGTAGCAAGTACCTCCACTTTTCCGGAGCCGAAGGCCGCAGCCGTATCCTGAAAAGATACTGTTACCATTTTGGTAAACGTGATACCGGTTTCAAAATCTTTTTTAAACATAAGCTTTTGTATTTCTGTTAGATAGCGTCAGTAAGCCCCCCAATTTTAGAAAGTGGTTGTTAGAAATCGTCGAAGTTGAGCCAAGCTCAAATAGAGTCCTGTGCATCTATTCAAACACCACTATTTTACTCCAGGCATGTTTGGCGGTTGTTAAACGAAGCACATAAGTACCTTTGCTGGAGGCTGGAAAATTAAAATGAAATTTATTTTCACCATTCTTCATTTTAACGGATTGGCTAAAAACTACCCTGCCTGTCATGTCAATCAGCTGGATCTTACCTCCTTTTTCAGCTTGATTGAGGAAATAGGTTGCCGTAACATTTCCATTATTTACCGGATTCGGAAATACTTGCAAGCCTTTGTTAGCCGGGTTCTCATCGAAGCTCTTAACAGCAGTAAGTATTCCATTACTGGCAAGGTAAAGATGTACAAAATTCTGATAATAAATATTTGCAATAGTTGCGCTGTGAATGATCAGGGTATTCTCGTCATTGGAAGTGTTGGCGGCCGCACTCCAGTTGTGTGACCCTGTCAACACAAACGGGTCGGACGAAGTGTCTCCTTCATCCACAATCATGTATTTATTATGCATGATGCCGGAATTTCCGGTATAAAAAACATAATGATCACCCAAGGCAGATGAGAGAGTTGTGTTTACAGAAGTTGAATTATTGCTCTCTGAATTAGTGAGCATATTTACGACAGCGCCGGACAGTTTGGCTGAGTCGATAGCAGCGGCAATTGCATCGCGGGTAATCACCATAACAGCAATGCTTAAGTCATGATTAGCTGTTTTAATGTGGCTTACAATCTGAGAGTTAACTCCGTCTGTGGGGCTAAAGTAAGACTCAACCCTGTCTCCGTTAATTTTAAATTCGTGGGGTGTGTTGTCTCTTTTTTCAGATCCGAAACGGGCGTTAGCAGCATTGGGCTGGTCGCCGGTGGATCCCCACATTTCTTCAAATTCAATCTGATAAGTGCGTGCCAGACTTTGATCCTGTATAATGATCACATTGTTGGCATCGCGGTTGATCTGATCTTCGGTGAAGTTGGTGGAGCCTGTCCAGACAATCGGGTCGTCCGGATTGTCGGATTGCGCATCAAAAATTACAAACTTGTTGTGCATGATACCATCACGATGATACTTGTCCGGACCAATAAGTACATGAACCTTGGTGCCTGAAAACACTGAAAATCCGATATTTGCCGTAGTACCACAACCAATAGCGCGAACCCGGACACCGCGATTAGCAGCTGCTATCAGTGCCTGACTGATGTTGCTGATTCCGTTATTGTTCATATTGTAAATTGCCATATCAATGGTGTGCTTTGCACGTTTAATGTAACTTATCAGCGTATCGTCAATGGTTTGTGGAAGATACGTTGCATCGACTCCTCTGGAGTAAGAAGTATCTACAGGAGTATTGAAATAAACTTTCATGTTACCTGTTGAATTTGAAATGGTAGCAAAAGGCGTTATTACCGATTTTGCCGTATCTGTACCGTTCACAGAAAATACCTGTACCCAGGTAATTTCGCCTGCATTTAAACCGGACAGTTCCGGTGTATGATCCACAGAATTGACCTGCGCATTGTAGACGTTTGATTTAACTTTCGCCTCAGTGGGACCGTAGAATATTTCGGTTGTTCCCGGGATATTGGTAGTCCATGTAAAGTCGAGTGCTGTATGCGTGAAATTCGTATTGGCTAATGGTTTTACAAAATAGATGGAACTTGCCCTTACAATATCATTAGTATCGCGAGGCAGTAGCTGATAGCCGGCGTTTGGATTGGAATAATCATATTGAGAACAAATTGCCGTCAGGGTAACCGGAACACTTGGTATTGTTTTTCCAACAATATTCTGTCCTTTTTTAATATATACTTTACCCGTTTGACCATTTGAAGTAAATGTATATAAAGTATTTCCGGTAAAAGCCTGGCCTCCGTTATCAAAAACGACATTATTAATCCGAACCAGTCTGCTCTCATAGGTTTCAGAAATCTGGTCAGGCGTCAAAACTATCGGATCGGGTAATGGATTTCCACTTGATCTCACAACAACTTTGGTTATCGGGTCGAGTTCGAGCAATTGATTATAACTTTTAACGGTTCCGGATATGGTAACCGAATCGCCTCTTTTAACATCGTTAATTGCAGAACCATAGGCAGCAATTCCGGCAGTATTATCTTGCAAATAACGGATTGGCCCCAATTCACTTCCATTGGTAACTATGCCTTTCACAGTTACAGATTGTCCCACCATACCACGGGCATCCAAAATAGTGTTTTGGGCATAACCCGAAGAAAAAACGGTACAGATAATTAATGTAATAATGTAAAATTTCTTCATGCTATCAAATTCTATAAGGTAAATTAATTTTGTTTCTAATTCAGAGCCAAAAGTAGTAATAAAATGGCTACATACCGTTTGCCGGAAGAAATTCTGTAATCGGCTTTTTTTCTGTTTTCAGATTTTTTATGAAATTTCAAATCTGTAATTTGGAGGTTTTCTACTATTTTAGCAAAAAATTTAGTCAATGAACAAAGGGCTGGTCATCATCCCCACATTTAACGAGAAGGAAAATATTGAAAATATTATCCGCACGGTCTTTAATTTAAAGACTTCTTTTGATATTTTAATAGTAGAAGATAACAGCCCGGATGGGACTGCTGCCATTGTAAAACGGCTTATCGCCGAGTTTCCTGACAGACTTAATATTCTTGAGAGGGAAGGCAAACAGGGATTGGGTACGGCTTACATCACCGGTTTTAAATGGGCGTTGCAACGGACGTATGATTATGTCTTTGAAATGGATGCCGACTTCTCTCACAATCCTTCTGATTTGGAGCGGTTGTTTTCCAGTATGCATGACGATGGGGCCGATGTTGTCATTGGCTCCCGCTATATTACCGGTGTGAACGTTGTCAACTGGCCCATGGGACGTGTGCTTATGTCCTATTATGCCTCGGCTTACGTACGGATGATTACCGGAATGGTTATCCGTGATACCACTGCCGGCTTTGTAGGCTGGACACGAAAAGTGCTGGAAACCATCAACCTCGACAAAATTAAATTTGTTGGCTATGCTTTTCAAATTGAAATGAAATTCACAGCCATCAAGCTGGGCTTTAAAGTCGTGGAGGTACCCATAATCTTTACCGAACGCACACTGGGCGTATCGAAAATGAA
The DNA here is from genome assembly GCA_024280235.1 of Bacteroidota bacterium. Lineage (GTDB taxonomy): Bacteria > Bacteroidota > Bacteroidia > Bacteroidales > F082 > Sulfidibacterium. Next base: position 8,505 of record JAJRQN010000270.1, on the reverse strand, counting down.
CAACAGTATTTTTCGCGAAGCTGTTTTTGGTGTGATAAGCTTGAGAAAACGTGCTATCATGGGGAAAATAAAACCAAGAAAATAGCCGCGGTATAGAACCGATGACTAATAAATTTATTATAAAACAAGCCCGTATCGTCAACGAAGGGCGCACGTTTACCGGAGATGTTTACGTCAGTGGCAAAGTCATTGAGAAAGTACTGGAAGGCGAAAATATACCTGTTGAAGAAGGATGGGAAGTGGTTACCGCTAAAGGTTTTTTTCTGCTTCCGGGTGTCATCGACGAGCATGTCCATTTCCGGGAACCGGGGTTAGAATACAAAGCCGACATCTTCTCCGAAAGCCGGGCTGCCGTGGCCGGAGGTGTTACCAGCTTTATGGAGATGCCCAATACCAGCCCGCCGGCTTTGACACAGAAGTTACTTGAAGAAAAATATACTCTTGCTTCACAGAAATCGCTGGCCAATTACTCTTTTTACATGGGCGCTTCCAACGACAATCTTGAGGAAGTTTTGGAAACAGATCCGGAAAAAGTATGTGGAATTAAGCTTTTTATGGGTTCCTCCACCGGAAACATGCTCGTGGATGATGAAAATATTCTCGAAGACATCTTCTCAAAAGTCCCTATGCTCATTGCTGCCCATTGTGAAGAGGACGAAATTATTCAAAAAAACAATGCCAAATTTTATAAAACGTTGGGGCTGAAGGCAACAGCTTCCGTTCATCCGAAAATCCGAACAGCAGAAGCCTGTTATCTCTCTTCGGCAAAGGCTGTTGCCCTTGCACGGAAATTCGGTACCCGGCTTCATATTCTGCATTTGTCCACAGCGCGCGAAATGGAGCTTTTCGATAACGATATTCCACTGAACGAGAAAAAGATAACGGCTGAGGTTTGTGTGCATCATCTTTGGTTTTCTGATAAAGATTATGTCGCCAAAGGCAACCTTGTCAAGTGGAATCCGGCGGTAAAAACAGAGTCCGACCGTCTGGCGCTGTTTGATGCGTTGCTCGATGGCCGCCTCGATGTGGTGGCTACCGACCATGCGCCGCATACGCTGGACGAAAAACAGCGTCCTTATTTTAAAGCGCCTTCGGGTGGCCCCATGGTGCAGCATTCGTTAACGGCCATGCTCGAGTTTGTCCATCAAAAGAAAATAACCATTGAAAAAGTGGTGGAGAAGATGTGCCATAATCCGGCCATCCTGTTTGGTGTGCAAAAAAGAGGTTTTGTCCGCAAAGGATATGCCGCTGACCTCGTGCTGGTTGATATGAACAAATCGTGGAAAGTTGATCGTTCCAATGTTTTGTACAAATGCAGTTGGTCGCCCATGGAAGGTGTCCTGTTTCACTCGCGGGTGCAGATGACTTTCGTCAACGGGCAGCTGGTTTACGACCATGGAACTATCAACGAAAATATCCGGGGCGAACGGCTGCTTTTTTCAGGAAAATAACAGAATTTTTTTCATTTTATCCTCTTTTTATTTTTCTTGCATTGATATATTGCTAATAATATCAAGCGATATAAGGTTTTTATGTATTATTGTGTTACAATCGTAAAATTGCATAAATGGTTTTGTTACAAAGAACCGGGAACCCACTCCGCTAAAAGATAATTCTTATTCTCTTGGTTTTACAGCCTTTTGCTTCCGTGGAAATGATATTTTTGCAAAAAATTTGTTTAGGTGATATCGGTCAGTAATATTTTAATGGAATTTGGCGGAGAGCCGCTTTTTAAAGGTGTTTCGTTTCATATCGGAAACAAAGAGCGCATCGGACTGGCTGGGAAAAATGGTGCAGGTAAGACTACGCTGTTGCGTATCTTGATTGGCGAACAGGAACCTACCGGTGGGGATGTGATTGTGCCTGAGAGTGAAACCATCGGCTATCTGCCTCAGGAAAAACAAATTAGAAGCAGCAGGAATGTACTTGAAGAAGCGTTATCCGCTTTTTCGTTCTTGAATAATCTTAAAAAGGAGCTTGCCGGCATACAGCACCAGCTTTCTGTCCGTACCGATTACGAGAGCAAAACGTATATTAAATTATATGAGCGTTTGGAAGAGATTCATCATCATTTGGCTGTTAATGAGGATGACAAGCAGGAGGGAAGAGCTATAAAAGTGCTGAAAGGACTTGGGTTTCTTGAGAATGAACTTTCAAAGCCGGTAAGTAGTTACAGCCTCGGATGGCAAATGCGTATTGAGCTGGCCAAATTGTTGTTGTTACAGCCTATACTTTTACTACTCGATGAGCCGACAAACCATTTAGATATTGATGCTATCCAGTGGTTGGAAAATTTCCTAAAAAGCTATCGTGGTTCGGTCTTACTGGTTTCGCACGACCGTAGTTTTCTCGATAATCTAACTACCCGCACGCTGGAAATCAACAATGGAAAAATTTACGACTTTAAAGTTCCTTATTCCAAATATCTGCAATTAAGCCGGGAGCGGGTGGAGCAACAACTGGCCGTATTTTCCAACCAGCAAAAGCAAATTAAAGAATTAGAAAATTTTATTGAACGTTTTCGTTACAAAGCTACCAAAGCCCGACAGGTTCAGTCGCGCCTGAAGCAACTGGAGAAAATGGAAAAAGTGGAGGTGGATAATCTCGATAAATCGGGTATTCATTTTCGGTTTCCGGCAGCTCCGCGTAGCGGTAAAGTGGTGGTAGAAGGGAAAAATGTTTCCAAATGGTATGGCGACAAGCAGGTGTTGCAATCGCTGGATTTTCAGGTGATTAAAGGTGATAAGATTGTATTTGTAGGTAGAAATGGCGAAGGGAAAACCACTTTGTCAAAAATTATAGCCCGCCAATTGGATTTCGATGGTGAAATAAAATACGGACACAATGTTCAAATTGCTTATTACGCACAGGATCAGTGGGAGATGCTGGATCCGTCAAAAACTGTTTTTGAAACTGTTGACGACATTGCTGTGGGCGACATCCGTACACGGCTGAACGCTATTCTCGGCGCTTTTTTGTTTCAGGGCGATGACATTAATAAACGGGTCAGCGTACTTTCGGGTGGAGAAAAAGCGCGGTTATCACTGGCGCGTCTGTTGCTAAGTCCCTCCAACTTGTTGATTCTTGATGAACCGACAAACCACCTCGACATGCTTTCCAAAGACATTTTGAAAAATGCCTTGCTACAATACGATGGCACTTTGATTCTCGTGTCGCACGACCGTGACTTTTTGCAGGGGCTGAGCGAGCATTTTTTTGAATTCCGTAACCATAAACTAAAGGAATTTCGAGGGACACTTAACGATTATCTTACCAAACGAAACATAGAACAACTGAAAGAACTGGAGACTTTGGAAAAGCCGAAAGCGAAAAAGACAGCAGTCATAGAACAAAAGTTGGACTGGCAGAAAAGAAAAGAAAAAGAACGGCAGTTGCGCAAATTGAGGAAAGCACTGGAGGAAACTGAGAATAAAATCAAAGAAACAGAACAGGCGTTGGCTCAAATAAACGAGAAATTATCGCAACCGGATAAATATGTTGATGAGATAAAAGACGGTTCGTTATATAAAACACACAGTGAATTACAAAACCAATTAGATGCTTTTTATCTCCGGTGGGAAGAATTACAATTGGAATTGGAAGAATAAAGTACTTATTTCTTCCGGCTTATCATGGTTTGTGCCAGATTTTTCAGGGGATGTTTCCGCTCTTCAGGGAGGTCAATATTGTTTAAATTTTCTATTCCTTTGTCAAGGTAGCTGCAAATAGCATCATTGGTTAGTTTCTCAATATTCAGTTCATCAAATATTATTTTGAAAGAATAAATTTTTTCTTTCTCCGAAAGTTTCTTTTCGTGAAAATAATCCAACAGTACATTTTTGGTTTTCGGGTCAGCTGTGGCCAGTGCTTTAATGAAGAGATAGGTTTTTTTATTTTCAAGAATATCCTGGCCTGTCTTTTTCCCGAAGACATTTTGATTTCCATACAAATCCAGCAAGTCATCTTTCAACTGAAAACCCATACCCATATTGATGCCAAAATCATAAATAAGCTGCCTGTTTTTTTCAGATGCTCCGGCTGTGAGTGCTCCGATTTTTAAACTTGCGCCAAAAAGTACCGCTGTTTTCAACCTGATCATCTCAAGATAATCTTTCAGCGACACATCTTTCTGTTTCTCGAAATTCAGATCCAGTTGCTGTCCTTCACATGCCTGGAGTGCCGTTTTGTTAAATATTTTTAGAATATCAGGCAATATGTGAGCTTCTGCCTTGAGGGTGTGGTTGTAAGCCAAAACGAAGAGCGCATCACCGGCAAGGATGGCCATGTTAGGATCCCACTTTTTAAAAACGGTCTTTTTTCCATGTCTGATGGGCGACTGATCCATCAAATCATCATGAATCAAAGTGAAATTGTGTAGCAACTCAATGGCGAGAGCTTGTGGTAAAGCTTTTTCAATGTCGCCCTCAAAAAGATCACAAGCCATTAGCGTAAAAACAGGCCGAAGCCGTTTGCCACACTGTGAGATACTGTAGGCAATTGGTTCGTACAGCTCTTTGGGATTATTGTTGAAACTTTGTTTCTCCAAATGGCTGGAAAAAATTTGGTATAACTTGTCGTAACTATACACCCGTTGTATTTTTAATCTATTAAGTTGATTAAATATTGTCCATATCCGCTTTTCATAAGCGGTTTGGCTATTTTGCGTAATTGTTCAGTGTTCATAAATCCTTTATTGTAAGCGATTTCTTCAATACATCCGATTTTCAGATTCTGGCGTTCCTGAACAACTTCCACAAACTGTGAAGCCTGTGTCAGCGAAGAAAATGTCCCTGTGTCAAGCCATGCTGTGCCACGACTTAGCATGGCCACCTTCAGCTTGCCTGCTTCAAGATAATGCTTGTTAATATCTGTAATCTCATACTCACCCCGTGCACTGGGTTTTAAGTTTTTAGCGATATCCACAACGGAATTATCATAAAAATAGAGACCGGGAACGGCATAATCTGATTTGGGATGTTCCGGCTTTTCCTCAATGGAAAGAACTTTCATGTTTTCATCAAATTCCACCACACCATATCGCTCCGGATCTTTTACATGGTAAGCAAAAACAATGCCGCCATCAGGATCGGAACTGTTCATGAGCAGTTGTTGCAAACCGCGACCATAAAAAATATTGTCGCCTAGAACAAGGGCTACTTTTTCATTGCCAATAAATTTTTCACCAATCACAAAAGCTTGTGCCAGTCCGTTGGGATTGTGCTGTACAGCATATTCAAAATGACAGCCTATTTGAGAACCATCTCCGAGCAACAATTTAAAATTGGGCGTGTCGTGAGGTGTGGAAATAATGAGAACATCTTTTATGCCCGCCATGAGCAGGATGGACAGAGGATAGTAAATCATGGGCTTGTCGTAAACCGGCATGAGTTGTTTACTGACGGCAAGTGTAAGTGGGTGCAGCCGTGTGCCGGAACCGCCGGCGAGAATAATTCCTTTCATGGTCTTACTGTTTTTTCTTGTTTTCTAATACTTCGGAAACAACTTTGTCTAATTCATCGTGTTTTTCTTCCACAAAAACTTCCCTTTCTCCTTTTTTAAACGATTTTGTGAGCAACCATTTGTCAAGCGAAAGCAACAGTGATGGCAGCACAATAAGGTTTGTGAGCAGGGCTATCAACAATGTAAACGAAACAAGATAACCCAATGCTTCGGTTCCTCCAAACGATGAGAACGTGAAAATGTAAAAGCCGAAAAACAGCACCGTAACAGAAAATATCATGCTGTATCCTGCTTCATACAATGCTCCGATAACTGATTTTTGGACATTCCACCGGTTTGTTTTTAAATGTAACCGGTAGCGTGATAAAAAGTGAATTGTGTTGTCCACGCTGATTCCCAGTGCAATACTGAAAATGATAATTGTGGAGGGCTTTATTGCAATACCGAAGTAGCCCATCATTCCGGCAGTTAGCAGAAGTGGTATCATGTTTGGAATGAGGGAGATGATAATCATCTTGACCGAGGAGAAGATGAAAGACATGAGCAATGTAATAATGCCAACAGCCAACAATAAGCTAAAAGCAAGATTTTTTACGAGATAATTCGTGCTTTTGAGAAAAACCACACTGGTGCCGGTCAGGTGTACTTTATATTTTGAAGGTGGGAAAATCTTGTTGATTCTGGGTCTTAGCGAATGGATGATGCTATCTATTTCGTTGGTCCCGATATTCGCCATCTGAACAGAGATTCGTGTAATTCGGAAAGTGGAATCGACAAATGAGCTGAGTAGGTTTCGTTTTTTGTTGCGTGCCTTTTGTTTAAAGTTTGGAATGTAACTCAGAATAAAATTTTTCTCCTGATTGTTAGGCAATGAATACATTTTAGGGTTGCCGCGGTAAAAAGCCTGTTTGGCTGACTTTACGAGGGAAACAATAGATACCGGACGGGCAAACTCGGGATATAATGCCAGTGTATCTTGCAGTTGCTCCAATTTTCGCAGGTTGTAAAGCCGTAGAAGTCCGCCCTTTTTTTCGGTATTAACGGTTATTTCCATAGGCATGACGCCTTTGAAATTTTTCTCCATAAAAAGCAGGTCTTTTTGCAACTTATTATCCTTGGAAATGTCGTCAACGATGGAACCTGATGTACGTAATCGGGTAATTCCATATGCACCAATTAACACTAATAAAATCGTAACGACATAAATAATTGGCCTGTATCTTAATATAAGCTTGTTAACGTTATTTAATATCTTGGTGGCAAAACCTTTATCGCTGTTTAGATGTTTCAGATGGCGGGACTTGGGAATCGGGAAATAGCTAAATAATATGGGTAGCATTAACATGGAAAGCACGTAAATAGCCATAATGTTGAGTGTGGCCACAATACCAAATTCCACAAGAAAAGTGTTAGAGGTTACCATGAAAGAGCCAAAACCTGCAGCCGTAGTTGCATTGGTAAGCAGGTTGGCTTTACCGATACGCACAATCATGCGCGACAATGCACGGGCCTTGTTTCCGTGCAGACGAATTTCATCTAAGTACTTGTTCAGAAGAAAGATGGAATTCTCTACTCCGATAACAATAAGTAAAGGTGGTAAAACGCCGGTCAGGATAGTGAATTTATACCCCAGCAAAGTAACGGTTCCCATTGTCCATACCACCGCAATAATTACAACAATCATGGCGAAAAAGACCGCCCTGAACGATCGGAACAGAACAAAAAGCAAAATGGAAGTAATCAGTGCCGAAAGCAAAACAAAGAGAAAAGACTCATGTAAAATCAGTGCACTTTGAATGGTGCGGATATACGGAAGTCCCGACTTCCTGACATCCAAATGATATTTCTTCCCGTACTTTTCAGCTTCTTCTGTCATCTTTTTCATCATGGGAATTCTGGCTTTTGAGTTCAGAATATTTTTGTCCACAGTGATCATGATGAGATGGGCATGCGTCTTCCTGTTAAACAGTCTGTCCTGATACAGTGGCAGATTGTAGAGGGTATTCTTTATTGAATCAACCTCTTTTTGTGTGGTGGGCCGGTGAGGAACCAGATTTTTAAAATCAAATTTGTGGAGACTGTCGTCTCTTACCAGCGTAAAAACACGTGCAGAAGACAGTACCTGTTTTACCCCTTTTATCTTCATAAGATTTTGGGTGAGATCATACCAGTCATCAAAATGCTGAAGTGTAAACAGTTTTGGGTCTTTTACCGCAATGAAACTGATGCTCCCGTCTCCGCTTTGTCCAAATTCTTTTCTAAAGTTGTTATATTCTATGCTGGTAGGGTCGGTGGAGGGAAGCATCTTAGCTAGATGGTAAGAAAGTTGAACCTTTGAACCCTCATAACCCATAAAAACCGTCAGTAGTCCAATCACTATCAATATAGCCAATCGGTTTCTTAGGGTAAACCGAACGAGAAATTGCCACATATTATTTCTGTTTGTCAAAAAATCCACGCAGGCTTTTGTATTGATTTTCAATATTTAGAAAATCACAAAAGCGATACTTTTTCAGAGGCGCAAAGTTAGCAGATGTTTTCATGTTTGCAAAATATTTGTTTCGGGAATCCTGTTCCCTTCTTCCTGTCCGGAAACGGAATGAAATTCATAGCCAAGAAAGCTTCTTTTCAAAGCTCATTTTTTTGGATATTTGCAAAATATTATTTTTAAGATGAAACATTTATGACCCCGCTTAAAGCGGGAACACACAGAAGAATGATTATCCCCCAAAAAATAATCATCGGATTACACGAATTTAACGAATGTTTTTCGCTTGCGAAAAACTAAAATCCGCTTAATCCCCCGAAATAATCGGGGCAAGCTGCTTAATCCGCCTGTCCCGCCTGTTGGTACAACAGCAAGCGGGGATGATAAATATATTATGTTAAATGACAGTTAGTTATAAAATTATAAACAGATGAAACACTCATGTTTAAATTTTAAGCACACAGGGGGATGATTAAAGTCCGCATAGCGGACGACTCAAATGTAGTCTCGGATTTTAATCCGGGGCGATGGTATCAAAACACATTATATCAATATTT
>JAJRQN010000002.1 GCA_024280235.1 Bacteroidota bacterium | reverse complement strand
GAGATTTTGTTCATAACAACACTGACAACAACTAAATTCGGATACTATCAAACACAATCATTCTAAAATAGCTTCCCTCGCCGGCCTGTTACTGATTTTTGCCGGTTACTTTGTTTTGGCACATCAGCTTCCGCTTTACAAAAAGCAGTATTTGCTGATGGTTGTGCTGTTTCTTGCCGATCTTTACCTGTGGTCAGCTTTACGGAAAACTATTTTCAACTATAACTCGTGGCACAAAAACCTTGTGGCATTTTTATTCTGGTTGCCGCTGATGATGGTGGGGGTGTTGATTGCTGGGAGTATCTTACGACCGATACAGGATTGGAACGATGTTTTCCGGACATATTGGATTGGACTTATCCTTGTTTTTTATACGGCTAAGATGTTTCCGTTGCTGTTTTTGTTGATTGCCGATTTATGGCGGGTTGTTCAAAAAATACCGGTCATGGTGGTCAAAAGCCGGCGAGTCGAACTTCTTGAGAAAAAAGAGGGCATTAGCAGGAGTAAATTTCTGCAATACATGGGTTATCTGAGTGGCGGGCTGGTGCTGGGAACCATGCTTACCGGGATGTTCAAATGGGTTTACGAGTTTAATATCATTCACAGGAAACTGCATTTTGACAGGCTTCCGAAAAATTTTGACGGGTTGCGCATTGTGCAGATATCCGACCTGCATCTCGGTACATGGAAATCTGAAAAACCATTGCAGGAAGCGGTAAAGAAAATTCTGTCGCTGCATCCTGATATGATTCTGTTTACCGGTGATTTGGTCAACTTCACCACCAAAGAGGCTTTTCGATTTGAGAAAACACTTTCGCAGTTAGAAGCACCAATGGGGATATATGCCACGCTGGGCAACCACGATTACGGTAACTATGTGAACTGGCCCAGCAAAGCTGCCAAACAGCAGAACATGAACCAGCTTTATGCCTTTTATAAACGGCTGGGCTGGAAATTGCTCAACAACCGTCATGTGAAATTTACCCGCGGGAACCGGCAAATTGCATTGGTAGGGGTGGAAAACTGGGGTGCTCATCCGCGTTTTCCCAAACGGGGAGATTTGAAAAAAGCGGCACATGGTTTGGAATCCGGTATTTTTAAGCTGCTTATGTCGCATGATCCTTCGCATTGGGATCACGTAGTGATACCCGGACATTTTGATATGGATTTGACATTGTCGGGTCATACCCACGGTTTTCAGTTTGGCATCGAATCGAAAGATTTCAAATGGAGTCCTGCACAATACATGTACAAAGAGTGGGCGGGACTGTACACCGACAAACCTTCCGGAAGACAGATTTATGTGAACCGCGGGCTTGGCTCCATCGGCTATCCCGGGCGTATCGGAATCCTTCCCGAAATTACCTTGCTGGAGCTGAAGGCGTAAGGCTATATGAAAGAGCTGGCGTGAGAGTCTCGTTATTAAAATGAGATTTTATCACTGATTCATTAGATTCTCACGGGGCATCTTCCCCACAAAGCCTGCCTGAAGCCCATCAGAATTGAACGGTAAATATAATTCTTCGTTTGGCTCTGAATACCGACACATTTATTTCTTTTGCTCTCCGTTAAACGGTGAAAGGTTCATGCTCCCCGCTGCTTTTTTGTATGCCGCCCACTGATTTTTATAAAAGTTATCGATGCGCTGCAAAGTATTGTCAATGATTTGTTTAGACTGTTTAATCTCCAACTTCTGGGTAGCGTTCAACGGTTCTCTTTCAAAAATGATACCGTAGGAATTCTGAAGTTTCGACATGACCAATTTCGGATTACTATAAATTCCCTGTACGTTTTTTGGTGGAAAGATAGCATCATGGATAGCTTTGATAGAATCGCCTGTAACCTTGCTCAGCTTCCTGAAGGCCGTAAGGTTCTCTTCTTTCTTTTGTGGCAACAGTTTGTTCACTGTCTGCATTGTTTTTTTGCTTTCCTTTAACCGGTCAACAGCCTCGGCAAGAGACTGTAATTTTTTCAGAACAGGTTGTACCAGCGCATAATTTGCTTTCATGGCTTCCGCCGAAAAATTTTGACGCGGATCCGGCTTTACAGTCAGCATCGTGGAATCCGAATGTCCCTGATACGAAAATACCAATTTGTAAATTCCGGGGATAACATAGCCACCGCCGCCGATTTCATTGGCATGCTTTTCAGGCTTGGGGCTTCCGGGGAAGCGGTATCCTTTGCGGTCAAGACGCCAGTTAAAGCGGTTAATACCCGTATGAGGAATCATGGACAGGGTGCGCACGATATTTCCGCTTTTATCTTTCACCACGATAGTAACTTTTTTTGTAGCATGTGTTTTCTGTTTCGGATGCATTCCGGCCTGATGTTTCATTTGTCCCGAATGCATATTTTTTGCCGCAGCCGGTTTCTTTGAACCTTCTTTTACCGAAAAAGTCAGCAGCGCGCCCATGGGTTTATTTTGTCCGTGAAAATAGCTTGCACCCCCGACAAAAACACCCGGTTCACCTTTCCAGCTTACTTCATAAGCCACCGGTGGAGTAAAAGCATGGATGGGTTCGTCAAGAAGTTTGAATCCTCTGGCTGCCAGTGCACGTAATGGACGAATATCGTCCAAAATATAAATGGAGCGGCCAAATGTGGCGACTACCAAATCGGCTTCGCGCGGCTGAATGACCATGTCGCGGGTGGGGACGCCGGCAGGAAAATGTTTTGTCCAGTGTGTCCAGTTTTCACCACCATTGATGCTGACATAAAGACCGCTGCTTGTGCCGAGAAACATAAGTTTTGGCTCTACCGGATCCTGAACAAAGGACAGGCAATAGCCAAAAATGCTATCCCTGTTTACCATGTTTTTCCAGCTTTTCCCGTAGTTGGTTGTATGGAAGAGATAGGGTGAAAAATCATGCTTCCGGTAATTGTTCATCACCACAAAAGCTTCACCGGCGTTGTATGTTGAAGGGTCAATTTGGGCAGTCCAGCTTCCTTTGGGGAGACCTTTCATTTTTTTCACCATATTTTCCCAGTGCCTGCCTCCATCTTTTGTTAACTGAACATTTCCATCATCGGTTCCAGCCCAGATAACATTTTTTTTCACGGGGCTGGGGCCAATGGCAGTAATGGTGGTGTAGTTTTCAGCACCGGTTGCATCGTAAGTCAATCCTCCGCTTTGTGATTGTTTTTGTTCTGCGGTGTCATTGGTAGTCAGGTCGGGCGAAATGATACTCCAACTATTGCCATGATCGGTACTGTGATGCAGAAACTGACTTCCGAAATAGAGACCGTCTTTGTTAAAAGGATCGGCGGAAATAGCTGTATTCCAATTACAACGTAAAAGTTTTCCATCCGGAAGTACGGGACGGATATTTTTCACATAGCCTGTTTTCAAATCCACACGTCCGATATGGCCCTCCTGCCACATAGCATAGCAATAACGGTCGCTGGAAGGATCGGGAACCACATCAAAGCCATCGCCGCCCATGAGGTTTTGCCAGTATGCGTTGATGATGCCGCCGCGTGCCCACACATAACCCGGGCCGCGCCAGGAGCCATTGTCCTGCATGCCGCCAAATACGTGATAAGGCAGGTCGTTATCCACATTGACATGATAAAACTGACCTACCGGCAGGTTCTGCACATATCGCCAGGTTTTTCCCTGATCGTAAGTAATGGCCAGTCCACCATCGTTGCCATCCATCATAAATTTTGGATTTACCGGTGAGATCCACCACGAGTGATGGTCGGGATGAATATTGCGTCCAATGAGCGGCTGGAAAGTTTTCCCACCGTCAATACTTTTGTTTACGCGGGTAAAGAGTGTATAGACATTATTTTCGTTTTTCGGATCCACATAGATGTTGGAGAAATAAAACGGCCGGCCACCGATATTTTTAGTCGTACGCAGTTTCCATGTTTTTCCGCCGTCATCGGAACGATAAAGGCCGTTTTTCTTTGATTCCACCAGTGCATAAACTACTTTTGGGTTACTGGCAGACACGGCTATGCCGATACGGCCAAGTTCTCCTTTGGGAAGTCCGGCTTTGGCGGTAATCTTTGTAAAATGGTCGCCACCGTCATAAGTAACGTACAATCCCGAACCGGGACCCCCCGACTTAAAAAACCAGGGCCAGCGACGATATTGCCACATGGCAACAAATATTTTATCCGGATTGGAAGGATCCATAACCATGTCGGCTACTCCGGTCAGGTCGTTGACATAAAGAATTTTCTTCCATGTTTTTCCGCCATCTTCCGTGCGGTACAGTCCTCTGTTGGTACTGGCACCCCACGGTGAACCGATAGCTCCCACATACACCACATTGCTGTTGTCGGGGCTGACGATGATACGGTAGATATTTCTGGTCTTTTCCAGTCCCATAAGCTGCCATGTGTCGCCGCCATCCAACGAACGATAAAGTCCGTATCCGGAGGAGACACTGTTTCGCGGGTCGCCTTCGCCTGTTCCTACCCAGATAATATCGGGGTTGTGCTGGTCGATGGCTATGGAGCCGATGGACATTACTTTTTGTTTGTCGAAAACGGGTTTCCATGATATTCCGCGGTTTGTAGAACGCCAAACGCCTCCTGATGCAGTTCCCACAAACATGATGCGCGGGTCTTTTTGGTTCACGTCGATGGCCGTAACGCGTCCACTCATTCCGGCAGGACCGATGTTACGGAATTTCATACCGCCTAATTTTGACAGGTCAAGTTGTTGTGCGGTAAGTGAAAATGTGAAAAATAATAATAGTGAAAAAGTAAATGTGAATTTTTTCATTTTGTATTGAATTGATTTATGGTAATGATTATAGATGTTCCTTTTCCCTCTTCCGATTGAACTTCGATGTTAAAACCGTGGGCTTCAATAATTTTTTTTACAATATCCAGTCCAAGCCCACTACCTTTTTCGCCTGCGGTGCCAATAGTAGAATCGTTGGGAACACCGGAAAAAACTGAATTCTTTGTTTTTTCAGACATACCAACACCGCTATCGGAGACAATAAATTGAATGCTGTCGTTTTTTTGTTTTACAATCATTTTTATTTGGCCGTTTTCAGGGGTGAATTTTATGGCATTTCCCAGCAGGTTATTCAGCGCTTGCATAAACAACGAAACATCCACCTCAATTTCAAAATCTTTGGAAACGACAGCTTCGTATTGTATGCTTTTCGCTTGTAGCTTTGGTTTTGCGGTTTGCGAAATACTATCAATCAACTTGTTAACCGATATTTTTTCCGGTTCGAGTTTGAAATTCCCAGTTCCAGATTAGCCCAGTGGTAAAGTCTGTCGTTGTATTCGAGAAGCCGGAGCAGTTCTTCTTTCATGGATTGCATTATTTCACGATTGAAATCACTCATGGTGGATAGCAGCTGCTGGTCAGTAAGCAGCATTTCGGCAATACTGACCACAGAGGCCATGGGCGAACGCAAGTCATGCGAAACAATGGAGACAAATTTGTCTTTGTAATAAAGCAATTGTTGCAGTTTTTTTTCGGCCTTTTTCAGCTTTTCATATAATAGCTGGTGCTCGCGGGCTTTTTGGATAGTTCGTTGACTAACAGGAATGTCATCATGGTCGAGCAACCGAATCAGCAGGTAATTATTTTCATTTTTGTTGGTGGCAAAGGCTCTTAAATGTAATTCTATTTCACCGACAGGATTTTCGATCCACATGTCAGAGCCTGACAGGCTTTCTTTTTTTGTTTCCCAGAAAGATTTAGCATGAGGAAGAAATACTTCGAGATAAGGGAAAGTTTCTAACAGGTCTTCAGTACTTTTTGTAGAGATAAGCTGTGGGAAGTATTGCTCAAACCATGAAGGAATAATTCCCAACGGGACAAACTTATCTTCTTTTGTCTTTAAAAAGGTAACTATGTCAAATAAATTCAGGTCGCCAAACGGATTGTCAAACGAAAAATGTTTTATTTTGGAATTATGTTTTAGTGTGAAGTCGTTGTCGTGCTGAATATTTTCTTCCACTTCGTTCACCTCTTCTGTTACGTCAGAAAATAAAATCCAGGATTCAAGATTTTGGTCACATACCAACTGCATGTCCATGTAAAGTTTTTCCCAGTTCACGCGAGGTAAACTGGTCTGTTTTGCTTTAGTTACCGGAAAGAAAGTATTTAAAAAAGGAAAGTATCCGGTTACCGGCATATCTGGTTTTAAATTAGTCCGGGAAAAATGCCGGGGATTTCCGATAATTTCCAATATTATGCCGGCCGGATTTGTCCTTATCAGCAACTCTTTGTTTGCATCGGCTCTTTGAGCGAACAGAAATTCTATAATATTTTTTGGATTGTCGTTGTCCATAAGATACTTTATTTTAACATTTTACGGGTAAGCTTAAGAAAGGCTTCCTCCACGGCATCCCCTGTTTTTGCACTGGTGAGAATTATGTCTGTATTGAGTGCTTTGAGCCGTTCAATGTCCTCATCTGTTATTTCCCAATGTTCTTTCAGGTCTACTTTGTTTATTAACAGGACAAAGGGGATTTTTCCCACGGTATTTTCCACAAGTTTTTGAAGTTTGAGGCCAACTTCTATTGTGTTACGCCGTGTGCCGTCCAGGACAATAAAATAGCCTGAAGAGCCTAAGATGTATGCGGGTTTTACCTTTTGAAATTCATCTTCGCCATGAATATCCCAAAGCATAAGGGTTACTTCGTTTTCGTCAAGTTCTATTTTTTTTTGATCAATTTTCACACCGATGGTTGTGTGGTATTTTTCGGAGAAGATGCTGTTGACAAACCGTTGTACCAGACTGGTTTTTCCTACGGCAAATGTTCCTAACATACTTATTTTTTTCTTTATCATAAGTTTTTCGGTTTTGCATATTTCACTTGAAAACTGACGGATCGGTTTTCAAATTTATGGTTGAAATTTTCAATAAATCTTACTTTAGGCACCAGCACCTCCTGCGGAATTCCATATTGCATCATCCGGTTTATAAACTGCTCGGCACGGTGCTTGGCGATATATTTATTTCCTTTTACATTTCCGGCATAGCTGGTAAATGAGTTGACAACGATAACCGGAACGGAATCTTGTTTAAAACTGAAATTCAAGACATCTTTTACCTCTCTGATGAGTTCGTCAAACTCTTTTGCCTGCAGGCTATCCAGTTCAAAAACATTGTATTTAAAATGAAAGATATGTTTTTCTATGGCAAGAATATTTTTGACTACTTTCTCATTTTTCTTTTCCAGTAACGTTGTTACGCTTAATTTTTCCACACCGGAAATAAGGTGATATTTTTCATAAAGCATTTTCAACCAGGAAGTATCGGCTTTCCCTGACACAGATAATTCACCATTTTGAAATTTCATTTTTATGGGTGCGGGTGGTTTCAGCAGCCGGCGGGCACGTTTTAAAATAATGGTGGAATCGATGGAAAGATAGGGGCTGAAAGTGAACTGTACCTTTTGGGGACGAATTTTGTTTTTCTGTAAAAATGAAGAGGGATTTTGTGAAAGCGGATCACGAAGTCCGTAAAAAGTCATTTTTCCGAAAAGGGAATTGCTTGAGCGGGTAATGACGATTCCAGGGGTATTCTGTAAATCAATAAGCAGGTCTTTATATTTCAAGTGTTTGTCCACACCGAGATATATGCCATAAATGACTACTGCCGCCATAATGAGAAGTAATAAGATGGCAAAAACAGGTTTGTGTTTTTTCTCCGGTTTTTGTTCTTTTTGCAGACACTGCTTCAATATGTGCGTATTTTCTTCAAACGGAGATACATCACCGCCAAAATTCTCCAGTTCACGAAAAAAGCTCACATGGATGCTTTCAATGGTTTCTTTTAGTAAGTCATGGTAGGCTTGGGGTACGTTCCCTTCCACAACAGAGGCAAGAATGGCATAAGGTCCCTGTTCGAGCAAAATTCGCATTCTGCCCACGTTGATTTCTTCGAGGGTGTTTTCTTTTTTGCTTACAAATGAATCCTGAATAAAATCTTTTATTGCCGAAAGCATGGAAGAGACCATGTCAGCATCTGTTACTTGCCCCTCTTTGATATCGTTAGCTTGCGCCAATAGCAGGCCTGTTGATTTATGAATGAGAAAAACCTGTTTTACCTGATACACATAGGCGTGTGAAAGGACAATTTCGCTGTATTTGCGGCCGCTGAAAAGTGCTTGCAGCCGCCAGCCAATACGTTTGAATGAAAAACTATGTTCCAGCGTATTACTCAGACTGTCAAGCATCTGCTTAATGTCAGTTGCGACTGCTTTTCGGATGGCAGGCATCATAATGGGAAATAGGATGTCGGCCAGTTTTTCCGGATTTTTCCGGATACTTTCACGCATCGCCTCTTCTATAAGAGGTAGCAGTGATTCCATGGTAAGATCGCCTGCATCGACCATTTTCCGGAGGGAAAGAGGCAACAGTTTTCTGATCTCTTCCGAGAAAGCTTCCGGGTCTTTTATGAGAGTGTTAAGTTGCTTTAAATCTTCTCTGTCAAGGCCTGTAAGAATTTCCCTTAACTCATCGAGTTGTTCTGTGGAAACAGCTTTTAACAATTTTTCGTTGATATTTTCTTTTGACATAGGCTTTCTCGAAATTCGAAGTTAACCAAAGATGGTGAATTTTATTTCAATTTTTGAATCATCAATCCGAAAAGTTCTGCAATTTCAGCTTTGTTTACCTTTGCTTCTTCCAGTTTATGAATAATATTGAAAAGTTCCTTTTTTAAAGTTTCCCGTGCTACTCTGTTTTCTTCATTTTGTTGTTGGGCAAGATGCTCCAGTTTGATGTCGTATTGCTTTGTTTTAGTTTCTATAAAAGCTTCCAGTTGTTTTTGGACTTCTTGTTGCGTTTTTTCCAGTTCCTTGCGATACTCTTGTTCTTGTGCCAACTGATGTTTTAATGTTTCCGTTTGTTTTGCAAATACGGTCTCCTCTGCATTTAATTTTTCATCAAACGTTTTTACCTGATTTTTAATGATATTCATCAATTCTACACGCATCTCTGCAAGGCGTGCATCAAGTCCCTGAAGTTCGTCGCCAAACAATATTTCCTTAATACGCGAGAGATTTTCGTGTTGGTCGTCCACTTTGTCCATTGTAGCAGGCTTTAAATTTTGAGTTAATATGCCATAAAGATAGAGAAAAAATAAATATCGGGTGTGCATTATTAAAGGATGTCCATTAACAGGTGTTGTTTGCACTGTTTTTTGCAAATGGGAGCAGGTATTGTTAGATTACTGTGCCAGATTAAACCGCAGTGTAAATCCGCCGCTGGTAGTAGCATTGGCGAGCTGCGATGAAATGTAGGGCGCATTTTTATTCATATTGAAATAGGCTCTCAGTTGCAGGCTTTGGCTGAGGTTGTAGTCGGCTGAGAAGTTGAGCGTAAACTGTTTGGAACCTGCCGAAATCTGGTTGGTACTTTCGTCAATACGTCTCAGGATGGTTTTGTTGTCGCGAAGGCCCACATCTAATTTCAGGTTAAGGTCTGTATTGTATTTTTTTGTTTTGCCTCCCATAAAATTTCCAACTGAGAATTTCAATCCTCTGAGCCTGTAACTCAAGCCAATAACAACCTCTTTGCTATCAATCTCGGTAAGTTGGTTGTTCACAAAGCTCATTACGACACTTCTCGACTTTTTATATTCAAGTTTTCCGCCGAGGCTGTTCTTCATGGTAAAGTCAATGCCAATCAACGGACTGTATTGCTCAATAAACGAAACAACACCCACATCATATTGATTGACGAAGTTGTTGCTGTTATCGAAAGTCTTTCCGGGATTTTCCGGATCATAAATCACATTTGTTTTCCATGCATTGATACTCAGCAACGAACGGTAGCCATGACTAATATTAAATCCCCTGAAAATATTTCCCAAAGCTTTGATGTTGGTCAAACCGCTAAAAGTTACCCGCCAGTTTGGCATAGGGAAACCTGGAAACGGATTGGAGATACCGATTTTTCCTGCATCTTTTCCTGAGTAGGCTGCAAGGAATGAGTAATACATTACCTGCTGTTGGTTTGAGCTGTATCACAGCGGGAAATAATCGCCGGCAATGCTGTCGTACACATATTTGCCTGACCAGCCAGGGTTGTTTCTTGCAAGCCGTTCAGCGACTTCTTTACGGTCGGTTTTAAAACGTTCGAAAGTAGGTGAGAAGTTATTGTCGTTACTTTTTTCAAATGAGGTGGCAATAAAGGGATATGAGATGCTGAAGTTGCCGGCTTCCTGTGGCGTATAGTTTATAAAGTCGTTGGCTGACGGGTCAAAACGATAGTAAGAGGTATAATTTTTGGAGAAAACACGGTCACCATCTAGGTCAATTTTCACAAAGTTCAGGATGTTGGTATTGATTTTGTATGACATGTGTTCTGTGAGTTTGGTGATATACGCCTGATTTAGTATGGTGTCGTAAGTAATCCAGCCGTTTTGGGCAGCTGTCTGGCGAATGTCTTTCTGACTGCCAAGTACAAAACCCATTCCCGGGGCACCGCTGGTAACATTAATGCCGACAACATCGGGTACGGGGACAAATCCGGGCAGCTGTGTTCCGTCAGAACGCCGGTAAACAAAGCTTGCCCGTTTTATTAGCATCAAAAAACGCAATGCGCCATCCCCAAAGGTTTTCCCAATGCCAGGGCCTGACCTCTTTTTCTTTGTTGAATCTTTTATGGCAGTGGGTTTTTTTTGTTGTCCAAAGCCCATTCTGCTTTGGGGCCGTCTTCTTCGGTTTTGTCGATTTAGTTTTTTCAGATATGGAATCTTGTTATACAATTTGTTGAAATCGGCACCCGCATTAAATTGGATACTTCGGGCATTTTCCACCGTATTTCCAAGCCGATGTTGAATAGCCACCGGAGAAGCATTCCAGTTGTATTGTACCTGATAGCTTGCCGAGCTGTTTAGCCAGTCGGTCAGCGGGAGTTTGGAAAGTGGCAACCGGTAAGTTACTTTTATCGACTGGTTGAAGTTTTGCAGCGTTCCCATGCTCCATATTTCATTCCATACTTCCCGTTTATATTCTTCCCATTCCTTGGTGTCTTTATCTGGATATATCTGTGGCTCACGAATATAAGCCTTTGCACCGGCTACATAATCCAGTGAAAGCGAACGCGAGAAATCATATTTAAAAGAGTAATCTCTGTTGTATTTCCAGTCGCGTTTGTAGGTTGGCCTGGTAATAATGTTGCCAAAACTCTTGTCACGATAGAGCCGGTAGTTGAAAACTCTGTCCATGCTAAAACGGAATGAGAAATTTTTAGGCCACAGATAAACGTTAAAATCCCGTATCCATCTAAGCCAGGGGGAAGAAACACTTTTGCTTTTGGCAAAGGGTCTGAAATTCTTTGGCCTTGTATTGTAATTGTATTCTAATCCGCCCTGATAAGTTTTCAGTCTGTCTGTGGCAATATCGATATTCCGATGATATATTTGTGAGTATGCAAAAGAGAAGTTGAAATTCTCCAAATCATAAATTTGCGGTTTTCGTTTTTTCTTTTTTCCGGTGTTTACACGTTCTTTACGCAGGTTCATTATGTTGAAG
>JAJRQN010000269.1 GCA_024280235.1 Bacteroidota bacterium | reverse complement strand
TCCCGTTTTGTCATTTATAAGTTCATAGGCAACGGCAATAACTTTCTTTTCCATCAATTTCCTGAAATAGATTTGGCTCCTGCTTTGGGACATAAGACTTGAAAAGATGGTCTGATTTTTATGGATAAATGCAATCTCATCGGTTTCGGGAGCTGCAATTTTTACAATAATATCCGATTGCCATATTTCAGAAGAGGCGGATGTAATGACAGCCCCGGCATCGGCATACATTTCGTTGGAGAAATGGGCCGCCTTTCCTGCATTATCTTCCACAAGAACCTGATGACCATTTTTTACGAGGAGGTCAACAGCATTGGGCACAAGAGCAACACGTCTTTCATTTTCATCTTTTTCCAACGGAATTCCGATAATAAATTTTTTCTGCTGTGGCCTTCGCTCCAACGTCTCTTCCCGTGGCATGAGTACTTCATCGCCTGACAATTTCAGAAAGGTCTTTCCTTCTTCGGTCATGATGATTCAATTTAATTTTGTAGTGCATAGGTAATTTTTCGAGTCCCGTCCTCCATTACCTCAATGGAAACATATACGTAAGTTTCGGGTAAAAGTTCCGTAATGAGTTCCGGCCATTCCAGAAAGCAGTAATTACCGCTGTATATATACTCTTCAAATCCCATGTCATAGACTTCGGTAATGCGCTTAATACGGTAGAAATCAAAATGGTACAGACTCTCCCCTTTTTCATTCTCATATTCATTCACAAGGGAGAATGTAGGGCTGCGCACCACATCACTACTTCCGAGGAAATGACAGAAGGCTTTAATCAGTGTGGTTTTCCCGGCGCCCATTTCACCATAGAAAGCAAAGATACGTTGTCCGGACATCTCTTCCAATATCCTGGCTGCCGCCGATGGCAAATCTTCAGGACTTTTAGAATACAGTACTTTTTTCATCAACTTTTGGAACTCAAAGTAATAATGGGAATCATTATTTCCTGCATGGAGATACCGCCATGTTGGAATGTGTTGGAATAATAACGTGCATAATAGTTATAATTATTGGGATACGCAAAGAAATCCGTTCCACGCGTAAACACCCACCGGGTACTTACATTCTGTCGCGGGAGGAAATATTTTTCAGGGTCTTTCATCTCAAAGACCTCTCTGGCATTATAATTCAGACTTTTCCCAAATTTGTATCGCAGGTTGGTGTTGACGTTTCGGTCGCCCACAATTTTCACAGGCCGTTGAACTTTTATGGAGCCGTGATCGGTGGTTATGATTATTTTGACATTCTTGTCCGCCAGGTATTTAATAATCTCAAATAAGGAGGAATACTCAAACCATGATTTCATAAGCGAACGGTAGGCCGGTTCGTCATCGGCCAGCTCGCGTATAATCTCCATCTCTGTTCGTGCATGCGAGAGCATGTCCACAAAATTAAAGACAATGACATTCAGGTCATACTCCATAAGGTTGGAAATATCTTCAACCAGTTTACGTCCTTCCTCCTGACGAAGGATTTTATTATAGGAATGTTTTATCTTTTTACCATACCGTTTTAATTGTTCTCCTATCAGTTCAGCTTCAAACTGATTTTTAGTTCCCTCTTCGTGTTCATCTTTCCACAGCCGGGGATAAGCTTCCTGATTTCCAAAGGCATCATCCCTGCAAACAATCCGTTGCGAGCATATTGCGTTGTGGTGGGTAATATGGAATAGTACATTTCATCCTTATCCACACGAAAATATTCTCCAATCATAGGTTCAATGATTTTCCACTGGTCGTAGCGCAGGTTATCAATTACCAGCATAAAGACCTTGTTCCCCTCATCCAAAAGCGGAAAGACCTTCTTTTTAATAAGTGTATGAGAAAGAACAGGCTTGTCTTCTGTTTTACCATACAGCCAGTCGGCATAATTACGCTCATAGAATTTTGCAAAACCCGTATTGGCTTCACTCATTTGCATTTTCAGAACTTCACTAATCCCCTCATCATCCGATTTCTCAAGCTCAATATCCCACCGAACCAGTTTTTTGTACACATCCACCCACTCATCAACAGAAAGCCGTTCCTGAAGCTTCATGCTGATGCCGCGAAACTCCTGCTGGTAAATCTGGGAAGCTTTCTCACTCGTCAGTTTTTTATTTTCCAGATTACGCTTTAGCGACAAGAGTATCTGACTGGGTTTAACCGGTTTAATCAGATAATCGGCAATATTGGAGCCGATAGCTTCTTCCATAATGGATTCTTCTTCACTTTTGGTAATCATTACCACGGGAATGTTCGGCTGTATCTCCTTGATTTTTTCCAGCACTTCGATGCCACTCAATCCGGGCATCTGTTCGTCGAGAAAAATAATGTCAAAATTCTGTTCCATAACCAATTCCAGTGCTTCACTGCCACTGTTTACGGCAATTACCTCGAAGCCCTTTTCTTCAAGAAAAATAATATGAGGCTTCAGCATGACTATTTCGTCATCAGCCCAAAGTATGCGTGTTTTATTCATTTTCGTTTATTTTTGTTCCTACTGATTGTCCGATAAAGGACTATCTTTGCTTCAAAGTTGTCCGGAAACACTTTGATTATAACGTTTATGGCAAAGTTCCGGCTTTTCTTCTATTGTTAAGAAGCAGAGCAAACAAATTTAACAATAATTATGAGCAAAATGCAGGTCAACAAGCGCAAAATATTCAACGATCCGGTTTACGGTTTTATTTCCATCCCTGATGAGCGCATTTTTGACATTATCGAACATCCTGTTTTTCAGCGATTGAGGCGCATTAAGCAGCTGGGGCTGGCACATTTGGTGTATCCCGGTGCGCTGCATACCCGTTTCCAGCATTCACTGGGGGCCATGCATTTGATGACAATGGCATTGGCAGAGTTAAAATTGAAAGGGCACAAAATTACCGGCGAGGAACAACTTGCTGCCGAGACAGCCATGCTGCTGCATGATGTGGGACACGGACCATACTCCCATGCGCTGGAACACAGTATCGTAAATAAGGTGAGCCACGAGAAGATTTCGCTGTGGTTTATGCGGCAACTGAACAAAGAATTTGGCGATAGCCTGAAGATGGCATTAGATATTTTCGAAGACAGGTATGAAAAACATTTCCTTCACAAATTGGTTTCCTCACAGTTTGATATGGACCGGCTGGATTATCTGAAACGCGACAGCTTTTTCACCGGCGTTTCGGAAGGAACCATCAACTACGAGCGCCTGCTGAACATGTTACAGATTGCCGGCGATGAGCCTGTTATTGAATATAAAGGCATCTATTCAGTGGAAAAGTTTATCACCGCCCGCCGCATTATGTATTGGCAGGTTTATCTCCATAAAACCGTGCTTGTAGCCGAATACATAGCCATTCATTTGTTGAAACGCGCCAAGTGGCTAGCCATGAACGGTGATGCGCCCAAAGCAGCCACACCGGCACTACAGTTCTTTTTGGAAAACGATATACGCGAAAATGATTTTCAGGAAGACAGTCGGGTATTGGATACTTTTGCCTTACTCGATGATTACGATATCTATACTTCGCTGAAATTATGGATGAATCATCCCGACAAAACGCTGTCGCATCTGAGCCGGGCACTGGTAAACCGGCGGCTGTTCCGTATCGAGATGCAAAATGAACCTTTTTTGCAGGATAAAGTAGAAGCTATCCGCAAAGCTACCCGAAAAAAATACCAACTGTCGGCAGAAGAATCGGAGTATTTCGTATTTTTTGAGGAAACATCCAACTACACCTACCATCCCGGTGCCGACAACATCAATATTTTGTTTAAGGATGGCACAGTGAAAGATATCACCGATGTTTCCGACCAGTTAAATATCAGTTTGTTATCCAAGCCAACCACAAAGTATTTTTTGTGTTATCCAAAGGATATTCTATTATCTTATGATGAATGATCAGGACTTCCCTTTATTTTTCTTATCTTTATCCATTCAATCATCTGTGCTTTGCAATTTCTTAAGGAAATGCACTTAAAGAAATAAAAAAAATTTGAGCAAAGAGTCGAAAGAAATATTGACCAAATATTGGGGATTCTCCCATTTTCGTCCCATGCAGGAAGAGATTATCGATTCCATCATGCAGGAACGGGATACTTTCGCTTTGTTGCCCACGGGGGGAGGCAAGTCGCTCACTTTTCAGATTCCGGCGCTTATGAAACCGGGATGCTGCCTTGTGATTACGCCGCTTGTGGCGCTTATGAAAGATCAGGTTGATCGTCTTCGGAAAATGGATATCCCGGCAAGGGCACTTTACACAGGGCTGTATTACAGCGAAATAGAATCCATTTATTCCAATGCCATTCACAACACACTCAAGTTCCTTTATGTGTCGCCTGAAAGGTTGCTCAACGAGACTTTCCAGATGGCATTGGTAAAAATGAACATAAACCTCATTGCCGTGGACGAAGCACACTGCATTTCGCAGTGGGGATATAATTTCCGTCCGCCTTATCTGCGAATTGCCGAAATCAGGAGTTTTTTTCCTCAGGTTCCGGTATTGGCGCTAACTGCTACGGCCACGCCAAAAGTGGTGGAAGACATCATGGATAAACTTCGCTTTAAAACACGAAATATTTTCAGAAGCAGTTTCGAGCGCCGCAACCTTGCCTATCGTGTCTATAAAGAAAATGACAAGACAAGCCGTGTTATTCATCTGTTAGCCAATTCAAAAGGTTCGGCCATAGTATATGTGCGAAACCGGAAAAAGACAAGGGAGCTGGCAGATATTTTAGTCAAAAACAAAATTGCGGCAACCTCATATCATGCCGGACTTGACAACCGTATGCGCAGCCAGCGGCAACATGCCTGGAACCTTGGCCAAATCAGGGTTATGGTGGCCACCAACGCTTTTGGAATGGGTATCGACAAACCCGATGTGCGACAGGTTATTCATTACAGCCTTCCCGACTGTATCGAATCGTATTTTCAGGAAGCCGGACGTGCCGGACGAGACGAAAAACCATCGGCGGCTATCCTCCTTTTCAATAATCAGGATATTGGCCATGCAAGAAAACAACTTACCGAATCTTTTCCCGATATCAAGACTATTCGCAATATTTACAATGCGTTGGGAAATTATTTTAATATCCCGGAGGGCAGCGGCAAAGACCTCGGTTATAATTTTAGAATTACCGATTTTGTCAACGATTATGGTTTTGGATTACTCACTACCTACAATGCCATCAAATTGCTGGAGAAAGAGGGTTTTCTTGCTTTTGATGAATCGGGAGGGCACTATTCGAGATTGAAAATCCTGCTAAACAATGAACAGCTGTATCGTTTTATTGTGGAGAATCCCAAATTTGAAAGACTTCTGAAAGAGATGCTCCGCTCTTATGGCGGCCTGTTTACCGATTATGTAAATATCCATGAAAAACAAATCGCCAAACGGACGGAGATTAAACAGGAAAAAGTTATTGCAGCGTTATCTTATCTTAGTAAGTTGAAAATTCTCAGTTATTTCCCTATAAAATCACAGCCACAGATTTTTTATAATACCGTTCGGCTACCGACTGTAAATATTGGATTTTCCAAAGAGAACTACCAAAACCTAAAAGATGCTGCTGCACAGCGATTAGAGGCGTTGACCGACTTTCTGAACAACAACCGCGAGTGCCGAAGTATCCAGTTGTTACGTTATTTTGGCGAAGCCCACGGAAACCGTTGCGGCATTTGCGACGTTTGTCTTTCGGTAAACGAAACAGGCCTTAGCACACTGGAATTTGAGCAAATTGAAGCCAAAGTAAAAGCCCTGCTTTCCAATAATGCCCGGCATCTGTATGAAATTGTTCCGCTTATCCCTGATTCTGAAGAAGATAAAATTCTCTCCGTTATCGAATGGCTGCTTGACAACGGGACACTCATCCGACAGAAAGATGAGCGAATAAAGATGTCAAACGAACTTAAATTAGAGTTATAAAGACAACTTTTTCTTTCTGCGCATGGTTATAAATACCAAAATTCCTTACCTTTGCTAAGAGATTATTACAAACTCATTCTCAGCACCTGTAACAATCCCTTTTTAGTCATAAAGAAATCATCATGAAAAAACTCATCCTTATTCTCTTATTCACGCTCCCATCAGTAATAATGTTTGGGCAGGCAGGAACACAGACCTTTGGCCTTTCAGCCGGCGTCATGTTTCCCCTGAATGATTTAGGTAACAATAATCTGTCTGACAGCTCATCCGGTGTGGCGGGTACCGGTTATCATCTTCAGGTTTCGTATGACTACCTGCTTTCCAACAATTTTGGTTTCGGCATTGATGTGGAGTTCAATTCTGCAAAATACAGTATGAATAAAGTGAACAAGTATTATGAAAACATTTTGGATGATACGCAAAAAGAATTTCTGAGTACCGCAGGCTGGACTCTGGGTGGCATTTATCTAAGGTATTATTTGCGTTTGGCACTTGGGAACAAAGTATCATGGGATATTGCGCCGTTAATTGGTGCCATGGGGACTTATTCTCCTGAATATCAGATTACTGTTAAGAGCATCATTCCTCCCGGCCCCAATCCATCTTCCACGTATTACAGGCAGCGCAGCAAGGCTTTTTCTTTTGCTTATGGCGTGGAAACAAAAATTAATTTCAAAACAAGTCATCATGGCATCTTTCTTGAAGGAAGAATACTGGAGTCAAAGGCCAATTTCAAACATGTAACCGGTACCGGCTACGATGGAAAGCCATACGATATGAGTATAAAAATGAATCTGATGTATATAACAGCTTCATTAGGTTACACCTATTATTTTTAATAATAGTGCATGTGAAAAAACTTCCTCTCTCCTTTTACCGGCAGACCAATGTGTTGGAAATAGCAAAGATGCTGATTGGAAAATACCTCTTCACTAATGTCGATGGAAATCTTTGTGGCGGAATGATTGCCGAAACAGAAGCTTACGCCGGCGTAACTGATCGTGCATCACATGCCTATAACGGAAGGCGTACCGAACGCACAAAGACCATGTATCTTCGAGGCGGAGTCAGTTATGTTTATTTCACCTATGGCATGCATCATCTTTTTAACGTGGTAACAGCCGGAAAAGATGTTCCCCACGCTGTACTTATTCGTGGAATTATCCCTACCGAAGGAATTGAAATACAAAAAATCCGGCGCAAAATGCCATCGGGAGAAAAACAACTTACCAACGGGCCGGCCAAAGTTTGCCAGGCGCTGGGGATTACCCTGAAACATAACGGAATACCACTGACAGGAAATGCGATTTGGATTTCAGAAGAGGAGAAGACCCGTTTGCCGGAAGATGCAATACAACTGACGACGCGTGTAGGTGTGGATTATGCCGGCGACGACGCGCTGCTGCCTTATCGCTTTATATTAAAACACCCCGATTATTTTCCTGTACGTAACAGGAACAAAATGACATAAAAAACGTCCGGCTTCAACAAGCCGGACGTTTTTTCTTAAGTAAAGATGCAATTATTTTACACCTTTTGATAAGTCGGCACCTGCTTTAAATTTAACAACTTTTTTAGCAGGAATGTCAATTTCTTTACCCGTTTGCGGATTGCGACCTTTTCTGGCCGAGCGGGTGGAAACAGAGAATGACCCGAATCCTACCAAGGCAACACGATCGCCTTTTTTCAGTGCATCAGTGGTGGAACCTACAAAAGCATCAAGTGCTTTTTTAGCATCTGCCTTGCTTAAGCCTGCACCTGCAGCCATAGCGTCAATCAATTCAGCTTTGTTCATAATTTTTAATTTTTAATTAACATTTAAACAATTGATGGTTCAAATATAGTGGTAAATTAGTAGAATGCAAGGATTTGTACTAAAAAAAGTTAAAAAATGTTGATAAAACCCCGATTTTGTTAATAAAACCCGCCAAAATGAGCCGGAGACAAGGGTTTAAGAGATTTTTTCAGGCAAAATGCCACTCGTCGCTCAATGCAAAGCCACGAAGCAATTCCGCCGTTTGTAACCTCTTTTTACCTGCCAATTGCAGTTCATGAAGCTGCATGAAGCCACCCACAGTGGCCACTTTTATGTAGCTTTTTCCGTCTGTCAAAAAAGTTCCGGGATGAAGTTGTTCATCGTTTTTTTCTCTTGATGCTCTAAAAATTTTCACGGCGACAGTCTCTCCTTTTGGTGAAATAAGCATAGAAAAAGCGCCGGGAATCGGACTTAATCCCCGAATAAAATTATGTACTGTATTCAGGTCATTATTCCAACGTATCCGACAGTCTTCTTTGAAGATTTTCGGTGCAGGTTTCAGAACAGTTCCGGTCTGAATGAGTTGATGCTGGTCAATGGGACTTATTTCTCCTTTGCGAAGCCTTTCGATGGTATCTATAAGCAACCGCCCCCCCGCAATCATCATCCGGTCGTGCAACTCGCCTACGGTTTCCTCAGTACCTATTTCCAGCCTTTTTTGAAGCAAAATATTACCGGTATCAATCTCTTTTTGCAGCAGGAAAGTAGTCAGTCCGGTCTCTTTTTCCCCGTTAATGATAGCATGATGAATAGGTGCTGCCCCACGGTATTGCGGCAAAAGCGAAGCATGCAAATTAATCGTTCCCATTGGCGGCATATCCCACACCTGCTCGGGAAGCATGCGAAAAGCAACTACTACCTGCAGATCGGCCTCTATCGCTTTCAGTTCTTCCAAAAACTCCGGATTTTTCAGACGGGGCGGCTGCAAAACTTTCAGTCCCTGTTCCAATGCAAATTTCTTCACTGCCGACTGTCTGAACTTCTTCCCTCTGCCAGCAGGCTTGTCAGGTGCTGTTATAACTCCGGCCACATGATAACCCGCATCAAGCAGTGCTTTTAAGGAGGCCGTTGCAAAATCCGGCGTTCCCATAAATACAATTCTAAAATCCCTATTATTCTTTTCGACCATCGGTATCTGGTTTTTCCACGAAAATACGGAAATAAAAAAAACCTGATGAAAAATCCATCAGGTTTTTTTTAAGAAAACTTACTGTTATTTATTCTTTTTCAAAGTTTCGGCACGCGCGATATATTTCTCAATATTTTTGGCTTCCTGACTTTTAAAGTAATCCTGCTGAATACGTTTATATGCATTAATAGCATTGTCGTAGTCTCCCATAATCTCATCAACTTCACCGGCTTTGAGCAAAAACATGGGACTGGTAAAGTCATTATCCTGAAGGTTGGCTGCTTCCATGTATGCAGAAACAGCTTTGGCCTGTTCTCCTTTCTCAAGATAAGCATCTCCGAGAGCGCCTTTGGCCATAGGACCGACAATCTCATCATCGCTGTCAAACTTCTTTAAATATTTTATGGCATTATCAAAGTTACCTTTCTTCAGAAAACAAATTCCGGCATAATAGTTAGCAAGATTCCCGGCCTTGGTGATGCTGTACATTTTGGCAATATCCACAAAACCGAGGTTATTTCCATCACCATAAAGGGCTTTGTCCAACGAATCGGCCTGAAAATAATGCTGAGCAGGATATATTTGTTCCTGTGCCATCTTTTCTTTCGGTTGCAGATAATATTTCTTAACGCCAAAAAATCCCAAAACCAAGACAACCAAAATAGCGACTATAATAGTCAGAATCTTTTGATGCTCAACAATATATTCCTCAGTCCGGGAAAGAGATTCTTCAATATTCTCAAACTGCTGCTGCGTTTTCTTTTCTTTTTGTTTCTGTTTCGACATTGTACGGATTTTTTTGAGTTTGCAAAAGTATATTTTTATTCGTTATAATAAAATAAGAAGCGGTAATTTTTT
>JAJRQN010000268.1 GCA_024280235.1 Bacteroidota bacterium | reverse complement strand
TTTCAATATTGATTTTGGGGATACGGAATTTGACGAACGCCGTTTTGAAAAGTTAATGCAGGAAAATAATTTAGAGAGTGGATAATAGCACAAACCATTGTTTATATTAACCCATAATATCAAACCTCATCATTAATTTGTTGAGGTTTTTTTATTGGAAAAATGGGCAAAATGGATAAAAAAAAGGGCAACCCCGAAAGGTTACCCCTGAACTTTTGCCTTAATCACAAGGCAGAACAAAAATAATAAATTTGGTTTAATATCAGACAAAGCGAGGCAGCCAAAAATCAATGAATAATCGGGGGAGTGGTTGCAAGGGTGGTTGCAATATAAACAAAATAAAAAAGGATAACCTGTATATTAACAAGTTATCCCTTTAATTGGTCGGAGTGGCAGGACTCGAACCTGCGACCACTTGCACCCCATGCAAGCATGCTAGCCAACTGCACCACACCCCGATTTCGAGACGGCAAAATTAATAATTTTTGAATCGCCGGGTATTTTAATCGTTTATTTTTTTCTTTCAGGCCATACCGGTAAAATACATTCCGGACTACGATGGTGTAACACTTTTTCAAAGTTGTTCAGACTTTTCTGCATAACTTTGGATTTCTCCTTGTGGCACGTTAAACATGCCCCAACCAGCAATATTTTTTCCTGCTCTTTAATCGAAAACGGTTTCACATTCCTGCGCGTGGAGACCATGCCCGTCCGGTTTTGCAAAAATCCTGTCCAGGCATCCTCCGGAAGTCCATCGTGAATATTGTTTTCATAGGCCGGGCTAAAATGCCAAATACCCTGTTTTCCGTGGAGAATATATTGAAGTTTTCCTTTTCCAAAACCCAATGCCACCGGATTGTTATGGCAGCTTTTACAAGTTCGTCCTTTTGCAGCGGTGGTATGCGGTGCAGCAGGAGCAAATAGCCGGCGAAAAAGTAAAGAATCGTGCAGGTTATGCGTGTAACTTTGCAGATCGATGGTTAGAATCATGCCGGGAATGACCGGTATAATCTCTTTGTTATTACCCTCTTGCCGGATGCCAAGGGCAGGAGGTTGTGCAAGATAACTGCCGGTGTATTCCACCCAACTTCCTTTTTGTTCTTTGTTGGCAACCATGTTGTACCCTTTTTCATTGGGGTCATATTTGTTATGGCACCCGATACAACTCGGCGCCCAGGCACTGTGGCAAGCCGAACAACTTACATTTTTGTGTGCCGGAGCTGTGCAAACAGCAGCAGGCTTTTTCAACCGGAAAGTTTTGCCTCCAGTCTTTGTAATAAGCCAGGATGTATCATGCTTCACAAACGTGTTGATGAGTGCCTGTCGCCTTTTGTGCGTCATCAGAAAATTCTTACCGGAAATTTTCCCGTAACGAAGGGCGGCAATGGTAGCCGCCTCCACATTGAGGTTGTTGGCAGAAGTAGTGAGTGGTTTACCTGTAAAATGACAATCTTTGCACTGCACATCTTCCTGATTTTCTTCATGTTGATAAAGTTTTCCGTTGCCCATTAGCTCATAAGACTGGTGACAGTCAATACATTCCATACCCAGTTTGTGATGCACGTCTTCCGGTTCTTTTTTAAAAACGCGCGTACCTTCAACCAGCCGGTAACCTAAACTGTCAGGTATTTTGTTTGCCAACATTGGCGTTTCGTGCCATCCTTCGTAGTTGGTGGAAATTCTCCCCGACCGGCTGTGGCATCCAAAACAATGGTTGTCGCTTACATGCAAATCGATGGATGGATGAAATTGAAGATAGGCAGTGCTTGTGTCCTGACTTTGATGCCTCTGCAATTCGCTGAGAGCACGTTTATTGTAATTCAAATGACACGCAAGACAACCTCCGCCACGGCTTTTTTCGTTTACCGGTCCCAAAATGGTTTTGGGGTTTCCCAAATGGCACCGGACACATAGATTTTTCAAATGTTCATCAGCTGCAGAATGTCCGAGGTAATGAATATCCGTAAGTAAATCCGGGTTATTTTGCTCACCAAAAACAGTCCTGTCCACACTAATCATCCCGCTGAGAGTGGTCATTAGGCTGGTGTTGATGCGTTGTGTGATATTGGGATGACAAGCTGTGGTACCGCAACTTTGTGATGCATTGGTAAGGTTTCCCGGAATAAGCCTCATATTTTTGTGTGCCTGACGCTTATCTGTGGCAAAAGGATTTCCGCCATGGCACGAGAAACAGCCGATGACGGCAGGATTGTGCGCATCTGTAAAGCCGTGTACTTTATTATGACAAACCACGCAACTCTCTTTTTTACCTCGAATGAGTGGCGCTTCCACAGCTTGCGCAGAAGAAAAATCAGGACGAAAGTCTACCCGTTCGGTTTTGAAATTATGCATCAGGCTGTAGTGATAGCCTTTTTGTCCCGGAACCATCCATTGCCAGTGTTCTCCTCTGAAAAACAGTCCGATAACGGTAAGCATAACATAGAAAACAGTAAATATCAACAACGTTCTTTTGCTGAAAAAGGCAGTCTTTATTTTTCCTGAATTGGCAAAATAAACCAAAATCAATAGCAGCAAAATCCAGAAAAGCGCCCACTCCGGATGACGAAGCCAATGCAGTATTTCCTGAAATCCGACAAAATACCATGGGCCTTTTACCGTAGGGTTCAGGTTGTCGTGCAGTGGCGCCGAGAACAGGTAACTAAGGATAACCAGAACCACAAACGTTAATACAAAATCACCGGCTTTGGGCCAAAACTTCCGGCTGTGTTCCACAATGATTACCGACAGGAAGATGGTAAAAGTGGCAATATGGTTAACATAAATCAACAAAAAATCACCCTCTTTCCCCAGCAAAGAAGCGGAAAGAAATTTCCCCACAAGAGGAATACCGGAGGTGAGGCTTCCCAAAATCTGGCGGGCCTGCAAACTGTCTGCATCTCCTTTCAGAAGAAAACCGGTGAGCATAGCCATAAAAATGATGAGTACGCCAAGGCTTAACCTGAATCCTATTCCCGGTTTCAAACCGGTATCGTGCTGTTTCCGGTAATGATCGTACATGTGTATCAGGCTGAATATCAGAAAGAGCTGTGCACTCCAATAATGCATATTTCGTATAAACGATGCCCACGGATTCATAATCATCAGGCTGCTTATGGAAACATAAGGCTTGTTAACATCAAACGGTATGGCAAGCAAAATGCCTGTCAGCAGCACAAACGCGAACAGAGCAAGGCTGATTTGGCCATAAGTTGTTTTAAACCCTGTATCTTCAGCTTTTTGCTTCACGATTCAGTAGCTTTAATGATGATTTTCTGTCCATTGTTACTCATTTCAAACGGATAAGACTTTAATGGCTTGTATGCAGGCCCTTTTACAGCATTTCCATTTAGGTCAAATTCAGAACCATGACACGGACAAATCAACTTTCCATTTTCCACCTTATTAATAATACAACCCAGATGAGTACAATGTGATGAGAAAACTTTGACGTGTTGCTTTTGGCGGATGACAAGATAATCTCTGTAAAATGAAACCAAATTGCGGGTCAGTGGCAGTACAACACTTTTGTGTGCAGCAGCAATCAAACGGCTGTCCATCATTTTATCCCAAAAATAAACCATGGTTAAACCAACACCTGTTGCGGCAAGCCGCAGGAACTTTCTCCGGTTGAATTTATTTAAAGTCAAAGGCTTCTATTTTTAGGCGAAAATACGAAAATGCTTTTGTTTGCCAAGATGCATTTCGAACGAATAGCACAAAGTAAATCTTTAATTTATAACGGTTTTAGATGAGAACTATTTCAGAAATTTGTAAATTAGCCAACAAAACAAATGAAAACTGAAACTATGAAGAGTCCATCCTTTTCCGGTTATGCCTGCTTCTCGCAAAAATTACAGGTTGCCAGGTTTCCACGTAACGAATTACACGACTTATTGATACTCGAATCTGATCCCGAACAGGGCTATTTTTTTGCCGGGAATTTGCCTGAACAGATGAGAAACGTCAACGACCACCATCTTTATTTGGTGGTACGAAATACTATTCCCTGTTTTCAGGATAAAATTATTCGTCAGGCTCACTACATTGAGAATACTCAAATGCTAAACCTGCACATTTCGCCCGGACAGATGACTTTTGAGAATCAAACCCATTCATGTGTACGTGTGCGTGTGAGCGAGCTGGGGTTGTTGAAAGATTTTATTGACGATCTGGAAGAAATAGGTATTGAGTTCTTTTATGGTCGTCGTTTTCGTCATCTCAAACCATTTACCAGCTTTGTACAGTTTAAGAAGTATGTTGACCTCGAGGAACTTGATGAGGGTGTTTTTCGTAGTATGCATGATAAAAATGCGCACTTTGTCCGAATTCCCGGCGATATTGATTACTCCCTTTTCGAAACCTTAATTGAGGGCATCAAGAATAATTGTGAGCTGAACATGTTCAGTACGGCTCTCGTTTATTTCCATCTGAAGGACAGAATCATGGATATGGTTGCCATTTATTCCCGCGAATGTGATGAAGAAAGACTGCCCACACTTGCTGAATTTCTTGAAAAAGAGATTAAACGGTTGCTAAAATAGAGCCAACTCGAGACTTTATAAGATACCGGATTGTTTTCAGTCCGGTATTTTTTTGTTCGTATGTGGCCGGATTAGGGAGAATTTAGATGTAGAATAAATAACTTTAAATCCATTTTAACAGCTATTTTCTAACAATAATCTTTCGGTAAGAAGCAGATATATAATTTATTACGCATGCGTAATAAACTATATGCATATATCTTATTTAAATATATTACAAATAATTGATTAACTTTAATTTATGAAGTAGATTTACATAGATTTGCACAATATTCTTGTAAAGATAAGAACCTATGAAAAAGTTTTTCGAAATTCTCCTTATTGTGATTGTCCCCTGGATTATTATATTTTGGATTGTCTTCACTTATAACGGCGACAAGGACAGGGACTTTTATTCTGAAAAGAAGATTGAGATTAAGCATGATTCCGTTCCTGTGGACCACTCAAAATTCGCTGTTTTACAACAGAAATTTAAAACGCCGCAGGATATGACGAAAGCCTGCCTGAGCTGCCACAACGGCCGCGGAAAGGAATTTATGAAAACTCCGCACTGGCTGTGGCTGCAAAGGGACACCATCCCGGGCAGGGGTATTTTTGATTTGGGAAAAAGAGACTTGATGAATAACTTTTGTATTGGTATCAATTCCAATGAGCATCTCTGCTCCATGTGTCATGCAGGTTATGGTTACAGTGATAAGAACTTTGACTTCCACAATCAGAATAACATCGACTGTGTGGTTTGCCATGACAACACCGGAACTTACCATAAATCGAATCCTTGTTTGGGGCCTGACAACCCAAAATCGGGTTTACCTGCTCTTGGTGTCAACCTGAATTATGTAGCGCAACATGTGGGAGCACCTCGTAAAAGTAACTGCGGTCAGTGCCACTTTACCGGCGGCGGCGGAAACAATGTAAAGCACGGCGATTTGGAAATGGGATTGCTGCATTGTACCCGCAACTTTGATGTACACATGGCATCCAAGGGAAAAGATGCTGAGAACATGCGTTGTCAGGATTGTCACAAAACAGAGAATCATAACATTACCGGACACTTATATACGGTGGCTTCATCGGCTCATAACCGGGCAACCTGCGTTGAATGTCATACCGACAAACCACATAAAAGCAAACTACTGAACGACCACTTCAAAACGGTAGCCTGCCAAACCTGCCATATTCCTGTTTATGCCAAAGGTTTCCATACCAAAATTATCTGGGACTGGTCAACAGCCACAAAAATGGATAAAAACGGGAAACCAATTTTCGACAAAGTGTTGCATAAAGACACTACCTACACTTACGATGGAAAGGTTTACAAAAATGTGGAAATTCAATACGATTCACGTCACGGAACCGCTGTTTTCAAGAAAGATGTGAAACCGGAATACATTTGGTTTAACGGTACCGCCAATCATCACATGCTTCGCGATAAGATTAAGGATACAACGAAAGTACTTGTTTTAAATCCTTTGTTTGGTTCTTATCACGACAACGTAGACCCGAAAGATCCTGAGCATCCGTCAAAGATATGGCCGGTTAAAGTTATGCGAGGCAAACAACCTTTTGACCCTGTTAACAGGTTGCTGATTCAACCGTATCTCGCCGGAAAAATTAAAGGGAGTGGTGCTCTTTGGGCTGATTTCAACTGGGAAGCTTCGTTTGAACATGGTATGAAATACATTGGCTTACCGTATAGCAGACATTACTCTTTCCTTAAAACGGAAACCATTTGGCCCTTAAACCATGAAGTTTCCCCTTCGGATAAAACATTGAAGTGTACAGATTGTCATAATACACATAACAGTCGTCTGAAAAACCTTACGGGTTTCTATCTCCCGGGAAGAGACCACAGTTCGTTATTGGATAATTCCGGATTGATTTTTATTATCCTTGTGTTGCTTGGAGTTAGTATTCACGGCGTTTTAAGGATTGTAAGCAACAAAAAAAAATAATTTAAAAATTCTTTGACTATGAAAAGAGTATTAATTTATAAAAGATACGAACGATTTTGGCACTGG
Organism: Bacteroidota bacterium; assembly: GCA_024280235.1. Taxonomy (GTDB): domain Bacteria; phylum Bacteroidota; class Bacteroidia; order Bacteroidales; family F082; genus Sulfidibacterium. The sequence goes on along the minus strand of JAJRQN010000268.1, from coordinate 17,602 downwards.
ACACAGGCTGCTTTGATTTTGTTGCTGGCTTTAACAGGTTTTGAAGTTCATGGTGTGTATCATTTGTTTGGATACGAACAAGCTGTACTTTTTCACCGTAACCTGGCTTGGGCTTTCATTATCCTGATTGTTTTCACCCAGTTTTGGAATTTAACAACCGGAGAATGGCGACAGTATGTTCCCTCCACAAAATTGTTAAAGGCACAGATTGAATATTATATTACCGGAATTTTCAGTCATGCGCCTCACCCCACACGAAAAACAGTATATAACAAGTTTAATCCACTTCAAAGGCTTACCTATCTCGGCTTGCGTATTTTGATACTTCCCGTGGTTGTGTTGAGTGGTTTGCTTTACATGTACTATGTTTACTTTGTCAGTAATGGGGTAGTTCATGATTTAGGTCCCATTGCTTATGTTCATGTTGCCGGTGCTTTTTTATTATTGGGTTTTGTGATTGGCCACGTTTATCTGACCACCACCGGACACAAACCGCTTTCGGCTATCAAGGCGATGCTCACGGGTTGGGAAGAGATGTCGGACGAAGATGCAGAAATTGCTTTGGAAGAAAACCTGAAAGTTGCTTTGGTTGAAAGTCGTAAAGGCATCAGCGGAAAAGGGACAATAGAAAAAGAAGGGATGTTTGAACAGGCATTTGAAGATGTGGTTGAAAAATTGGGGATTAGTACCGAATCGACCCGCTTACGCGAAAAATTGCTCAACTCTAATGTGGGGTATTTCAGAATTAATAAAGACGGGTTTTATGAAGAAGTCAATGATGTATGGCTGAGTTTGTATAAATGTGTCGATAAGAAAAAGGTGGTTGGCTCTCATGTAACTTTTGACCGTACTTCCGAAGGAAAAGAAAAAATTATGCTGTTGGTCAACGAAGTTCTTTCCGGTAAAACTATTTCCGGTGAACGGGTTGAGCGCGTTTGTAAAGACGGCACTATCGGCTATCATACGGTTTCAGCAGCTCCATACAAAGATGAAAATGGTAATATTGCCGGCCTTGAAGGATTTATCATTGACATTACCCCCCAGGTGGAAGCCGAAAAAGCGCTGGAAAGAAAAATTGCTTCCGGACACAAAAGCGATGAGTTTTACAACATGATGAAATCATCAAAAGAGGTGGGCTACTACCGCATCGGAAAAGATGGTTTTTATCAGGATGTAAACGATACCTACGTCAAACTTTACAAATACGATTCCAAAGATGAGATCATCGGGAAACACTATTCTCTCAGTCGTACCAAAGAGGATTTTGAAGCGCTGAAAAAATCTTTTGAACGGGTACTCAAAGGCGAAACCATTCCCTTTGGCATTACCCGCCGCTATTGTGAAGATGGCTCCATCGGATACCATCACATTACCATGACACCTGTGTTTGCTGACAATAAAATAGTCGGGGTAGAAGGTTTCATTGTGGATAAAACCGACCGAAAACTGGCCGAAAAGGAATTAAAAGAAAGCGGCCAGGTATAGCCTTAAGACTAAAAAATATGTCATTAAAGCCTCGTGATTTTACGAGGCTTTTTTTTACTGTAAAAATTGCTTTGCATGAAACCGGACAATTTTACATCTTCCGGATTTTTCACCCGTAACAGGATAATACGCATGGCAATATAAATCAAAATGCAATTTGCATTTCTCTCTGTAAACTTAGCAAAAAAAATGTTAATATTTTATATGGCGTAAACTTTTATATGTACTTTTGCATTGTTAAAAATTTAACAAATTATTCATAATTTTTAAAAGGTTTTGAACATGAAAAAGTATGATGTGATTATTATCGGTGCCGGACCGGCCGGAATCGTAACAGGTGTTACGGTGAAAAAATATTATCCTGAGAAATCAGTTTTAATATTAACGGAAGAGAAAAAAGGGCTGGTCCCCTGCGGGATTCCTTATATTTTCAATATACTAAATTCGGTAGAAGCTGATGTCATGGGACCAAAACCACTGCTGGATATAGGTGGTGAGGTAATTGTGGATCAGGTTACCGATGTTAATCTGGAACAAAAAATTGTTTACGGGAAGTCGGACCAAAATTACGGCTATGACAAATTAGTCTTTGCCACGGGTTCACTGCCGGTGAAAGCCACCTTTATTAAAGGCCACAACCTTGAAAATGTTTTTTACATAAAAAAGAGCTATCAGTATATACAGGAACTTTATGAAAAACTGAAGTACAAACGGGAAATTGTGATTGTAGGTGGAGGATTTATCGGGGCGGAAGTTGCAGAACAACTGGCAGCCCACCCTGATAAAGAAATAACCATTATCGAGAGTGAGTCACAATGTTTTTCCAAAGCTTTTTCCAAAAAACTGAGCAAAATTGCCACAGAACAACTTCGAAAAACCATGGTGAAAGTACGGACTTCTTCATTGGTGGAAGAAATTGCCGGAAGCCAGGGGGCTGTTGAAAAAGTGATTTTAAAAGGAGGGGAAGAGATTCAGGCTGACGCAGTTATTCTTTCCATAGGCTACAAACCCAATACCGATCTGGCTGTGAAAGCCGGGCTGCCATTGAATATCATGGGCGCCATAAAAGTAGACAGCTACGAACGAACCTCGGTGAAAGATGTTTGTGCCGTGGGCGATTGTTCACAGACCATCGGATTTCTTACCGGTCGCAGCGATCATATCATGCTGGCTTCCACTGCAACCGCGGAAGCCCGTGTTTTGGGATACAATTTGTTCGGCATCAGGATAAAAAAGAATTTCAAAGGAACAATTGCCGTTTTCTCAACGCAGATTAACGGATTAACTATGGCCTCTGCCGGTATTAATGAAAATACAGGAAAAGATGCCAACGTGAACTTCCTGACAGCTGAGTTTACCGATGTTGACCGGCATCCGGGCACCCTTCCGGATGCTTCTCCTCTGACGGTTCGATTAAATTTTTCCCCCTGTGATGGTGCTATTCTCGGGGCAGAAGTATGGGGAGGTCCTTCGGCGGCAGAAATCATCAATACCCTGAGCCTTGCCATTCAAAAATACATTACCGTTTACGAGCTGATATCGTTCCAGGTTGGCACACATCCTTTGCTAACCGGTGCACCGACCAAACCGGTGATTATCAAGGCAGCTGAAATAGCCATAGGCATGTTGCGGCATGCTGAAAAATAAATGATAACAAACTGATATTGCCCAAAGGCTGTCCTCCAAAAGGAGGATGACCTTTGTTGGTTTAAAAATGCTTAACCGGGCAATCAGGAATAGTCTGCTTTTCTCAGTTATCCACAAAATCCTTATCGCCAAAAGCGGCCAGCCCTCCGAGTGAGGTCTCCCGATACAAGCTGGGCAGATCTTTTCCCGTTTGTTTCATCACTTTGGTTACCGTATCAAAACTGATAAAATGGTTTCCATCGGAAAGCAGGGAAAACCTCGCTGCATCAAAAGCACGGGCAGCGGCATGAACATTACGTTCGATACAGGGAATCTGTACCAATCCGGCCACCGGATCGCAGGTCAGGCCCAGATGGTGTTCCAACCCCATTTCAGCAGCGTATTCAATTTGTGCCGGTGTACCACCGCCAATTTGCGTAGCAGCAGCTGCAGCCATAGCACAGGCAGTACCCACTTCGCCCTGACATCCTACCTCCGCCCCCGAAATAGAGGCATTATATTTTACAATGTTTCCAACCAAACCGGCAGTAGCCAATGCACGGATAATTTTATCATTTCCAATCTTAAAATGCTCCTGACTGATTTTCAATACTGCCGGTAATATTCCCGCCGAGCCACAGGTAGGTGCCGTAACCACTTCGCCACCCGAAGCATTTTCTTCGGCAACGGCCAAAGCGTACGCAAAAATACGGCTGGTTACGCGGGCATAATCTTTCAATCCTACTGATTTTGCATAATAAGCCGCCGCTTTGCGTTGCAATTTTAATCCGCCGGGCAACAATCCTTCCCTTTTCAAGCCGTTTTCCATGGCCTGTTGCATAATGTTCCACACCCTGCTTAAATGTGTTTTGATGGCATCGCCTTCGGTTTCAAACACCAGTTCCCATAATGTTTTTCCTGTTTGCTTGTAATAGGTAAGTACATCCTTCATGTTTGTCTGCCGGTAAATAAGCTCCGGCTGTTTGTCTTTATCTTCATCATCCACAATCTTGCCGCCACCCACACTGTACACTAACCAGGGATCATTCTCCATATTTTTATCTGACACTTCAAACAGCAAAGCATTGGGATGAAACGATTTGACTTCATCTTTTTTCCACACCACTTCTACTTCTGCCGGTTGCAGTTCGTTGACAACAGACACATCGGTCAGGTGACCTTTCCCGGTAAGGGCAAGACTACCGAAAAGAGTAACCCGAAATGAAACGGCATCCGGATGCCGTAATCTGTATCGTTTGGCAGCCCGCACCGGCCCCATGGTATGGCTGCTCGAAGGTCCCCGTCCTATTCTGAATATTTCTTTAATCGATTCCATAATACTAATTTTCAGAGTCAAAAGTAAAACAAAAAGTATCTTCCCTTCACCCTGCCTTAAATTCAATAATAGTGGAAGATTTTTTCTTTAAAAACAGTCATTTTTTCTTTAAAAAACACAAAATACTTTATTCACCAGCCTATGGAAAAGCATTTACCGGCCGACAGGTTTCCAATAAAAAAAATTTCGTGTACATTTGCATTGATATTCACTCTGTCATCTGATTAATTTACCTATGAAAAAACTTTTATCCTTTTTCTTACTGTTTATCATTGCACAGACTTCCGTTTTCAGCCAAAATATTGACACCAATGCCACAAAAAGGGTTAGGCCCAAAGTCGGGCTTGTACTCAGTGGTGGTGGTGCCAAAGGTTTTGCTTACGTCGGCTTACTTAAAGTTCTACAAGAGGTAAACCTCCATATTGATTACATTGGCGGAACCAGCATCGGCAGCATTATCGGGGCACTGTATGCTGCCGGTTATGCCCCGGATACCATATCCCGGATTATCCGCTCGCAGAACTGGAAAGCTTTGCTTACCGATAAAATCGATAGACGGTACATTAATTTTGAGGACAAAGTATATGCCGAAAAATATATCATCGACCTTCCGTTACGCAAAAAATCGGTAGGCCTGAAAGAAGCGCTTTACGAAGGCCAACAGGTAAATCTTATGCTAAACCACACCCTGAATACAGTTTACAAAACAACCGACTTTACCAAACTACCCATTCCGTTCCTCTGTATCGGCACCGACCTGCTTACCGGAAAGGCCGTAGAGCTGAAATCAGGCTACCTGCCCCTGGCCGTACGTGCCAGTATGTCAATACCAGGTTATTTTACACCTACCTACTATCAGGGGAAATACCTCGTAGATGGCGGAGTAGTAAACAATTTTCCGGTAATGAACGTAAAAAAAATGGGAGCACAGTTTATTATCGGAGGCAACGTCCAGCAAGGTCTTACAAAAGATATTAAAAAACTGAATTCCTTCGCCAAAATCCTCGACCAGGTCATCTCTTTTAACCGGGTGGCAGCCAACGAAAAAGCCTACAAAAATACCAACCTGCTCATCAACTTCCCCATGAAATACGGCATGATGGATTTCACGAGCTACGATTCCATTCTGGCCATTGGCGAAAGGGTGGCACGTGCCCATTATGCGGAGTTAAAAGCCCTGGCTGATTCGCTCAATGCCATTGAATATGTCCCGGCTAACAAGTGTAATGCCAAACCCCTCGATTCCATCTACATAAACGATATGGAAATAGAAGGACTAAAAAAATTAAAACCCCAATTTGTAAGCCACTATTTCCGTGACATTATCCATAAAAAAATCAGCCTGAAAAAGCTGGAAGACAAAATCAACTACACCTATGGCACCAACTATTTCGATCATGTTTTTTACCAATTGCAGGGAAAAAACGACAGTGTCCGGTTAATTTTGCAGCTCAAAGAGAAAAGTCTGGGCACCATCCGGGCCTCTGTGCACTACGATAACGACTACTCAGGAAGTATTCTTGTGGGAGCTACCATCCGAAACCTTATTTCGGGAACCAAACTCTATACCGATGCCGTTTTAGGCCCCAATCCCCGGGCACGTATCCTTTTTCTTGTCGAAAACGGGCGCTCTCCCGGTTTGGGTGTAAAAGTAGATTTGTACAGCTTCGGTTTCAATACCTACGAAGGCAATGTAAAAACCGATAAAGTAACCTTTAACAACTTCTCCGGTTCAGTCTTTTTAAATGCCACCATCAAAAACATATATAATTTCAGGCTGGGTATTAAATACGACTACCTGCGCTTTAGAATGCAATACGACACCTCCGAACTTAACGAACTCATTAACGACTACAACAGCTACGGCAATGCTTTTTTGGCTTTTCGTGCCGACACCTACGACAACCGGTTTTATCCCCGCCGAGGGTTCCAAACCACCCTGATGTCCAAATATGTACGCCCTTTATCAAAAGGATGGGTTCAGGAACTTTTCGGACCGGCTTTCATTACTTATTTTAAATACGAACAAGCTTTTAGCATAGGTAAAAAGTTCGCTTTCCGTCCCGGAATATTTCTCGGCATCACTTTCAAAGGCGACAAGTCACCTCCTTTACAAAATTATTTTACCTTCGGCGGACTGAATACCGCCAACTATATCGAGAACTTTCAGGATTTTACAGGGGTTAAATTCAGTCAGCAGGGAGGCTTGTATGCCGCCGTACTAAAACTCAAACTGCAATACCAGTTTGCAAAAAAAAATTACCTTTTGTTACGCTGCGATTTGGGAAACAACTCCGAAGAACTTAACAACCTTTTTACAAAAGATTCTTTTATGATAGGTTATGGGCTAACTTATAGCTACGATAGTTTTATCGGGCCTTTGGAACTCACTTTTATGAGCTCCAACCAACGGAAAAACTTTCAGGCTTTTATCAATATCGGCTATTGGTTTTAAAGTGTCATACTCAGGCTGATATTTTTCCGGCTATCCGTTTTGGCTGATTTTTTTCAGTATTTCCCTGTTGAGGATTTTTACATGCTTTCCGCTGATGGAGATAATGTTTTCCTGAGCGAGGTTGCTGATTAACCGGCTTACTGTTTCGCGGGAGGTACATACCAAATCGGCCAGCTCACTTCTGCTAAGCGGCAGGTTGAACTCTTCCGACTTGTAAATTTCATCAGCAAAATATAACAGGTTCCCTGCCAGTCTGCCGTAAATCTGGTTCTGAACCAGCTTCACGCAGCGATGAAACTGGTCTAACTCGTTTTTGCACAATCCGATTATGATTTCGTATGAGAAATCAGAATTAATACTGAGTAAATTTCTGAAAATATTGATGTCGATAAAACAAGCCGTAACAGGTTCAAGAGCAACTGCAGAATAGTTGTTGATTTTGTCGCCTATGGTAGTGGGAAGGCCAAGATAACATGGCGCTTGTTTTAAGCGCAGAATCTGTGACCGTTGTGGCCCTTCCATAGTCAGTTTTACCAGGCCCGATTGTAAATAAATTATATTGGAAGAAAGTGCATCCTGTTTAAAAATAGTATCACCTTTGTTAAAAGAAGTCTCCACACAACTGTTACCGAGGATATTTAGTTCGGGAGTATCAAGGTTCTTTGCGGCTTCAGATTTTATTAAGCAGTCGGAACAACTAACAGATTTCATAAGATGAATTTTGGCAAATTTAATCAAATTATGATAAATATCATGTGCTTACGGTAATCATCGCTCTGCTATTTTCTTTCTTGAAAACATATTCCAATTATTTTTACATGGTTATATTGTGTTTTAAAGATAAATACTTTGAGCTGTAAGGTGTCAAAAATAAACAGGAATGGAAATAGAAATCCCGCCTAATAAGTCTATCCCTTTTCGCTTATTTTCTTTAACATTTCCGGATTTAGTATTTCGAATTTCTTTCGGCTTACCCGGATGGAGTTTGTTTTAGAAAGATCGTTAATGGCACGGGTAATACTTTCGCGGGTAGTGCAGATAAACGCTGCCATATCACTTCGCGAAAGCGGAATATTAAAGGAGGTAGCATGGTTATAGATCTCTTCCGAAAAGAATAAAATAATGTCAGCCATACGCCCGTTTATTTGCTTTTGATGGATATTTACAAAACGATCAAAATAGGTCAATTCTTCCCGGCAAAGAAATATGAGCAATTCATTGGCAAATTGAGTGTTTCGGCTGATTAACTCCTTAAACGATTGATTGTCAATAAAGCAGACTACACATTTTTCCAGAGCTGTTACCGAAAATTGATTGATTTTTTCAAACAATACAGTCTGAAGCCCTATATAATTCCCGGGTTTAATAATTTTTAGAATCTGGTCAATACCTTTAACCCCTTTTTTACTTACCATGGCTAAACCTGATTTTAGGTAAGCAACATGGGAAGACAAAGTTCCTTCTTTGATAATACTTTCCTTAGGGTTAAAGGTTGTTTCCGCACAACTTTCCATCAAAATAGTTAATTCGTTAGGGTTTAATGTGTTCGCTGCTTTGGAACGGATGATACAGGTTTTACAGTTTTGCATTGAACAAAAATAGTTAATAAAACGAAATGTTTTTTACATATGTGATATATATCAAAAAGATAAGGAACCAGGCTCAATAAATAATGTACACTATGTTGGCTGTCAAAGAATCATAATATACACTCTAAATTATTAATAATCACCAGTTTATATTGGGATTTTAATGGAATGTGTTGTATTTTTACATAAAATTAAAAGGTCATGGAAACTAAATTAAAAAATATTGTATGTGAAAGTCTCCTGTTCTCTTTTATTGGCTTTTTAGTCTATTTATTGATTATTGCAGCTGGTTTTATGGGATGCTGTTTTAACGTTACAAATGTAATGTTTAATCAAATCATCGTAGTACTGGCTATTTCAGGGGCACTGGCTTTTGGAATAGGTTCCTACTTTCTTTGCTTTAAAAAGAAAGCACAAATAAATGGACAGAACGCATGACAGAAGAGAAAATCTTTCACTTTCTCCTTCCTTACGGGGAAGAGCGATGAGAAATCTTAAATGATTTTGCATTAGTGTGTAATCTATGTTATTCAATAAAATGTGTTGGCAGGGTTTTCGAAAATACTGAAAGCCTTGCCAGCAATCTTTTATCTCTCCCTGTGTCACAGACTTACTCGCTTTTAAAATATAGCTCCCAATGTTTTTTACCCTTTTTGGCTGATTTTTTCTAACAACGATTTATTGAGAATTTTGATGTGCTTTCCGCTGATGGAAATGACACCTTCCTGTGCAAGGCTGTTGATCATCCGGCTGACGGTTTCGCGTGAAGTGCCAATCATATCACCTATTTCACTGCGACTTAGAGGCAGGTTGAATTCCTGTGATGCATATATTTCCTCGGCCAAATACAATAAGCTTCCAGCCAGTCTTCCATAAACCTGATTTTGTACCAGCTTAACACAACGATGAAATTGTTCCAGCTCGTTTTTATACATCCTGATAAGAATTTCATAGGTAAAATCAGGATTGATGCGTAGTAACTCTTTGAAAGCATGGATGTCGATAAAACAAACAGTGGAAAGCTCAAGAGCTACTGCAGAATATTGGTTGATTTTGTCGCCCATGGTAGTGGGAAGTCCGAGATAACATGGTGCTTTTTTTAAACGTATGATTTGTGTCCCTTGCGGCCCTTCAATCGCTAGCTTAATAAGTCCTGTTCGCAAATAAATAATATTGGAAGAGAGTGCGTTTTGTTTAAAAATGATATCACCTTTTTTAAAAACAGCTTCCGCACAGTTATTTCCTAAAATATTTAATTCGGAGACAGTCAGGTTTTTTACCGCGGTTGATTTTAATATACAGGCAGAACAATTAATAGATCTCATGGCTAATAAGTTTCATGACCAAAATTCTTACAAAAATAATTAAAAATGTGATGAATATCATATTTTAACGAAATCAATCTCACAGATATATCCACGCTGATGTTGTTTGTTCCCACTAATTTTGCAATTGTTAAATAGTTAACATAAAATTAAATCAGGAGGAACAAAAAATGGCAAACAAAAAATTAACGTTAGCACTGTTTTCCGGAAGTGTGGACAAACTCACTGCTGCCGGAGTAATTCTTGGAGGCGCTGCTGCCGAGGATATGGATGTGGAAATCTATGTGTTACTGCAAGCTGCTTTTGCATTCAAAAAAGAAAATGCAATGACCAACGAGCGTGTGGCTGAGATCACCGACAAAAAGGATGAATTTCTTGCCTCACTTAGAAGTCTTGGTACGCCCCACTGGACGGAAGCTTTCCGCACGGCCAAAGAAATGACCAATGTAAAAATTCATATTTGCGGTTTCGCCGGTAAGGTTTGGAAGGGGTATAAGCTGGACGATTTTATCGGCCTCGCTGACGACATTTGCGGTATTGGAGAGTATATGACTTCCGCAGAAGAGTCGGATATAAACCTTTTTATATAACCACATAAATCCAAAATCATGTCTGAAACCGTTGAACAGAGAATAGACGCTCTCGAAAAAAAAGTAAAACAATTACAAAGCCAGCGGAAAGACCGGCTTTCTATGGTTATTTTTTCCAACGACATGGATAAAATACTCGCTGCTATGGTTATTGCTGTGGGAGCTGCCGCCATGGATACAGAGGTAAAACTGTTTTTTACTTTTTGGGCCATTAGTGCTTTGCGTGATAAAAACAAAAAAACCAAAGGTAAAGATATGAAATCCAAGATGTTTGGCGCCATGCTTCCCCATGGAATCGACCAGTTAAAATTATCGAAGATGAACATGGAAGGGATGGGTAAAGACATGATAAAAGGAATCATGAAAAAGAAAAATATTGCTTCCCCACGGGAGATGCTAACCACCGCCGGCGAGTTAGGTGTGCAAATCGACATTTGTGAAATGTCCATGGATTTAATGGGATTTAAAAAAGAGGAAATGATTGATTATCCTAATCTCGGATATTGCGGTGTGGCCACATTTCTCGCCGATGCAGGTGAAAGTAGTGTTCAATTATTTATTTAAAAAAATAGTATTAACAGTTTAAAAAACAGAAATCATGACAACAGAAGAATTAAAAGCGTTAACAGTTAACAAATCGGTGGATGCTCGTGGAACATCTTGCCCGGGACCCTTATTGGCTGCAAAAAAAGCCATCGGTCAAATTGAAGAAGGACAAGTAATGGAAGTGCTCTCAGCTGATGAAGGAACCCGGCGCGACATTCCCAAATGGTGTACTAAAAAAGGATATGAATACCTCGGTACACTTGAAGAAGCAGGATATTATAAAATCTTTTTAAAAAAATGACCATGGCAGGTGGAAAAGTAAATAACAGTCCGAAGATTTTGGTTTTTTCAACTGAAAAAATCTCTGATCCCGCTATTGATATGGCCGGCCTTTTAAAACTGCACTATCCACCAACTGTTTACACGATTCCCGTACCCTGCTCAAGTACCATCAAACCCCGTTGGATATTGCATGCTCTTGAGCAGGGCTTCGACGGGGTTTTTATTGCCGCCGATGGTACCGACTGCCCTTATGGTGAAACGTGTACCGAAACAACCGGACAATTGATGAGTGTTACTCAACAGTTGATGAAAGACAAAGGAATGGATCCCGCTCGTTTGAAAATGGCAGCCATTTGTTCCGTATGCAGTGAGCCTTTTGTAAAACATGTGAAAAGTTTTGCTGAATATTTAGGTAGTTTAAAGAATAAAACAACCTGTTAATGATATGCTTAGTCAGAAAACATCAAGTTCGAGGCTTGCGAAACTTTGAGTATTAGGAGTTTGCTAATGTAAATGACTTATGCTCAAAGTAAGCGTAACGAAGAAATTGACGTTTTCCGGCAAGCGTTAAGTAAATCTTCAAATTAAATAGTATGCAGGAACAAATGAAAACATTGGAATACGATGTCCTCGTAGTTGGCGCCGGCATTGCAGGAGGCGAATCAGCCCTGAACCTTGCCAACATCGGCTATAAGGTTTTGATGGTAGAAAAAGAGCCTTCTATTGGCGGGAAAATGATTTTGCTTAGCAAAGTTTTTCCAACACTTGATTGCGCTGCTTGTATCACCACTCCGAAAGTTTCGGAAATAGCACGACATCCCAACATTACTGTTTTTACCGATACCGAAACTGAAAAAATAAACAAAAAAGGAGAACATCAATTCGAGGCGGTTATCCTGAGAAAGCCACGTTATGTGGATGTGGATGCCTGTACGGGATGTCAGCTTTGTGAAGAAGCGTGTCCCGTGAGTGTTACAGACGAATTTCAGTTCGGACTTGTGGGGCGAAAAGCCGCTTATATTCCTTTTAGCATTGCCAGTCCGCGTGCGGCTGTCATAGATATCGAAAACTGTATTTTATGCGGCGCCTGCGAACGGGCATGTCCTCCCGACTGTATTGATTTTACACAAACCGAGGAAAAATTTTTGGTAAAAATAAAATCCGTTGTTGTGGCTACAGGGTTCGATTTGTTCGACCCTTTAAAAATTCCGCGTTACGGGTATGGGAAGTTTAAAAATGTAATTACGTCCATGCAAATGGAACGCGAATTAGCACCTACCCGTCCGTTTAACACCGTTTTACGTCCCGGAGATGGCAAAATGCCCGACAATCTTGCTTATGTGTTGTGCACCGGATCGCGCGATAAATCGGTGGGAAATCCTATTTGCTCACAGATATGTTGCATGTATTCTATTAAACAAGCGCAATTGCTTCTCGGTGCGTTGCCCATGGCCGATGTTACAATTTATTATTTGCATATTAGAGCCTTTGGAAAAGGATTCAATGAATTTTATGCTCAGGCCCAGGATATGGGAGTAACTTTTATCAAAGGAAAGGTTGGAACAATCACCGAAAAAGAAAACGGTAATCTGATTTTACGTTACGAAGATATTGAAGCGGGTGTTGTGAAAGAAGCCGAACACGATATGGTGGTGCTTTCGGTAGGCGTTTTGCCCCATCAGGGGATTTCCGAAAAATTTGAAAATCAAAAACTTAAATTGGACCCGTTTCACTTTATTGATCAATCGGATATCCTTGCCAGTCCTGCCAAAACAAGTATTGAAGGCGTTTTTGTTGCAGGAACAGCCTCCGGCCCTATGGATATCCCTGATTCTATTCTTTCGGGAGGTTCGGCTTCCGCTCAAACAACAAGTTATTTAAGGAAGGAAGAATTATGAAAAAGAAAATAGGTGTTTATATATGTCATTGTGGAGGAAATATCTCCGACTATGTGGATGTGGAACGTGTACGTAAGTCTGTTGAGGGCGATGAGGGAGTTTTTCTTGCTAAAACCACCATGTTTGCCTGTGCCGATTCCAACCAAAAACAGATGGTGGAGGACATTAAAGATCAGGGACTTGACGGTGTAGTCGTAGCTTCCTGTTCTCCAAAACTGCATCTCCTTACTTTTAGAGCGGTTACCGAAAGAGGCGGTCTGAATAAATACAATTATGTTCATGCCAATATCCGCGAGCAGGTTTCATGGGCGCATTCAGACGATAAAGAAGGCGCTACCGAGAAAGCCATAAAAATTGTAAAAGCAGCCGTTGCCAAAGTCAGACATGCCGAATCCCTTGACCCGATAGAAGTAAAATCGACCAAGGCCGTAGCTGTTATTGGCGCCGGAGTAGCCGGAATGCGGGCAGCTATCGAGTTAGCAGAAGCCGGGTCAGATGTTTATCTGATTGAACGTGAGTTTTTTGTTGGCGGGCGTGTATCACAATGGGACGACTTAACTCTAACCGAAGAATCAGGAAAGGAGTTGGTAACAAGGTTGTACGATAGCGTAATGGGACAAAAAAATGTTACACTTTTTACAGGTGCTGAAGTGGTCGAAAATAGTGGTAGTGTTGGTAATTTTGAATTGAAAGTGAAAGTTACTCCACGCCATTTTAAATTACAATGCAACGGAAACGAACTTCAAAAAGCTATTGATGTTTGTCCCGTTGAAGTTCCTGATGAATTTAACTTTAACATTACCACAAGGAAAGCTATCTTTCACAATTTCCCCAGCGAATATCCACAACTGCCTGCTATTGATATAAAAAATTGTACCCGTTGTGGTGAATGCGAGAAAGTTTGCAGTGCAGTGGATTTTAGTCAAAAAACAGAATATCTGAACCTGAAAGTGGGTTCCATTTTGTTGGCTACCGGTTTTGATCCTTATGAACCGCCGAAGGGTGAGTTTGGATACGGCGAAATAGACAATGTGGTTACTTTTCCACAGTTTAAACGGATTATCCATTACTGTGATGACAAACTAATTTATAGAGGAAAAGAGATTAAAAACATAGCCTACATTTATTGTGTGGGGAGCCGTCAGGTGGATGGCCCCAACAAGTATTGTTCGCGCTATTGTTGTACGTCCAATATCCATGCAGCCATAACGGTAAAGAAAAAATACAAAGGTATTCACAATTTTCACTTCAACAGAGGAATACGAACTTACGGAAAAGCCGAAGTGTGGTACGACGAATCATCAAGATTGGGAGACATTTACTTACAATCCTTCGAACACGATCCACCTGTTTTTGAGAAACAGGGAGACAAAACCATTGTAAAAATTAAAGATGTGTTGACTTCTGATCGGGAGTTGGAAGTAGCTGCCGACCTCGTGGTATTGGTTACCGGTATGGTACCGCGAAAGGATAATTCTATTGGTAATTTGTTGAAAATCCCCAGAGGAAGAGACAATTTCTTTAATGAGATTCATATGAAACTACGTCCGGTGGAAACGGTCATTGATGGAGTAACCATTGCCGGTGCCAGCCAGGGACCTAAAAATATTTCGGAATCTATGAATTCTGCCCTGTCTGCTGCTACCAAATCATTTTCTTTAATTAATTCGGGCGAGTTGCAATTGGAACCTACCGTGGCAAAAGTTAATGAGGAGACTTGCGAATGGTGTGGCAAATGTGATGAAGCTTGTCCTTACAGTGCATTTGAAAAGATTAAGGTAAATGAAAAATTTATAGCAAAAGTAAACGCTGCTGTTTGCAAAGGCTGTGGAATGTGTTTGCCGGTTTGTCCTACAAATGCCCTTCAACTTATCGGATTGTCAGATGAAGATGTGGAAAGTATGATTGATGCTTTAATTCCTAATTATTAAATAGAAATATCATGGAAGTTGAAAAAGGTAAAACGGCTAAATACTTAAAGGAGAAACAAGGTATTCCTCCACAGGCCACCGAACAATTGAAACAATTTACGAAGACAAAGAAAGCTTTGCTCAATGCTTTAAAGGAAGGAGATAAAACGGTTCCCCAACTTGCAGATAAGCTAAATATGCCCGGGGATGCAGTAATGTTTCAGTTGATGAGTTTGCTTAAATACGGTTTCGTGGAAACCGGTGAAATAGATGATATGGATGAATATTTTTATTATAAAATAAAGAGCAATGGCAAGAATAAATCCTGAGTTCACAGACGAACTGAAAAAATATGGAGCATTCGATCCCAATGCGTGTTACAATTGCGGAAATTGTACGGCAGTTTGTACGCTTTCGGATGAGGAAAACTCGTTTCCGCGTAAAATGGTGCGATACAGTGTTTTGGGGCTGGAAAGTGAAATAGAAACCTCCCTTGACCCATGGCTTTGTTATTATTGTGGCGAATGTAGCATGACCTGCCCCCGGGAGGCTGACCCCGGTGAATTAATGATGTCGTTGCGGCGCTGGCTGATTGCAAAATACGATTGGACCGGATTATCCGGCCTGCTTTATAAATCGCTTACCGCTTCCGTTGCAGCATTTGTGTTGCTCGCTGCTATAGTGGTTTGGTTTGGCGCTTACGAACATTTTAATCTTGCAAACATGATGCATTACGGTCATATTTTTGAGTTTGCGGCCATAAGCCTTGTGTTATTGGTTATTTTGTTACCGAATATTATACACATGTGGTGGCTTACAGTAATGAAACCTAAAGTAAAAGCGCCCTTGTCGGCATATTTTAAGGCGATTGGAGAACTGATTGTACACATGTTTACTCAAAAACGTACCCTTGGCTGCGATGACAATCAGTTTCGTTGGTTCGAACATTTTATTCTGGTCTTGGGATATCTTAGCCTGTTGTTTACTACTGTCGTTCTCGGCTGGTTTGAAACCCAAAGTATGTTTATTATTGTTTTGGGATATGTGGAGAGCGCTGTCATTTTCGTGGTAACTTTCGATTTTGTGAGGAGACGTATTCAAAAAGATAAAGAAATCAGCAAGCACTCGCAACCCAGCGACTGGTTTTTTGTGATTTGGTTGTTTTTGATGGGTTTAACAGCTTTTGTTGTACGCCTCTTTATTGATATTGACATTCTCGATGCGAACGTTTGGATGTATCAGGTACAACTGATTATTTTGGTTCAGTGGGCTTTGATTATTGTACCTTTTGGCAAATGGACGCACTTTTTATACCGCTCTTTTGCTATGTATTTCCATAGGATTATTGAGCTGTCAGCAGAAAACTAAATCTGTCTTTTTAAGGGTTTCAATCCCTAAGACGGAGGCCCGGATGCATTATGTGTCCGGGTTTTTTAATGCGCCCTCTTTTATTTATAGTTATCAGGAAAGCTACCCGTTTATGATATACTTGCCGGATGAAAAAATTGTAATTTATTCTCGGTTTAAATAATAATCATAAACAAATAATAATCAAATAATTAGAAATAAATATGATTTTTATCATATTATACAACTGTTTGGTAAATATCAGTAAATCAAACAATAGCTATCCTATTTTTAACGTATTCAAATAGTTAGTTTTTAATATTCGTTATTCAAATTAACATATTTTTGTCTGTGAATATATAATCATGTAAATATTTGTATAAAATATCATATGTTTGAAAGAAGTCAGGGTAATGCTTAGGGGATGAAAATGGCAGGGTCTGTTTACTTCAATACAAGGCAAAACGAAAATATATCCATTTTTCTTTTTGAAGCAAAACCAATGTGTCTTTAATAATTAAAATATACGTATGAAAACAAGACGTCAATTTATTAAAATTTCAACGGCAGGTGTAGGGGCTGCTGCTATTGGCTTGCATTCGCTCAAGGTAAGTGGCTTAGATCTTTTTGGGAGTAAAGAGGAGGAGGGGCCTGCAAGCGATGAAGAGATGACAGCAACCCCAACATATTGCGAGGTTTGTTTCTGGAAATGTGCTGCCTGGACATATGTTGATAAGAAAGGGAGAATCAGAAAAATTATTGGTAACAAGGAAGATCCTAATAGTAATGGACGTATGTGTCCGAGAGGAACAGGAGGTGTAGGCATGTACTACGATGAGGACAGGTTGAAAACACCTTTAATTCGTGTAACGAAAAAAGATGGATCGCAATATTTTCGTAAAGCATCATGGGATGAGGCACTGAAGAAGATTGCCGACAAAATGAAAGAGGTTAAAGAAAAATATGGTCCCGAAGCTTTCGGCTATTTTAATCACGGCACGCCTGGCGGTCATCTTGAACATCTCATGCGGGCTTATGGATCGGAAACAAATGCTGAACCTGCATATGCTCAATGCCGGGGGCCTCGCTCTGTTGCCTATCTTGCTACTTACGGTGCCTATATCGGCTCGCCGGAGTGTACAGATATCAGAGACACCCGTTGTATGGTGCTGATAGGCTCGCACATTGGCGAAAATATGCATAACCAGCAGGT
>JAJRQN010000267.1 GCA_024280235.1 Bacteroidota bacterium | reverse complement strand
TCCCACAAAGGATGGCCGTATTCATATTTTGCTGGGAAGCTATCATCCGGAAGATATTTCCATTTCCGTTTTTGATATGATGGGCCGTAGGCTGGATATTTTTAACCCTCAGTTTGGGAATGATAATGTCGTACTGCAATTACCGCATAACCAAAGTGGTTTGTATATAATCCGGCTGACAAACAAAGGTGTTACCAGTGTCTATAAAGTTTTTATTTACCACAAATAATATTCTATGCATCAAAAATACAAACACCTTTTTTTCGACCTCGACCGGACACTGTGGGATTTTGAAAAAAGCGCCATCGAAGCTTTTGAAGAAATTTTTGAAAAACACAATCTTACGGTAAAAGGCATTGCCGACTTTCATGAATTCCATAAAAAATACACAGCCCACAATCACCGGCTCTGGGATCTTTATCGTGAAGGTATGCTGGAAAAAGATATTTTGCGCTGGAAACGTTTTCATCTTACCTTACTTGATTACGGTATTGATGACAAAATGCTTGCCGAAACTTTGGGAGTGGATTATGTGGAAATCAGTCCGCGGAAAGTGAATTTGTTTCCGCATGTCATGGAGACGCTGAAATACCTCGCCCCAAAGTATCATTTGCATTTGATTACCAATGGTTTTCAGGAAGTACAAGAGATAAAAATTAAGGAGTCGGGAATGGACAGGTATTTTGAAAGACTCATTACTTCAGAGGAAGCGGGAGTGAAAAAACCGGATCCTAAAATTTTTTATTATGCTTTGGAGAAAACGGGCGCTCTCGTCGATGAAAGTTTAATGATTGGCGATGATTATCCGGTGGATATTGAAGGTGCCCGAAAGGTGGGTATGGATCAGGTTTATTTTGATCCGGAAGGTATTTCAAAAGAGAATGATTGTACATATAAAATCAAAGACTTATTGGCTTTGTGCGATATTTTATAGTGTATTTAGAAATATTTGAAAAAAGTTATTTATAAATGAAACAGTATTCTCTATTTTTCGTTAATAATATAGTTGCCACAGAGCAATTCTAAAACTTGCATTATGATGAAAAACTTACAATTTTATCAGAGGTTAGGCTTTACTATGGTGCTTTCTTTGTTTTTGCTGCCTCAGTTTTCTAAGGCTCAGGCTGGTTTTATTTTACATGGTTTTCGCGATGTACAACAGAGTAGTCTTCTGAATCCTGCTTTTACTTCGGGTGCTACCACGATAGTGGGCATTCCTCTTTTATCTAATATTTCGACAGGACTTGTAACCTCATCCGGCGGATTCAATGATTTTTTCTCAAAAAAAGCAGGTTCTGATTCGCTTTTTTTGGATCTAAAAAAGGTAATAAATAACAATAAACCCGAAGACAGAATTACAGACTTTCTGGATATAGATATTCTTTTTGCGGGATTTAAAGCAGGAAGTACATTTATTTCGCTTGGTGTTCGACAGCGCCTTTTTGTGCAGGCTATTCTTGACAGAGATCTGCTGAAACTGGCCTGGAACGGAAATTCGGAGTATGAGAACCAAATACTTGACATGAGCCATACCAATGTTGCCGAATACCATTTGATAGATTATCATTTGGGAATATCTGTTCCTGTTGGTACTAAGTTCAGAGTAGGTGCCCGATTTCATTTGCTACAGGGGCTTTCCAGTATTGAGACTGAAAACAACGGCCTGAACCTTAATACTATTAGAGATAATAATGGTGATTTAGAGATTCGTGCCCTCACCCGTTTTCAGGTCAATACTTCCGGCTTGTCCGATACCACGAACTTTAATCCCGGAGATTATTTCTTGAACTTTGAAAACATGGGTTTCGCTATTGACCTGGGTGCGGATGTGCAGATAACAAAACAGATATGGGTTAATGCCAGCGTACTCAACTGGGGAAAAGTTTATTATCGCAGCAATACAAAAAGATACAAAACGGTACATGACAGTGTTAATTTTAATGGTGCAGCTATTGATTTCAGTAAAAACGATAATCCGTTGAGGAGTATTGGGGATACATTGAGAAGCCTTTTCGATGTGAAAGATGAGCCTGGAAATTACAGTATTATACTCCCTGCTCGAATTATAATAGGTGGAGAATATTACACCAAAGATATGCATAACGATTTTTCATTAATGTTTTCGGGACGTTTTTATAGAAATTATTTTGAGCCTGCATTTTCTGTTGGATACAGCCGGTTTGTTTCGAGCCATGTTTCTGTTAAAGCCAATTATACCTGGCTGAAAGATGCTCCCATGAATTTTGGTATGGCTATGGCCGTCAATTTCTTTCCCTTTCAGTTTTATGTCTATTCAGATAATGTTATCGGCCTTTTCCAATGGGACCAGCAGAAATATGTGCAAGCCGGATTTGGCCTTAATATTCGTATTGCTCCACGAAATACACGAAAAAGCCCTCACAATCCGGATGTTATCCATAATCTTCGTCCGGATATTGTGAGATAAGAGGGTTGCGTTATCCCGCTACGGAATAAGATTGCCGGACAGCAATGATATCAATGAGTGCTCCACCTTCTCAACAGGAAATAGTCTCCCCGCTTTTATTCGGATGAGTGTGAAAAGGGAACAGGAAAACACTAAATAGGGTTTGCTGAAAGGCTCAGATGTGCGTCAGATTTGGACTTTGTGAAGTGAAGATGTATCCATATACTTCGAGATGAACAAGATACAAAGATGGCGTGCAGCTAAGCAGTATAAATTTTGAAATTGTTCCCATAGGGTTTCCGGAGTTTTTTAGCAGATACTATTTAGCATAGATTTTCACGGTAAACAACCACCCGTATTTATTACGAATAGGTAGCTCCCTCAAAGATAATATTTTTACCTTTAAGCCATGGGTATTTCTGGCGGGAATATTTCTGCATTACCTCCAGTATAAGTGGGAGATTTCTT
>JAJRQN010000266.1 GCA_024280235.1 Bacteroidota bacterium | reverse complement strand
CATTAATTAAAACTTCTAAAACGATATATCCAGCCGGAATATTTGATAACAGGGCTGTTGATTTGTACAAAATTAGAAAACTTTATAGAAAAAGAAAGATATTTTCGTTTTTTAACATTTGATCGCATTTTCAAATAAGTCTTACGCCGCTGCAATCGTTCATATTTGATGGCGTCATGGTCATTTGGCAGGTGAAACATTTCTTTCCGATTCTCACTGTCTGTTTTTTGACAATTGTTCAATATATTTGCAACCCATATTAAAGGAATGATATTAACACCCAAAATATCCAAACGTAACTTTTACTCGCTGCTGTGGCATGCCGCATTTTTGGCTTTGTCGCGACCATTTATGGATACGGATACGGTTATTCCATCCATGCTGGTGGATGCCGGCGGCAGTGCGGTACAAATTGGTATTATGACAGCTATTATGCTGGGAGGCTCCAGCATTACACAGTTGATTTTTGCACCGTTTATCAGTAATTACCATTACAAAAGAGGGTTTTTGCTTCTCGGTATCAACATGCGAATACTGGCATTGCTCGGCATGGGGCTTATGCTTTACTTTTCGGCACTTTTGCAACCCGGCCTGATTATTTGGTTAATATTTTTACTTATTTCCATCTTCTCGCTCAGCGGTGCTTTTGCCAATGTCAGTTATATGGATATTTTTGGGAAATCGGTACTTCCCGAACTGCGGAAACCTTTTTTCTCGTTGCGGCAAGCCATCAATGGTATCATTTTATTCGTGGCAGCTCTTGCCGCCAAGCGCGTGCTTTCCACCATGGGCTATCCCCAAAATTACGCCATCATGTATTTTATTGCATTTGGTGCTCTGCTCATGGCTTCGCTGGGATTCTGGCACTTACGTGAAGTTGTTCCTTCCAAATTGACAGTCAGAAACCCGCGTCATTTTCTGCAACTTATCAAAGTGGAGCTAAAGCAAAATCCCAAACTAAAATACTTTCTTGGCTTCATCAACACTATGGGGGTCAGCATCACACTGTTGCCTTTCATTATTTTGTATGGCAAAGAAGTTTTCCATACCCAGAGTGCTACTACCGGCTGGTTTTTGCTGGTAAAAATTATTGGAAGCGTACTTACTGCACTGGTGTTGTTTACCCTTGCGGGAAAATATAAATACCGCAGTCTGCTTTATGGCGGAGCTTTACTGGCATTTGCGTTGCCTTTGTTTATGCTGTTGCCTTTTCAGGTTCCTTCGCTGGCTGTTATCTTTTTTATCGGCGGTATCATTTTCACCGCATACAGTATTTCCATGAACGGTGTTTTACTTGAGATTTCAGGCACCAAAAATCGTACACTTTACACCGGCATTGCCGGAGCGGGCAGTATTCTGCCTACTCTTTTCCCACTGGGCGGCGGATGGATGATCAAACATTATGGCTTTCTTCCGTTTTTTACCTTGTTTATGTTGCTGGTGCTTTCGTCGTTGTTTTTTATCTACAAACTGAATTGCAAAAAATAATAAAATGCATGTATTATTTAGTTTAAACGTCCGCTTAAACCATTCATAATTTTATATAAATCCTTCTTTCTTAATCCATTCCCGCGGTTCGGCCATAGTTTTTTCTACCTCAGCGATGGTTTTCGGGATGGGTTTGCCGAGAACACGGCATCCGTTTTCCGTAACGAGAATATCGTCCTCAATACGAATTCCGCCAAAATCTTTGTATGTTTCCAGTTTGTCGTAATTGACAAAGTCCATAAATTTTCCTTCGCTTCGGAATTTGTCAATCAGGTCGGGGATAAAATAGATACCGGGTTCAACGGTAAGCACAAAACCGGGTTTCAACGCTTTGGCAAGACGCAGATAAGCAGTTCCGAACTGGTCGGAGCGACTGACAGTTTCGTCGTAGCCTACATAATCCTCACCAAGACCTTCCATGTCGTGCACATCCAGTCCCATCATGTGTCCCAGTCCGTGGGGCATAAACAGCGTATGTGCACCGGCTTTTACGGCAGCTTCCGTATCGCCTTTCATCAATCCGGCGGCTTTCAATCCATCTACAATGGTACGGGCAGCAAGGAAATGAATATCTTTATATGGAACTCCGGGTTTTATGGCTTTGATGGAATTCATGTTGGCATCCAACACAATCTGATAAATCTCCGCCTGGCGGGCATTGAATTTTCCGCCTACGGGAACTGTCCGGGTGATGTCGCTGGCATAATGCAGTGCCGTTTCCGAGCCGGCATCGGTAACCATCATCCGGCCCTCTTTCAGTACGTTGTGATGGCTGTGGTTGTGCAGCGTCTGCCCGTCCACACTTAAAATAATGGGAAACGAAATGGGACCTGTCATGGCCAATGAAATTCCCTCGATGGTGCCGGCAATATCCTGCTCTACCACGCCGGGTTTGGCCATTTTCATGGAGGTGGTGTGCATATAATAAGCTGTCAGAAGTGCTTTTTCAATTTCTGCAATCTCATTTTCATCTTTAATTTCCCGCAATTTGACAACTGCTTTAATTAAATCTACGGAAGCAGTTTGATTCACTTCACCATTAGAAATTCCCAACAGAGCTGAAAGTTCCACAACTGTTTCTCCGCGGTAGGGTGGCAGGAAATGGATTTTACGGCCTTCACCGGTAGCTTTTTTTATAAAATTTCCGAGATCATTGTAAGGAAATGAATTTTCTATAGCCACCTCAGCAGCAAGGTCTTTCACCAGCGGCTGAACACCCATCCAGATAATATCATCGATGTCCACATCATTTCCGAAAAGGTAGTCTTTGTCGTTGTCCACATCAATAACGCCGGCAAATCCGGGATTATCTAATCCGAAAAAATAGGAGAAGTTGCTGTCCTGACGAAAATGATATTGGTTGGCCGGATAGTTAAAAGCGGCATCCACATTGCCCAAAAACAGGGCAATGCCCGATTTCAACTCTTTTTTCAGACGGTTGCGCCTGTCGGTATAAACTGATTTATCAAACATAGTTTTAAATTTTTAGAATTGTTTTTATGGGGTAAAATTACGGAATTTTCCGGTCCGAAAGGAATGGTCCAAGCGGACGCTTGAACCATCTTGTTATTTAAAGATGTTGTCCATCTCAGACACCAATCGGACGCTTGAACCATCTTGTTATTTAAAGATGTTGTCCATCTCAGACACCAATCGGACGCTTGAACCATCTTGTTATTTAAAGATG
>JAJRQN010000265.1 GCA_024280235.1 Bacteroidota bacterium | reverse complement strand
TTTCAAAAATGTCTAATGTAATCATAATAAATTGTATTTTAACGCATAAGATTACAATAAAATTCCTGTTACAATCCCTCAAAACAGAATAACTTTTCAAACAACTATTGTGAATTACTTTTTAGTAAGCGATAGCCCTGGCCGACTAACTCATAAATTAATCAGGTACAAAAGAGTGGAAATAGTTTTATATCTTTGCAAACGCAAAATTCCAAATAAGACGATTGTATTTCCATGAAATTTCAAGAACTAAAATTATCTAATAAGCTGTTAGAAGCCATTTCTTTTATGGGTTTCGAAGAGGCTACACCAATTCAGGAACAAGCTATTCCGGCCATTATGGAGCACAAAGATTTGATTGCCTGTGCGCAAACCGGAACAGGGAAAACAGCGGCCTTTATTTTGCCGGTTTTGAATGAGCTGGCCGGCCATAACAAGAACGAGACCAAAGTATTGGTAATTGTTCCGACACGTGAGCTGGCATTGCAGATTGACCAGCAGATACAAGGATTTTCTTATTTTACGCCGGTAGAGTCTATTGCCATTTACGGTGGCGGCACCGGCTCGGAATGGGATCAGCAGAAAAGGGCACTCACTTCGGGAACCGAAATAATTGTGGCTACGCCGGGGAAACTTATCTCGCATCTGAATATGGGTTATGTGAAATTTGGTCAGCTGCAGTATCTTATTCTTGACGAAGCCGACCGGATGCTGGATATGGGCTTTCACGAGGATATTCAGAAGATCATTACCTACCTGCCAAAAGAGCGGCAAACATTGATGTTCAGCGCTACCATGCCCCCAAAGATAAAACAACTCGCAGCCAAGACCTTAAAACATCCTGTGGAGATTATGATTGGCATGTCCAAGCCTGCCGAGGATGTCCTGCAAGCAGCTTATCTTACTTATGAAAATCAGAAAACCCCGTTGATTATTGATTTAATTACAGATAAACCCGAGGTAAAGAGTATCTTGATTTTCAGTTCCACAAAGAAAAAAGTCAGTGATATTGTCCGCGGGCTGCGTGGAAAAGGTTTTAATGTGGAAGGTATTTCGTCCGACTTTGAACAAAGCCGGCGAGAAGAAGTGCTGCGGGGTTTTCGCTCGAAGCGCACACGGGTGCTGGTAGCCACAGATGTGCTCAGCCGCGGTATCGATATCAAAGACATCGATATTGTCATCAATTATGATGTACCCGGAGATGCCGAAGATTATGTGCATCGTGTGGGACGTACTGCCCGTGCTGCTTCTTCGGGGCTGGCCATTACCCTTATCAACGAGAGAGATATGATGAGCTTCCGCCAAATTGAAGAACTTATCGAAAATGAAGTTATGAAACTGCCCTTACCGGACGGTCTGGGCGATGGCCCCACTTGGAATCCAAAACCTGTCCGACAGCCTTATCGCGGTAAATCAAATTTTCATAGCAAAAGTAAATTTCACAGTAAAGACAGGCGGAAAAAACGGTAATACTTTATTGCAACTTTGCTGCGAAAAAAGCTCCGGTAATCCAAAAGATCTTAAAATATTCCTTTATAAATTTCCGGCATTATAAAATCTTATAGCAGAAAATTTTGAATAGCAGAAGCCTTTTAAACATGTTTAACATTTTGGGAAATTAGCCGGCGACACCTTCGTTACTTTTTTCTTTACTTTTGAGCCCGACTATTTTAGTCAGGAATAATAGATTTAGGCGGCCCCGAAAGTACATGAAAGACAAAGATCTGTATTTTTTAGCCAAAACACAATAAATCACGTTAGATCATAAAGTTAGGAAATGAAAATTAAGATTGTCAACCTGTCGAAACATGATTTACCGAAGTATGAAACTTCTGCCTCGGCAGGAATGGATTTGCGTGCCAATATAGAGGTGCCTGTGCGGATAAAACCCATGGAACGGATTCTTGTACCCACCGGATTGTATATAGAACTGCCCGTTGGATATGAGGCACAGGTACGCCCGCGCAGCGGACTGGCTTTAAAAAAAGGCATTACCGTGCTGAATAGTCCCGGGACCATCGATGCCGACTATCGCGGAGAAATCCGTGTCATATTGATAAATCTCTCCACGAATGTCTTTGAAATTACCAATGGCGACCGTATAGCGCAAATGGTTATTACTTCACATGTTCAGGCCAAATGGGATGAGGTGGAAGTCCTCACAGAAACAACACGTGGAGCAGGCGGTTTCGGACATACGGGAGGAAAATAAAAAAGAATAGTTTATAACAGAAAACAATGATAAGAAAAATAAAAATTCTCATGCTGTCAACGCTTCTAATGGTTGGAAGTCAAGCTTTTTCACAAGGAACACATCATCATAAAAGCAAAAAACAACTTAAGGAACTAAAACTGACAGAACAGAAAAATTACCGGGAAGCTGACCTGTTTGCCCGCGCCATCACCTACAAGGAAACCGGACGTTTAAAACAAGCGGACAGCCTTTTGGCAATGGTGCTGAAGATAAATCCCCGTGATGCTGCCGCCAATTACGAAAAAGCCGGACTATTGGCAACTTATGGGAAAAATAAAGAAGCACTTGTCCTTGCCAAAAAAGCGGTAGAACAAGATAGTCTCAACAAATGGTATCAGGTTCTCTATGCCGATCTTTCCAAAGCCAACGGCGATTACAAAAACTACCTGAATACCTACAAGAAACTTTGTAAGAAAGAGCCGGGAAACTTACGTTTTCAAAATGAGCTGGCTTTTGCTTACTATTTTACAGGAGACTACAAGCATGCCGTCCGGACCTACCGTACGGTAGAGATGCTCATGGGAATAAATCCGCAGCTTACCAAACAAATAGCAGACCTTTACCTTCGTATTAACGAGAAAGATTCTGCCCTTATTCAGTATGAGCAGCTGGTAAAATATAATCCCGAAAACGCGAGAGCTTACGCTATGCTTGCCGAGTTTGCGTCTAAAAATAAGCTTCCGAAAACTGCTGAATGGGCTTATCGCCAGATTATCCGGCTTAATCCGAAGGACCCGTATGTACATATCTCACTGGCAGATTTTTACAGAAAGAACGGTAATCCTGCCAAATCATTTGAAGAGTTGAAAAAGGGTTTTGCCAACCCTGCTTTGGGTACAAAAACCAAAGTTAACTTACTGTTGACCTATTACTCAGGTCAACTTACCGATGACCAGAAAGCACAGGCGCTGGAGCTTGCCGGAGTGATCAAGTCGGCTCATCCCGATGATTCACTCGCCGAATCTTTTTATGCCAGTATGCTTTATGAGAATAAAAAATATAAAGAAGCCAGACCGCTCTTCCGGAAAATTCTGATAACCAACCGCAATAATTACAGCTTTTGGGAACAACTGCTTTTCTGTGATTATTATCTGAATGATGAAAAGACGCTGAAAACCGATGCCTCACAAGCAATTATTCTCTTTCCACAAAAACCAATACCTTATCTACTTGGAGGAATTGCTTCATTTCAATTGAAAGATTACAAAAGTGCCAAAACTTTTTTGGAAAAAAGCCGCAAACTGGCCACTGGTAATAATGCCCTTTTAGAAAATATTAACTCCACCCTCGGCGACACTTACCATGAGCTGAAAGAAAATTCTGCTGCTTACAAAGCTTATGATGAAGTTTTACGGTTGAACAGCGAAAACACCATCGTGCTAAACAATTACGCCTACTATCTTGCACTGGATGGCGTTCACCTGAATAAAGCCGCCTCTCTGGCAAAAAAAGCCGTTGATCTGGACCCATATAACCAGAACAACCTCGATACTTATGCATGGGTACTTTATAAACAGAAAAAATATAACCAGGCGCTGAAATGGGAACAAAAAGCTTTGGATAACGGCGGAAAAACCAGCGGTGTGGTGGTTGAACATTACGGCGACATTTTGTACCGGTTGGGCAAACACAAAGAAGCATTGACACAATGGAAAAAAGCTGCCGGGTTGAAAGACCATTCATCACTGCTGAAGAAAAAAATTAAAACCGGAAAATTGTATGAGTAGGAATTATCGCTTTTTACTGCTGACAGGTTTCTTGGCGGGAATTGTTTTCTTTCTACCTGCTTGTAAATCAACAAAATCTTTGGTCAGAAGGAATTTAACAGCCATTCCTTTTGAACAGCTTTACCAAAATATGGAAAAGAACACGCCTTCCTTTTCTTCCCTCAACGCAAAACTGAGTGTCTCATACCAAAAAGGAAAAAAGGAGCCGGTTCAATTCAGAGCACAGATGCGTCTGAAAAACGACAGCATTATCTGGATGAGTATTGTCCCTGCCATGGGTATTGAGGCCGCCCGTGTGGTTCTAACCACCGATTCGGTAAAATTACTCAACAGAATGAAAAAGAACTATGTTCTCGGCGCATATCATCTGCTTGACAGCCTCATGCACACCAGCATCAATTTCGATATGCTTCAGGCGCTTTTGCTGGGAAACAGCGTTTCTTATCCAATGGCCGATTCCTCCGCATCGGTGGACAAACAGCGGTATTTGCTTAGTATGAAAATGCAAATACCGGTTAGAGACTCCCTTACCGGAAACCATACACTGACACAAAAAATATGGCTCGACCCCGAAACGTTTAACATCAAAGAGTTGTATTTGAGTGAAAGCGACATGCATGGTAAGGAATTACGTGTTTATTATGATAAATACCAAAATATTGACGGCAGAATCATTCCGCTAAAAATGCAGATTATCATCAATGCCGGCCAAAAGATAATCATCAGCATCACCTACACAAAAATCGAAATTAATGTTCAGCACCGATTTCCGTTTATTATCCCCGGTAAGTATAAAAAATTGATATAATACAAGTTGTGCTACATTTTTTCTAAAAATAAAACTCTTTTCGAAACAAATCATTCAGAACAGAAGAAGAAAAACATTGATTTTTGAAATTCGGGTTTTGCGTTTATCTTTGTCGTAATATAACAAATGCGGCTATGGTCAGGAGAAAATCTTTTTTTCTTATTTTTTTTCTTATCTTTTTTGTAGGAATAACGCCCTGTTTCTCTCAAGTAAAAACTTCCAGCCTTAAAGCCAAACGGCAAAAACTTGAAAAAGAAATTTCATATACCAACAAGCTCCTCGCCGAGGTTAACAAGAGCAAAAAAATACCGTTTATGAATTGCAGCTCATCAACAACCGTATTAATATGCGGCATCGGTTGATGGGAATTCTTAAAAAAGAAATTGCTTCACTCTCCGAAGATATTACCGTTACGAAGATAACCATCCGGGATATGAATAGTCATCTTGATAAGCTAAAAAAAGAGTATGTCAACATCGCCTGGTATCTTTACAAAAATGACAACAGCTATAATCGTTTGATTTTCTTCTTCTCTGCCAGCGATTTCAACCAGGCATATCAGCGACTGCGTTATCTCGATGAGATTTCAGCTTATATCCGCAAGGAGGCCGGACGGATTACTATCCTGGAGAATCAGAAAAAAGACAAATTGGGCAAACTGAAACAGGACATAGCCGAAAAGAAAGCTTTGATGGATAATGAAACCACCCAGTTGTCGCAACTCGAGCTGGAACAACATCAGAAAATCAGGCTGAGGCAAAAGTTGTCCGGACAGGAAAAAAGTCTGCGTGCACGTCTGAGGCAAAAGCAGAAAGAGTCTCAAAAACTGGAGGTTCAGATTAAAAAAGCAATTGCTCTGGCAACGAGGAAAGTGTCAAATAAGAAAGCATTAAAATCACTTACGGCTTCCGAAAAACGGCTGTCATCCACATTTATGGCCAACAAAGGTCATCTTCCGTGGCCTGTAAAAAAAGGCGTGATTTCTCAAACTTTTGGTATTCATAATTATCCCATCCTGAAGCATGTAAAGATTAAAAACAACGGGGTCAATATCGCTACGGCCAAAGGAAGTGTGGCGCGGGCAGTATTTCCGGGAGTAGTGGTCAACATCGTGCGAATCACCAATACCAACATCGCCGTAATTTTAAAACACGGAAACTATTTTACTGTTTACTCAGGCCTTGATAAGGTATTCGTTAGAAAAAACCAGCGGGTAACGGAATACCAGACTTTAGGAATTATTCATACAAACCTGCAGGGGAAAACAGAGCTT
Organism: Bacteroidota bacterium; assembly: GCA_024280235.1. Classification (GTDB taxonomy): domain Bacteria; phylum Bacteroidota; class Bacteroidia; order Bacteroidales; family F082; genus Sulfidibacterium. The sequence continues at coordinate 2,659 of JAJRQN010000265.1, read as the reverse complement.
CATTTTGAAGTTTGGCACGACAAAATTTTACAGAATCCGGCTTACTGGCTCAGACGAAATTTCCGATAAGACAATGAAGTCGGTCAAGACAAAAATTTATATGCTTTTAGGAAAAAATTAGTTTTTTATCATTGTCCGGATACTGACAGCTTTTAAAACTAGTGTAAATCCTACAAAAAGAAGACCCACACCGGTGATAACCAGCAGCCGTTGGTCGGAAGTAAGAAAACAAAAATAAAATAAAGCATGAAAACCAGTGGCAATTCCAAGAGCTGTTCCTTCATCAATAAAATTAAATTTACGCACTTTCCCCATGCCAAGGAAAAATCCCTGTACAATACCGAAAACTATACCCGCTAACGGATATGTCCATAAAAACAAATTCATGTATTTCATTTTTTCGGCTCCAAGAAATCCGGAGGAATATAATATTACTGCAATAAAAGAAAAACCCAGCGAAATACTTATTCCATAAATAATGCCTGCCAGAGGTGAATCAAAACTTTTCTGATGATAAAACAGATAACGAATAAAAATAAATTTTCCCAATTCGGCACTGAAAGCAACCACCACAAAAACATAAAACACTGTTCGTCTTATATTTTTCAGGTTCTGCCATCCCCATATTTTAATTATCTCATTGGCAGCTATCACCAACACCACAGTGAGTATGCCCCAAACAAAGGCAAGCAGGATAAAATTCCACAACCGAATTTTAAATTTATACTTCAAATAAAACAAAAATAATGCAAATAATACAGGTGAGAAAAGGAAAGCAATGTAGTCATTCAGGTACATAATTGTAGTGATAAAAAAATTGCAATTTACAAATGTAATAATTATTTGTATTTTTATAGGCTTTTTAGAAAAAAATTTAATCTTTAGTTAAAGATGGCAACAGTAAAAATAGAAAAATTATCCGACGAACAAATCGCCAAAAGAGGCATCCACTCATGGCCTGTATGGGAAAAAGAGATTTCCCGTTTCCCGTGGACTTATAGTGATGAAGAACAGTGCCTTATCCTGGAGGGAGAAGTGATTATTGAAACCGGTCATGGAAATTTCACCCTTCATCCGGGGGATTTTGTTGTTTTTGAAAAAGGGCTGACGTGTACCTGGGATATTCGCTCGGCAGTGAAAAAATATTATCATTTTTCATGAGCAACCTGAAAAACGGAGTTGTCATCCGTTCTACCGGTAGTTGGTATATCGTGAAAACTGACGATGGAGCTTTGTACAGTTGCAAGCTGAAAGGCCGGTTTAAAATAAAAGGGATTCGTACAACAAACCCCATTGCTGTTGGCGACCATGTGGACTTTAAATTGTCGGATATTGATAAAACAGGCCTGATTGTACACATTCACGAACGGAAGAATTACATCATCCGCAAAGCCACCAAGCTTTCCAAGGCTTCCCACATCATCGCTTCCAATCTCGACCAGGCTGTATTGATTGTTTCTTTAGTGAAACCCAGAACTTCCACCGGTTTTATCGACCGGTTTCTGGTTACTGCCGAAGCATATCATATTCCGGCAATACTGGTTTTCAATAAATCAGACTTGTATGATGAGAACATAAAAATAAAGCTGAATGAGTATGTACATGTTTATTCATCAGCCGGGTACTTCTGTCTGATAACCTCCGCAAAAAACGATTTTCATATCGAAGAATTTAAAGAAATGCTGCACAACAAAGTCAGTCTGCTGGCCGGACATTCCGGGGTGGGGAAATCGGCATTAATCAACAAAACAGACCCGTTACTGGATCTGAAAGAGGGTGAAATCTCGCAAGCTCATCTCAAAGGAAAACACACCACTACCTTTGCCGAAATGTTTTCTCTCACTTTCGGTGTGGACATTATCGACACACCCGGAATAAAAGAGTTCGGACTGGTAGCCTTTGAAAAAACAGAGCTGGGGCAGCGGTTTCCCGAAATAAGGAAGCTCATGCATCAATGTCGTTACTCAGATTGCCTGCATACCGATGAACCGGGATGTGCTGTTCGTAAGGCTGTTGAAAATGGTTCGTTTCCAAAATTCCGATACCAAAACTACCTGAACATGCTCAACGACATCCATCCCCGCAAATATTAATCATATTTTGTGTATTTGCAACATCAAACTTTTTTCCAATATTTTTCTGCCATTTTCTTGAAAAACATGATTTGCTTTTGTAACTTTGTGGAATAACGTTCTTAAAGACAAATAACATGAAAGCAAAAGATGTAATACAATCCCTGTTGGCCGAAGCGGGAATAACGCTCAACGGCAGCCAGCCATGGGATGTACAGGTTCATGATGAACGTGTTTACAAACGCTGGCTTTCGGATACCGAGTTGGGTCTTGGCGAATCTTATATGGATGGATGGTGGGATGTGGAAGCGTTGGATGAGTTCTTCAACAAAATCCTTCGTGCAAATCTTGAGCAAAAAGTAAAGCGCAACCTGAACACGGCTCTCTTCATTTTATCCACAAAACTTTTTAACCAGCAAACAAAAACAAAATCCAGACGTGTGGGACGCGAGCATTACGATCTTGGAAACGACCTGTTTCGACAAATGCTTGACAAAAGGATGTGCTATTCTAGTGCCTATTGGAAAAATGCAAAAAATTTAGACGAAGCTCAGGAAGCCAAGTTGGAACTTATCTGCCGGAAGCTG
>JAJRQN010000264.1 GCA_024280235.1 Bacteroidota bacterium | reverse complement strand
TTCCATTGCTTTTAAAAGCAAATAACGATTATTGGTCAGACGATCCGTATAAAATAAAAGATTATACCGTAAGAGATTTGTGGGAGCACAAAGACCTTAAATTAAAAAAGAATACGGCAACCATTACATTACCGCCGCACTCCGTAAAAGTTTACAGATTTATCAAAAAATAATATTGTTGTATAATATTTTATCAAATGAAAGTAAAAAAAATCCTTACTTTTATTAAAACAGAATTTGTTATTTTGTTAATCATTCTGACTGTTGCAGGCTGTAAAAATCCGCATAAACAATCCGTTGCCACCAAAAGTATCCATACATTTGCCATAGATTCGGTCAACTTTTTATTGGACGACAAACCGTTTGAAATCATTGCCGGGGAGATGCCTTACGCCCGTATCCCCGAAAAATACTGGAAACAGCGTATCGAAATGGCCAAAGCCATGGGTTGTAACACTATTGCCACTTATGTTTTCTGGAATTACCAGGAAATACAACCCGGAAGATTTGATTTTAAGACAGGAAACCACAACCTGGCGCATTTCATAAAACTGGTGAAAGAGGAAGGTATGTGGCTCATCATACGTCCGGGGCCTTATGTTTGTGCCGAATGGGATTTGGGAGGTATTCCGCCTTATCTGCTGAGTATTCCGACCATAAAGCTGCGTTGTTCGGATGCGAGGTACATGCAGGCTGTGAAAGGTTACATCAAAGCCCTGGCAAATGTTATCAGTCCCTATCTGATAACCCGCGGCGGACCGATTATTTTGCTGCAAATAGAAAACGAATACGGAAGCTACGGCAACGACAGGCAATATCTGAAAAAACTGGAAAGCCTGTGGAAACAAAACGGCATAAATGTTCCGTTTTACACTGCCGACGGGGCCACGTCCTACATGCTGGAAGCTGGCTCATTGCCCGGAGATGCAGTAGGCCTTGATCCGGGAGGCTATCCAACTGCCATAAAACTTGCCCGAAAGCTGCATCCCGATGTTCCGGTATTCAGCAGTGAGACCTATACAGGCTGGCTGACACACTGGAGAGAAAAATGGGCCAAAGCAGATACGGCAGACCTTTATAGCGAAGTGCGTTTCCTTTTAAAAAACAAACTTTCCCTCAGCTTTTATGTAATAACCGGTGGTACCAATTTTGGGTTTACGGCCGGTGCCAATGCTAACGGAAAACGCTATATGCCGGTTGTGACCAGTTACGATTACGGAGCGCCCATCAATGAATTGGGACAGCCTACGCCGGAATTTTTTGCATTGCGTCATATCATTCAAAAATATAATCCAGGCCTGAAATTACCGCCTTTGCCACCGCCTGTTCCCGTTATGAAAATTCCTGAAATAAAAATGACATCGTTTACTTCGGTGTGGAAACATCTACCCAAACCTGTTTGGTCGGTACAACCGAAACCTTTTGAATATTACCATCAGCATCATGGATTTATGGTATACAAAACTACCCTGATTGGGCGTAAAAGTGGCAAACTGACCCTGACGAACCTGCATGATTATGCCACTGTTTTTGTGAACGGGAAATACATTGGAAGCATCGACCGCAGCAAAGGCCAAAATTCAATTGTGATTCCTAAAACCAACACTAAAAATCCTGTGCTGGAGATATTGGTGGAAGCCATGGGCCACATCAGCTATGGTCAGCAGATTATTGACAGAAAAGGGATTACCGACAGAGCTACACTCAACGGTATGACACTTATGAACTGGGAAGTTTACGGCCTGCCTATGAACGCCGGTTATGTTGAAAAGTTAACGCCTACGAAAAACAATACCCGTCCGGGAATATTTTTCAAAGGAACATTTACGTTGGACAGTGTAGCCGACACGTACATTGATATGACCAACTACCAAAAAGGGTTCGTTTGGGTAAACGGTCACAACCTGGGAAGGTATTGGAACATTGGCCCACAGCACAGCCTATACTGCCCGGCTACCTGGCTGAAAAAAGGATCCAATGAGATCATTATCTTCGACCTTCATCAAATAAAGCCAATGCTTGTCAGGGGTATTAAAAATCTTATTTAAATGATTTAATCTATACAACAAACAAGTCTGCAGGCAAAATTAAGCCAAAGAAAAATGAACAAAAAGAAGGACCAGAGATTCAAAAAAAAGAAAAAAAGAATTAAAAAATAATGTTTAACTTTGAATTCAAAATAAAAGAGCATTACACACTTTTTGGGATACTACCTTATGAAAAACAGTTTATTATTTTTAATCGTGCTTGCCGTTTTATCGGTTTTTACTCAGTGTAATAATACAACTACGAATACGGCAAGGATAACTAAAGACTTTGACGAAAGTTGGCATTTTCATTTAGGTGATATACAAGGAGCAGAAAATCTCAACTTTATTGACTCTTCCTGGAGAGAGCTAAATTTGCCGCATGACTGGAGTATTGAAGGAAAATTCAGAGAAAAAAATCCCAGTGGCAGTGGTGCTGCGTATTTACCCGATGGTATTGGCTGGTATAGGAAGTCTTTTACGCTCCCCAAATCGGATAAGGATAAACTTGTCTTTATTGATTTTGATGGTGTTTACATGAACAGCAAAGTATGGATTAACGGGCACCTGATAGGGGAAAGACCTTACGGTTACATTTCTTTCAGATATGAACTAACCCCTTATTTGAACTACGGTGACAAAAAGAATGTCATTGCCGTCAGGGTGGACAATTCAAAACAGCCAAATTCACGCTGGTATTCCGGTTCGGGGATATACAGGAATGTTTGGCTGGTGACTACCAACAAAGTGTACGTCGATCATTGGGGCACCTATATTACAACACCCAACATAACAAAAGATCAGGCTACTGTCCGGATCGAAACCACTATTAAAAACACGGGAAAAACCAAACAGCCAGTTACCCTAAAAACAGTTTTGTATGATGCTAACGGGAAACAGGTGGCAGTCTCTGTGTCAAAAGTAAACATAAGCAGTGGTACTTCTGCGGTTGTTAAGCAGAAGTTAAACGTGCCAAACCCTATATTGTGGTCTGATGTGCATCCTTATCTCTATAAAGCGGTATCTTATGTAAAATCCGGGGACAAAACGATGGACAGATATGAAACACCTTTTGGTATCCGTTATTTTCGTTTTGACGCGAACAAAGGATTTTACCTGAACGGGAAACATATCAAGATCAGAGGGGTATGTGATCATGAAGACCTGGGAGCTCTGGGTGCTGCTGTTAATACACGGGCTCTGGAACGGCAACTGGAGACACTCAAAAAGATGGGGGTTAATGCAATACGAACAGCCCATAATCCCCCTTCCCCCGAACTATTAAACCTTACTGATAAAATGGGCTTTCTTGTGATGGACGAAGCTTTTGATGTATGGGACAAGGGCAAAGTAAAATATGATTATCATTTGTATTTTGATAAGTGGCATAAAAAAGACCTGTCAGATTTTGTGAAACGCGACAGAAATCATCCGAGTGTCATTATATGGAGTATTGGAAATGAAATACCTGACCAGTATTCTCCGAAAGGAGCAAAGATCGGTAAAGAGCTGGCAAACATTGTGAAAGTTTTGGACCCCACTCGGCCTGTAACTTCTGCCATGAATTATCCTGAAGCTAAAGATAATTATCTGGCCCATTCGGGAGTCTTGGATTTGATAGGGCATAATTACGGTAGAAATGAGTGGATTAAATTCCACAAAATATTTCCGGGACAGAAGTTTATAGCTACCGAGACTACCTCTGCACTTGCTACAAGGGGGCATTATGATATGCCTTCAGACAGTATACGCATATGGCCCCCACGTAAGTTAATGGCTATAATCAGGAAGATGAGAAAAAAATCCGGAGCTATTGATACGAACAAGGTACTTGCCGAAGTTAAAAAACTGATGAATCCTAACTTTACAGCTTCCTCTTATGATAATTGTCACGTACCGTGGGGCTCCACCGCTGAAGCGACATTGAAGATCGTCAAGAAGTATGATTTTATCTCTGGAATGTTCATCTGGAGTGGTTTTGATTACCTCGGGGAGCCTACTCCGTATCCCTGGCCTGCAAGAAGCTCATACTTCGGAATCATCGATCTGGCAGGATTCCCAAAAGATATTTATTACATGTATCAGAGCCAATGGACCCATGACACGGTATTGCATATTTTCCCTCACTGGAACTGGCAAAGGGGAGATACGGTGGATGTGTGGACTTATACTAATGTTAAAGAGGTGGAATTATTCTTGAACGGAAAGTCATTGGGCACGGAAACCAAACAGGGAGATGAGATGCATTTGATGTGGCGGGTTCCTTATGTTCCGGGAACATTAAAAGCAATCGGACGTATAAACGGACACGTTGTTAAAATAACTGAAATAAAGACAGCTGGTCCGCCAGCTAAAATAAGTTTGCAGGCTGACCGTTTAAATATTCATGCGGATGGGAAAGACCTGTCGTTTGTAACTGTAACAATTGAAGACAAGGATGGGATAATGGTACCAAATGCTGATAATATGGTAAGGTTCAGTATAAAGGGACCTGTAACCATTGCAGGTGTGAGCAACGGAAGTGAAACCAGCCTGGAGCCTTTTAAAGCCAATTACAGAAAAACTTTTAACGGAAAATGTCTGGTCATTCTACAAGCTTCAAAAAAACCCGGAAAAGTTATACTTACTGCTACATCTGACGGACTGAAGAAAGCTTCTATAATATTGGAAACATATTAGATGTACATGTGAATAACATTTCAGGATATTAATCAAAAAATTATTTTCATGATTAAAAAACAAACAAGCTTGATAATTATTTAAGTTTTTAATGTGATGTTATTATTTAATTTATAATTTAATTATCCATGAAAAAAACAAATCTAATTTATGTGCGGATAAAATTATATGGCAGTATTATTTTCATCATAATTTTTTTGTTGACCGCCACAAAGTTGCTGGCTGTAAATACAACACAACCCATCAATTACAATGCAAGTATTTCGTATGTTGACACTCTTCATACGCAATCTGAAGTGCGTATGGCGTGGTGGCGCAAAGCACGTTTCGGCATGTTCATCCATTGGGGTATTTATGCAGTGCCTGCTCATGCCGAATGGTATATGTCAAATGGACATGTACCCCGTGCTAAGTATGCCGAATATGCAAAACAATTTGATCCGGTTAAGTTTAATGCTAACAGATGGGTCAAAATTGCCAAAGATGCAGGAATGAAATATTTGATCATTACTTCCAAGCATCACGATGGTTTTAGTATGTTTAACACGAAAGCCACTTCTTACAATGTTGTAAATGATACGCCTTGGCACAAAGATCCGCTTCTTGCACTCAGTAAAGCATGTCGTCGGTACGGCATAAAATTTGGGGTGTATTATTCCATTATGGATTGGCATAGCCCGTATCAGAAAGCAGCCAAACCCGATCCGGTACATCCTACTTATAATCCAACCAGTTTCGTGTCGGGTAAAAAAGAAGTTTATATCGAATACATGAAAACGCAATTGAAGGAATTGATCAACCAGTACCATCCTGCAGTACTTTGGTTTGACGGAGAATGGATGAAAGGATGGACAGCCCAGGACGGGAAAAAATTGTATCACTATCTGCGCACTTTGGATCCTTCCCTGATCATCAATAATCGCGTCAAAGGCGCAGGGGATTATAAAACTCCCGAACAGAAAATTCCGCCTAATGGCTTACCCGGTCAGGATTGGGAAACCTGCATGACTATCAATCACAGTTGGGGTTACAATGCTCAGGACAAGCATTGGAAATCCGCCGAAACGCTCATTCGCAATCTAGTAGATATTGCCAGCAAAGGGGGCAATTATTTGCTGAATGTCGGACCAGAGGCCTCTGGCATTATCCCGGCTCCTGAGGTTCAAAGGCTTAAAGAAATGGGTGACTGGCTTAAAGTCAACGGAGAAGCTATTTATGGTACCAACGCTAGTCCATTTAAAAAACAACTAACCTGGGGACGGTGTACCCAAAAAGTGACTACCGAAGGGACAACGCTTTATTTAATTGTCTTCGATTGGCCTAAAGATGGCAAACTTTTAGTTCCAGGATTGAAGAATAAGATTGCGGATGCTTATCTTTTGAAAGATAATGTCCTGGACAAACACAAGCACTTGAAAACCACCACCAACGATAACGGGGTTACTATTTCCGTCCCTTCCAAAGTGCCGAACAAAATTGCCTCTGTTATTGTTTTGAAAATAAAAGATTCATTACAAGTAGAATAATATTCAATTTAGAAAATTAAATTAATTAGAATCTGCTGATTTTCTTTCAGGCTACCGATAGCAAAATTCTCTGCCGGAAGAAAAAATATTTGATTTTCAATAGAAATTCTATTTTTTCAACCCACTTTGAAAACGGCACAAAAATATTCGGGTATCTCGCCGC
>JAJRQN010000022.1 GCA_024280235.1 Bacteroidota bacterium | reverse complement strand
GCCATACACTCCGGTAGGCCGAAGAATTATATATGGCAATGTTTTTAAAGATTGAATATATTGTTCGGCTTTTAATTTACTTTTACCATACGAAGTTATGGGATGAGGAGTGTCTGTCTCTTTAATCGGTTCCAGAGTTTCTTCATTACCAGGACCGTATGCGGCAAGGCTGCTAATAAACAAAAACTTATTTGGTATCGTTCCTGTTTTGTGTAAAACCTTAATAAACTTTTTGGTATAACGGTAATTTATCTTTGTGAATTCACTCTTTTTGCAAGTTTTAATAATACCTGCAGCATGAATAATAAAATCAAAACGGGGAGCGTTCTTCAGTTGATTTTTGAGTACTTCCTTATCTGAGAAATCTATATTAAGAAAATGGATATCAGGATTTGAGAGGCGTTTTCTGTTGCTTGATTCCCTTACTCCTGCATACACTTCAAAATTGCGTTTTAATGCTTCTTCAACAAGAAAACTACCGATAAATCCACTGGCACCTGTTATTAAAACTTTTCTCATACTTCCTTTTTAATATAACATCTCCTTTTTAAATGCTGACGGATTTCATAATCATTGAACATTAAAAATGCGCTTTTGTTATCTTCTAAAGCATGGCTTGAAATTGCAATTTCAACACCATTATCAATATACGCCTGCATCATTTTATTATAAAAAACAGCAGCAACACCCTTGTTTTGATATTTCGGTTTAACCGCTTGTAGCAGCATATCCACCTTGTTGTTTTTACGGAGTGCTTTCAGAATATGGATAAAACCGAAAGGGAAAAGTTTTCCTTTTGCTTTTTGTAGTGCTTTGGACAATGAATATATTGATATTCCGAATCCTGCTACTTCATTATTTTTATCCAATACGAAACAAATAAATTTCACATCTATGGCAGAGAAATAATCTTTTGTGTATTTTTCTATTTGCTTATCTGTTAATGGTACAAAACCATACAAAGATTTAAACGCCTCATTTAATGTGTAAAACATGCTTTTAGCATAAGGGAGCACCTCTTTTGGCTTTTTTGCATCCAGTATTCTCAAGTCATATTTTTCCAGTACAAGCGATGAAATTCTTTTTAGTTTATCGGGCACTTTATCGGGCACTTTAATTTCAAACTGAATCCAGTCGGTATCTTTTTTATAGCCCAGTTTTTCAAGATGTATCGGATAATAGGGATAATTATAAATTGTTGCCTGCGTTCCCATTTCATCAAAACCTTCCACAAGCATACCCTCCAAATCCATATCGGAAAACCCCAAAGGGCCATGAACTGCCGTTAATCCTTTTACTTTTGCCCAATTTTCAACAGTCTTAATTAATGCGGAAGAAACTTCGATATCATCAATAAAATCAATCCATCCGAAACGCATGTGTTTTTCATGCCATATTTCATTTGACTTATGATTTATGATACCTGCAATTCTGCCGACAATTTTATTTTCTTTATAGGCTAACCAATATTTTGCTTCACAAAATTCAGAGGCCGGATTTTTTTCAGGAATCAATGCAGCTTTTTCGTAAATATGCAATTGCGGTACTCTGTATTTATTTCCGGCATATAATTTATCCTGAAATGCAATGAATTTTTTTAGTTCGGATTTAGATTTAACTTCCTTTACGACAATGTTTTTCATGATGTAAATTTTTGTTAATAATTAGGTTCAATTATGTTTCGACATTTAATTAACTGTTCGATTGCCATTTCAATTTGTTCTTTGGTATGGGTGGCCATCAGTGAAAAACGCAATATGGCTTTTCCCTTTTCTACTCCCGGATGTACCACCGGATTTACATAGATTCCATGTTTCAATAACATCGTTCCATATTGATACGTTTTAACGTCTTCACCAATAAAAACAGGAATAATAGGCGTTATACTCTTTCCTATTGAGAAATTTTCCTGTAAAAGACACTTAGCGGCATACTTGGTATTTTCCCATAATTTGTGAATTCTTTCCGGTTCTTTTTTTATTATCTCCAATGCTTTTAACACGGTTGCTGCTGAAGCAGGAGGAATCCCTGCACTGAAGAGTAGTGAACGGGCATTATGTTTTATAAAATTGATTGTCTCAAAGTCGCCGGCCACAAAGCCACCCAATGAAGCAAAAGATTTGCTGAAAGTTCCCATAATCAGATCGGTTTTTTCAGTAACTTTAAAATACGATGCAGTACCTGACCCTTTTTCTCCAATAACACCAAGGGCATGTGCATCATCAACCAGTATGGAAGCAGAGTATTTATCTGCCAAATTACATATTTTATCAAGATGTACAATATCGCCCTCCATGCTAAAAATACCGTCTGTAACAATCAGGGTTGTTTTAGTCTTATCTGTTTTTTGAAGTATTTTTTCCAGAGATTCCATGTTGTTGTGCTTGAATTTCAGTGCTTTTGCATAAGCAATCCTACAACCTTCGATTATGGAAGCATGACTTTTATCGTCAATTACAATCAAATCATTTCTACCTACAAGGCTTGGAATTGTCCCCACATTTACCTGAAATCCGGTGCTAAATACTGTTGCCGATGGCTTGTTTACAAAACGGGCCAACTCGCTTTCAAGTTTTTCGTGTAAATCAAGGTTTCCATTCATTAGCCGCGAGCCGGATGCTCCTGTCCCGTATTTGTCAAGTGCTGCTTTTGCCGCTTTGATAATTTCCGGATGATTTGTCAATCCGAGATAGCTGTTAGAGCCAAACATGAGTACTTTCTTTCCGTTTAATAAAACTTCAGTATCCTGCCCTGATTCAAATCGATGATAATATGCATACAAACCATTTTCAATTGCAACCTGCGGTGTATTATATTTTGAAAACTTTTTTTGTAGTAATCTCATATCTTATTTTTTAAATTTTAAAAATCAAGTTTAAATCTTGCTCTGATTCCATATTCTGAAACATGAGGATTATTTAAATAAGTTACTCTTTTGATTAAATCTATTCTGAAAAACTTAAAAATATTACCAATACCGGCACTTATTTCTATATAAGGTTTGTTTCTAAGTGAAAAAGTAGTGGGATTACCATATTCATCGGTAGGCAACAGCATCAAGCCATCGGTAACTACCGGATTGTTTTTGTCAGTAAGATTTCCGTATAACCCTTTGAAAGAAATAATAGCGCGCCATTTTAATTTTTTTATCAAGGGAATTTTATTGAAAATAAAACCGTTAAAATGATGTTCCACAAACAAACTGACAAATTCATCGTTTACAAACTCAAGGAAATTCATCATATTGTACGAATATAGTTGATACGAGTAGGTTTGATTAGCACGGGGCAACCATTGTAAAATGAAAGGTGCCTGACCAAACAATTTACCTGCTTCCACATTGGTATTTGTAAAACCAATTACCGGCCAGTAAAAACGTTTAAACAGATTGAATTTTACTTTTGTAAAATTGTATTCCGATCCCAGTACGCCTTTTATGCTTTGTGTAACCGACAGTTGAAGAATGGGCTTATTGGTTAGTATGGGAACCTTATAGTCTATTCCCTGATAAAACTTTTCATCGGGAGCAAATCGTAATTTCAACGTTATTTCCGAAGTAGTAATTGATTCATCCTGATGCCCATCTTCATACTGAAAATAGAGCGTACCTCCAGGTTCTTGTTTTAAGTTTCTGACAGAAAGAGTAGTTGAAAAACCATTTCGCCAGTCGCGGTAATACTCAATTTTTGCCATTCTGTTGTATAACAATTTATCAGCCACACCCCTTTTAAAAGACAAAAGGAAATTATCTTCGTTAATAAATTGCACCTCCATGCCCGGGAAATTCGTTTCGTATTGATATTGGGCTGAAATATAATGTTTCGGTGATTTCATGAGTGATTTATTGTTCAGTGAGAATTTCCCCATAATGGAATATTTGAATTTCTTGTCTTTAAACCCATAAACTCCATATCCGCTTATTCTGATTTTTTTACTAAATTTATCACTTGTTCTTGCTCCGAGGCGCAAACGAAATCCCTCCACATCGTTAAAACTGTAAAATGTATTTATCGGCCCCACATCGATTTTACCAAAATTCCAGTATCCGGCAACAAACAGCATCACTATATTCATCGTCCTTTTAAAAGCCGGAATATGCTGAATACTGTCGGTCATTATGTAAATATCTTTTTCTTTGGGGGACAATTTAACCAAGCGGTTCTTTTTCCAAAATGTACTATCTCTGTCATCGTAATTATTCAGATAAACCATTGTCTCTGCTCCTCTATACGTTGAATCAGGACGGGGAACGTTAAATAAAAAGTTATCTAAATAGATTGTTCTTCGCCCGAACATTCCAATGCCTTTTTTAGTAAAATTAAAATCTACTATAAGTTTGTCTTTACTAAGTCCCCAGGCGGTATGGTTAATGTATTTGAATTCCTGAATGATTTTAAGATCGTTGACAAAATTCAGGTTTATATCGTGAGAAACGCTTAAATCGGCTTTAATAACGGCATATCGGTTGTCGTTGGTAACATATAAACTTCCTGTAAATGCAAAATCCTGCTTATTTCTTGGTTGAAAATCAATACGAATACAATTGTAGCCATTCATATCAAGTGTATCGATAATACGAAATTTGTATATGGACGGGGCGATGGACGCAATAGGACTAATAAACGGATTGGTCAACAGCATGATATAATTATCATAAATATTGATATCCTGATATAAATTATTGATGATATAACTAACACCCTGATTATTAATATATTCATGGAGACCCACCATTTTTGTCCCCAGCACATACTCTTTTTTCTTTTTTGGAGATTTCCTATAATAGACTTGTGAACGTGTCTCCTTTAAAAATACAGGCAGATAAGGTTTTCCGTTGATTTCCGATGTATCCACGTAATTGAATATATATTGAAACTTTCTCATGGACTTTTTGTTTCGGAATTTTTCCGTAATATTATTCAAATCAAATTCATCCTTTTCATACTTGTCATATTCGTAATAATTGAGGCTGGTCATTCTGTTACGGAATTTATTTTTTACCACCTTTCTTATCAATGCTACAGCGGGATTATTTTTATTGCGGTATCTTACCTTTTTAGCCTTTACTTCTACTTCATTAAGTTCTATATTTTTAGGTTTTAACCAAAAGTTAATAGTTTGCACTTCACCTATTTTTACGGGTTTCATTTGGCTGTAATATCCTAAATAGGAGGTTTGCAACTTATTGGATGCCCACTGGGTTTCCAAATGATATATCCCTTTGTAATCAGTTGTAGTTCCTATATTTTTTCCTGCAAAAACCACATTAACAAAAGGAAGTGGCTCTTTTGTACGAGCATCAATAACTTTTCCACTGATTTTTGTTACTCTCTGTGCATGTAACACAGGAATTAACAAAAGCAACAGAAAAATATTTCCCGAAATCGCAATAATCGTTTTATTTATTCTCATTCTTACCTTATATCTTTACTTTTTCACCTGTTTGTCATGGGTTATAAAGTTTCCTTTGCTAACCTTCTGGCTGTAAAGCAACAACGTACTACAAATAATATTTACTTTCTTCGTTTTCCCTTTGACAGATTGACAAGTTTATCTTTGAATAGGTTATTTGCACTTATTTAAAAACAAAATGTTTGCTCATTAAAAAATTAAAACCAATACCAACTACAATAGATACTAATACTTTGGCGGTGATAGCATTCATTTCAATGGTTTCCACGGCAAAATATAATCCGGATGTGTTTAACAAAATACTCGTTACCCACACGCCGAAGTATCTAATGGCGTGTTTCGATAATTTCCCATCTTTTTTTTTAAATGTCCAGTTTCGCTGGAGCACAAAAGCAGTAATTCCCCCCATGATCAAACCAACAAATGAGGCAAGCAGATACCATACATGAGCCGTTTCAGATAAAACGAAAAAGACACTATAATCCACCGATGTGGCAATGAAAGACACTGTATTATATTTTAATAAAATATGAATATTTTGTCCTGCTTTTGTCATACGAAGATTTTAAAAAGAATTATAAGTTGTATAACAAAACTTGCATATATACCTGCCAGAACATCGTCAAGCATAACACTCCAGTCGCCTTGCATTTTATCTATCTTCCTTATAAACAATGGCTTTGTAATATCAAACAGCCTGAACAGTATCAAGGCATACAGATAATATTGCCATTTAAAAGGAACAGCATAAGCAGCAATCCATACACCAGCTATCTCATCGATAACAATTTTTGATGCATCGTGTTCCCAAACCGCATGAACTTTTTTTATGGAACGGACACCAATGAAAACAATTAAAATAATAACAACACAATTAAGCATATAAACAAAACGGGAGGATATTTGTAAATCATGTAAGAAACCATTGAAGAAATAAAAAATAATGATTCCCAGTATTGATCCCGCAGTTCCCGGTGCAACAGGTGCATACCCGGTACCAAATCCTGAGGCTATGATTTTATATAACTTCATTTAATCGTCTTCGTAATAATCCAGGCCTAAATAGTTAATTAACGGTTCTCCCATTAAATGACGCAATGTATTTTCAAATTTCACTTTTTGTAAGAAAATATCATGGATAGGTTGTAAGCCTTCTTTGGTTTGCGGCGATTTAAAATAGAACGAAAGCCATTCCTGAATCCCTTTCATTTCGGCACGCTGAGCAAGATCCATGAATAGAGCTAAATCCAGAACAACAGGTGCGGCAAGAATAGAGTCTTTACACAGGAAGTTGACTTTAATCTGCATTTTATAACCTAACCAGCCAAAAATATCAATATTGTCCCAGCTCTCTTTATCGTCTCCTTTTGGCGGGTAGTAATTGATTCTTACTTTATGATACATATTCTTATAGAGTTCCGGATATTTTTCCGGTTCCAATACACTGTCTAAAACACTAAGTTTGGAAACTTCTTTTGTTTTAAACGAACCGGCGTCATCCAATACTTCACCATCACGATTTCCCAAAATGTTCGTGGAAAACCATCCGTCAATACCTAACAGGCGGGCTTTTAAACCAGGGCCTAATATTGTTTTCATCAGTGTTTGACCTGTTTTAAAATCCTTACCGGCTATGGGAATATTGAGTTGGTTTGCCAATTCGATGATGGCCGGAACATCATTAGTAAGGTTGGGAGCACCATTAATATAAGGGATTCCGCTTTTTAATGCAGCATAGGCATAAATCATACTGGGCGATATGCCGGGGTCGTTATTGAGTAACCCTTTTTCAAAATTTTCGATGGTTTTATGAACTGTCGAGGTCTCAACATAAACTTCAGTGGAAGCTGTCCATATCATAAGCATTCTGCTACATGAATTTTCTGTTTTGAAACGCTTAATATCAGCCATTACCGCATTGGCCAAATCCATTTTTGTATCTGCTTTTTTCACATAATCACCATGCAAATTCTTGACATAATTATGGTCAAAAACTGCGGGCATAGGTTTAATGGTCGATAATTCATCTTTTATTTCATTGAGCAAATCTTTTTCAAGCACACCGGCATTCATAGCTGCCTCGTAAGCGTTGTCAGTAAAAATATCCCAACCACCAAACACTAAGTCCTCCAGAGAAGCCAGAGGGATAAAATCTTTTACTTTCGGTTCTCTGTTTTCGGTTCTTTTACCAAGCCTGATATTCCCCATTTGAGAAATAGAACCTATGGGTTGGCCTAACCCTTTTCTGGTGGCAATAACACCTGCCATAAATGTTGTTGATACTGCCCCGATTCCGGGTGTAAGAATTCCTAATTTTCCTTTAGGTTTTTGAATATTAATACCTGTTTTCATTTTTTTATTATTTTAAATTAATTACTACATTATTTTACGGCAATGATTCAGCCTTTGCCATGCTGTATAATTTGTAAGTATAGCCATGATAAAAATCGGAATGGTAAAAATTGAGATATTTTCAAAAACAGGAAAAGGCAGCCATTCTTCGGTTACTTTGAAGTTTCCGGTAGAATAAGTTACTATCCCGTATATAATTGCAAAAATTCCTATTGTAAGTATTCTTTCGGGACGTTGCATAAGCCCCACTTTACATTCCACACCAAGTCCTTCGGCTCGTGCTCTAATATAACTTACCATAATTGAACCAATCATAGCAAAAAAAGTAAACACAGAACTTAGGAAATAGTGGTAGGAAACCAAATAATAAGCGATACCAAAAAACATAATCATTTCGCTGTATCGGTCGAAGGTAGAATCAAACAACGCGCCGAATGTTGTCATCTTTTTGGTACTACGTGCAAGCTGACCATCAAGCATATCAAAAACTCCCGCAAACAACAGTATAATACCAAACCACATAATATACCGGTAATCACCCCGTTTACCAATTTCTGCACCTGCAACTAAAACACCGGCTGAGACAATAGTGATAAGAAACCCTATAAATGTAACGATATTAGGAGTTATCCCTGTCTTTTCCAGTATATGAATGATAGGATTTAATGTCTTATAGGCATTTGTTTTTACTTTATCCCAGAAACTCTTATTTTTCATAATTATACTTTTTATATTTCAATCAATATGCTACTATAACTATTGACCTTATTAGTTAAATAGTTGATTATATAAAAAATTTGTTTCTGGCTCAGCCCTTTGGTTAATCCGGTAATTTGCCGCAATAAAGCGCCATAATATCCGTACGGAAGAAACATAAAATATGCAGTGTGTAATTTTCTGTATTCCGTGTTTATTTGATCGTTTGTCATGTATATAGAGATTTATTTTTTTAGCGGGAGCTAAAACCGTAATTTATCTGTTATAATACCAAACCGGAGTATATCTAATCTGTGATTGAAATAGATATTGTAATAATCCAAACCGTGGTAAAACTGAACAAAAAGCCCCACATCTTCCAAAAACTTCGGGTAATAACTAAAGGTAAATTTCATATTGACCCGGTTTAACGAGTACCAGTCCCAGCCGTTTAATTCGCCAAACATCCATGTCAGCTCCCCTCTCAACGAGATGCGTGCTTTTTTTTCTTTGTCAGAAACTCCTCTGACCGGAAGTTTAAAAACCGAAAAAGCATTGTGCCACCGAACCGTACTATATTGCCCTTTCAACTCGTCAACAGACCAACTGTCAGGATGCACCTCCAAAGAGGTTCTAAAAAACTGATAAGCATGAAAACGGCTGTTATAATGTGTTTTGATAAATCCTAATTCAAAAAAATTGGTAGCAAAATTTCCCGACTTTACATTAATTTCTCCATTGTCAAGATAAAAAGAGCCATCCTGTCCGTTGGAGTGATGAGCAAACCGGACAAACAAGCTGGCATTTCGGGCATTTGCCTTTCCCGAAAACATATAATAGAACGTAATCTGTGGAATATAACTCGGTGTACGTACAGGAAAAGAAGGCTCCTGATACATTCGAATAATGATTTGTGGTGTTATTACACCAAGCAAGCGGAAATTTTTACTATGTCGCAGGTAAAAGTTCGGGGAGATATTCGCCTCAAACCAGAGCGGTTCTATATTTCCAATATCAGTAGGAAATGTTATGTAGCTACTTCCCTGATTTACCTGTGAAATAACAGAAAGTCCTATTCCCAATGTGTCGGGATAATTCTGAGATTTTCCTGAAAAACAGAAACCAAGAACAAAAAGAATTACAACAACCGTTTTTTTCACCACTTACATATAAATTATTTTAATACAAATAGTTAAGTTCTTTTTTAGTTCAAAAGAAGCTTTCCGAAAAGAGGGTCTGTTACCGATTTTTATGGAATGAAAATTGGAAAAACCAACACCTTCCTTTGGTAAAAAAAAACCCTTTTTTATTTTCCCGTTGCCATCCTCATCATGTAAAATGGAAACAGCATATACGCCGGCAGGAAGACCCTCAAAGGTAACCTCAGCCGAGTCGGCTGAGATGTTACCTTTAAGAATCCGAAAACATTTGGTATAATTTTCATCCGGAATAGAACCCTTCTTATTGTAAAGAGCAAACAATACATCTCCTTTTGCGTTTCGCAAATCGTTTACTTTTACAGTAAGTGAATAGCTCTTGTTATGACCTGTAAAAGAGGTCAATAACAGAAAGCCCAAAACAATCCACAGAATATTATACTTTCTTATTTTGTTTAAAAACATGGCTTACTTTTTTTTACCCCATTTTTCTTTGGTACGATCAACCAGATAATAAACCATAGGGACAAGGTAAACTGTAAGAATAAGCGAAGAGAGTAAACCGCCAATAATCACCCAGGCTAAACCATTTTTCCATTCACTTGCGGTTCCTTTGGCTAAGGCAATAGGCAACATACCAATGGTCATAGCCAACGTGGTCATTAAAATGGGACGCATACGTTCTTTCCCGGCTTTTATCAAAGCATCTTTATAATGCAAACCCTTGGCCTTTAAGTGATTGGTAAAGTCAACAATTAAAATAGCATTTTTGGTAACCAGCCCCATAAGCATAATCATACCCAGCAAAGCAAATAGTGTAATGTTGTTGAGCGATAAGTTCAGGGCAAGGAACGCACCAATGACAGCCATCGGAATACCGAATAAAGCCACAAACGGATAAATATAGTTGTCGTAAAGAGCCACCATAATCAGGTAAATCAGGATAAAGGAAATCAGCATTACCGAACCCAAAGCACCAAAACTTTCGTTTTGTGTTTTGACGTCCGATTCCCAGGTAAGTTTTATTCCGGGAGGTAAAGGATGTTTTTTCAGGTATGTTTTCACATCGTTGGCCAGTGTTCCCGAAGGTCTTCCGAAAGCTTCGGATGTAAGGGTAATGGCTGGTTGCCGGTTAATCCGTTCAAGCATAGAAGGTGAATTATCCTGTACAACCTTGGCAAACTGCGAAACCCTTACCGGTACATGCATTGGGTTGACCACGATAAGATTTTCCACATCCTGATAATTTCTGCGATTAAAATTATCGAGGCGAATTTCAATGGGATATTCTGTTCCTTTATCCACGAGGGTAGCATCGTCATTTCCTTTAAATGCTGTTCGCAAGCTCATTCCGACATAGGCAGTTGTAAGTCCGAGACGTTGCATTTTGTCTTTATCAGGAATCACTTTGTACTCCGGATTACCTTCTTCAACCGACAATCTTACATTATCGGCACCAGGGATTTTTTCGACTGCTGTCTGAAGTTTTTTGGCTGTTTTCATAACTGCATTCAAATCACTGCCACTCAGGGTAATTTTGATAGGAGCCGAACGTGGAATAAGACCCAACTCCGACATAGAAAAGTTAATTCCCGTATATCGTTTGTTAAGCTCTTTTTTCAGCCATTTCATATATTCAATGGTTGTGATCTTACGTTCTTTCATCGGTTTTAACTGGATAGTAAACTCCGAAATGTAGGGAGAACCAATACCAAGACTACCAATTCCCGTGCTGGGTCCTGCAATGTTACTAAACAGAGTGGACACCTCCGGTTGACTGAGAATATAGTTTTCGATCTTTTGGCTGATAATATTATTTTGCTGTACGGTAGTGGTTTTATCAAATTCGAGATTCAGACTGAATTTTCCCTGATCTCCGGTTGACATCATCTCCTCACCAATAATTCCCTGTTTCATCATCAAACCCGTAAGAAGTAACAGTAGCAAAACTATGCCGGTAAAAATGAGTTTGTGTTCCAAAACCCATTTAAGTTGACGGCCATACCATTCAATAAACAGGTTTAGCTGCTCTTCAAACCAAAGCAGGAAGCGATTGAGCAGGTTTGATGGTTTCAGGTCTTCTTTTTTCCCGATGCGTGATGCCAGCCACGGAGTAAGTGTAAATCCGACAAGCAAACTGGTAAGCGTGGTAGTAATCACCACCACAGAAAACTGTTTGAGCATTCCGGCCACAAAAACCTGAATGAACAGGATCGGCATAAACACCACCACATCCACAAGAGTAATGGAAACGGCAGAAAATCCAATCTCCATCCGGCCTTGAAGGGCAGCTTCCCGTTTGTCCTTACCCATGTCGAGATGCCGCTGAATATTTTCAATAATCACAATGGAATCGTCCACCAAAATACCTATAACCAGCGACATGGCCAATAATGTCATTAAGTTTAAAGTATAGCCCAAAATCCACATCATTGCAAAAGCAGTAATGAGGGAGGTAGGAATAGCCACCAGCACAATGAGTGAGTTCCGGTAACTACGCAAAAACAACAGCATCACTATTGACACCAGTATTACAGCCACAATCAGGTCATCTACAACCGAATTCACCGCAGCAATGGTATTGGTAGTGGAGTCATCGGCAATTTTAAATTTCACATTGTATTGCGCGTATTCTTTTTCTATCTGTTTTAACTTCTTTCGTATTAGACGTGAAACATCCACGGCATTGGCATCGCCTTGTTTTTTCAACAAAATACCGATTCCGTTTACACCATTAAAACGGCTGACAGAAGTGATTTGTTTTACTCCATCCACTACCGAAGCCACATCTTTCAAATAGATAGGATTTCCGGGTGAAGGCATGGCTACCTGTACGTTCATAATTTGGCTAATATTTTTGAATTTCCCAATTAACCGGACAGAGTGATATTCTTTATTTGTTTTTACATCCCCCGAAGGAATATCAATATCGGACTGTTTAATGGCTTCCACCACCTGCAATAATGAAATTTTGTACAGTTTCAATTTTTTCTGATTAACTTTTACCAAAATTTCACGCTGTTCGCCACCAAGCATGGTAATTTCGGCCACACCGTTTAGCTGCTGAATCTGCGGAAGGAATTCATCTTTCATTTTTTCATAAAAGACCGTAGCCGGCAAATTACTTGTGGCACTGATCTTCATGATAGGAAGGTCGTTGGGCGACACTTTACTCATTTGCGGGCTTAATATTTCATCCGGTAAATCGTTTTTAATATTATCAATATACCGCTGAGCATTTTGCATGGTATTGTCAAGATTAGTACCATACTTCAGGTTAACAATAATAACCGAAGCATTAGGCAATGAGTAGGTTTCCATGTAGTCAATACCTTCGAGATTCGATAAGGCATCTTCGAGCTTACGCGAGACCGTGTTTTCCACTTCATGAGGCTCGGCACCGGGATACATGGTTTTTATCACCACCACGGGATGGCTGAAGTCTGGTAGCAACTCATAACTCAGGTTGCTAAAACCAATCACTCCAAGCAATATGAGCACACCAAACAATACAATGATTAGCGAGGGGCGCTTTATGGATATTTCTGTAATATTCATGGTTCTTTATTTCTTAATGATTACATTGGCCCCGTTAAACAGGTTGATAAATCCGGAGGTAACAACAATATCATTCGGACTTAAACCTTTTGAAATAACGGCACTGTTTTTGAAACGGCTGGCAATAACAATGGTATGCAGCCACGCCTTGCCGTTTTTAACGATATAAACCTGCGGGGGGATATTACTTCCAACAATTGAAGAAGCCTCAATAATAATATGTTGGTTATTTCTTTCTCTTTTCACATACACATTTCCAAACATACCGGCTTTTACCTTTAAGTCGGGTGTATTTTTCACGGTAAATAAAACCGGAAAATCGTGGCTCATTTTATTCGATTCACTTCCCACCGAAGTAACTTTTCCGGTTAATCTGTCCTGTGGATATACGTTAGCAACCACCGGATACTCTTTGCCGGTTTGAAACAAAATCACTTCGTTTTCAGAAACATTTATGGTAAATTTAAATGTCGAAATATTAACCAACTGCAAAAGAGGCATCCCCGGAGCAGCATATTCTCCTTTTTCACGAAATTTCATAGTGATAATACCTGAAAACGGCGCACGAATCGTGGTTTTATTTATTTTATCCTGAAGTATGGCTTTCTGAATTTTGGCTGCCTGCAGGCCGAGTTGTGCTTTTTCCAGTTTCACACCCTGAACGGCATCGGCTTTTTTCAGCACGGAATAACGTCTTACATCATCCTCCAATCCTTTTATGCTTACTTCCACCTGTTCCAACTGAAGCTGAAAATCAGACTTATCCTGTTGAATAAGCGGATCACCTTTTTTCACCACACTACCTTCATCAACAAGCACCGAAATGATTTTTCCGGGAACGTCTGCTGATATTTTTGTCTCTCTGTTTGGGTTAAAAATTCCCGTAAATGAGGTTTTATTGTTCAGCTGTTGTAGTTTTAAAGTATCCACATGAATGCTTATGGGAGCACTTTTATCATAATGATAAATTTTATGAAGCGTTACCTCTTTATTCTTTTTGAGTTGGAGCACCATGATGACAATGATCGCCACCAATGAGAAAATCCATAATAATTTTTTCGTATTCATTTTCTTAAATTTTATTTATTTTACAGTTGATATATCAATATTTCCGGTTAATTTTTTTAATTCGAGGTCAGCTTTCAAATAATTAATGGTCGCTGCAATGTAATTTTGTTGTGCCTCTTTTAAGTCGCTATCGGCCATCAACACATCGGTAATGTTGGCTAATCCTTGTTTCTGTTGCAATACCGTTTGGTCATACACCGACTGCGCCAGCTTGATTTGCGAACGGGTATTTTTAATGGTTATAAAAGCCACATTTCGTTGGCGTCTGGCATTTTCAATTTGCATGGTGTTCTGCCTTGAAAGCAGAGAAACCTGTAATTCGGTATTTTTTATTTCTATTTTTTTCTGATTGATCTTTCTTTTGGTAACCATACCGTTAAATACGGGAATGGACAACTGAACTCCTACGAGGGAAGTGGGATAGAAATTCAGGAAGTTTTTCGGGTCTCCGCGATATCCAAATCCTACTTCCGAGTAACTGCCATACAGCGACAGGGAAGGGATTCGTGAGTTTTTCAATGTTTTTAGTTCGGTGGTAAGCAAATCTTTTTTTGTGTTTGCCAGTTGCAGGTCCACAATAATGTTGTGCGTATAGTTGATTTCGGGTTGGTATTGAATACTGCTTTCCACATCAAAGGGCTGGCTCAAAGGAATGCCTATATTGAATTTCAAAAGGTTATTCACCTGTACAATTGTGTTTTCCACTGTTTTCTTTTGCGTTAACAGGTGCTCCTTTTGCAATTGGATTTTTTCCACATCGGAACGCATGGCCAGTTTTTGTTTGTACAGCAATTCCACCGTTTTGAGCAGCTTGGAAGTGTTTTGTAAATTGTCTTCCACAAATTGAAGCTGGTGTTTTAATACCTGGGCGTTGTAGTACAGGTTGGAAATATTGTAATAAACTTCTTCCCTGGTCTTTTTATACTGCAATTTATTCAATTCCGAAGCTACTTTGGTGGTTTTAATGGCCCCGTAAACCTTTGGGTTGTAAAGCGGCAAGGCAGCCTGAAGTGCCAGGTTAAAGTTATGCGGTGTGCCAAACTTTACCTCCTTAAATACCCCTTCGGGCCCGCCAAAAGCTGCCTGCGGCATAAGTTGGGTAGGCTGATCGAAGAAATACTTATAATCGCCGGTAAATTTCACTTTGGGAATCAGGTTCGATTTGGCTTCTTTCGTTTTTTCCAATCCCATTTCCACATTATTCCGGCTGATCTGTAAATTTTGGTTGTGTATTTGTGCCGAATCAATGCACTGTTTCAATGTCCATACCTGCGCCTTTACGGGCAGGGAAAATAAAAGGACAAGAAAAGAAAAAAGGAAAATCCTTAATTTTTGTTTTGTTATTATCATAATTCTATCTGTTTAGCTGTATTTCAAATTGATTTATATAAAAGTTGTTTCATACCATCGCTTTATTTTTAGACTTTGGCGTTGGAGCAACAACCCTGTTTCTCAGGCTTTCTGTTGCCATAAATATTTTGGTTGAAGCGCTTTTTTAAAAAAATTAATAATATGTTGCTTTCGTTCGTAAAGAAAACTTTCGACCCCGGCCGGATGGTCTTTAAAAAACACATTCTCAAGTAACGGGCTGGCTACATAGGGAAAAACACATATTCCCAATAAATCAATCATCAGGTGCTCCGGCAAAATGGGAATAATTTTCTTTTGTGCAATATTACGCTCCATCATTCGGTTAAATCCGGGAATGTTTAACTTAAACTTTTGGCTTAGTAAATCTATCCTTTCAGGATGATGGGTAATCTCATTAAAAATAAAATTGGGAATAAACGGATTCTTTTTCAAAATGGTAAGATAATGATCTACAAAGGTTTCGATAAAGACAAAAACATCGCCATCTTCATGGATGCTTTCGTTGATTACTTCAAATACGTCTGCCAAAGCATTTTCAAAAATGTGATCAAACAACTTTTCCTTGCTGCGAAAGTAGTAATGAAGCAACGCTTTGTTGATACCGGCTTCATCGGCAATCTCCTGCATGCGTGCCCCTTCCAAACCCTTCTTTATAAAAACGACCCGTGCCGCTTCAAGAATCAATTGCCCGGTATTTGGTTTTATTTTCTGTTTATCCATATAGTTTAACCAGTTGGTTTAAATGATTGGGCAAAAATAGAATTTATTTTTAACATGCCGGCTTTTTTTGAAAAAAAGTTTAAAAAATCCATATACGATTGGTAATAAGTTGTTTGTATTAGAATTTCATTTTAATTGGAAAGGTCTTTCGTCAGTTTTTTTAGGGATATTTATGAAAAAACAGTTAAATAATAGAAGGTGGAGGTCTGCTTGCCATGTTTTTTCTATTATTTTTGGCAAAAATTAATCTGTTATGGCACAAAAGAAACAGGTAAAAGAAACAAGCGGAAAAAAACGATTGCAACTTGTTTTTCAAAGGGAAAACTACAAGTATATGTTTATAGGCTTGGCGCTGCTAACCCTGGGGTTCCTGATTATGATAGGCGGGGGTTCGGATACAACCGATAAGTTTAGCCCGGCCATCTTTGATTTTCGCCGAATTACGCTTGCCCCACTGTTAATTTTGGCGGGCTATGGTGTGGAAATTTATGCCATTATGAAGCGTCCGAAAGAAGCGTAACAACATAAATCTTCACTTTATGACCTGGTTTCATGCTCTTATCCTTTCTATCGTAGAAGGCCTTACGGAATTTTTACCGGTATCTTCCACCGGACATATGATTTTGACAGAAGGTATTCTCGGAATGAAAAGTAATGATTTCATCCAGGCTTTTATCATTAATATTCAGTTTGGCGCCATCCTTTCGGTGGTTGTCCTGTACTGGAAACGTTTTTTCCAGTCATTCTCCTTTTATTATAAATTGTTTGTGGCATTTTTGCCTGCCGCTATCATCGGACTTTCGCTGATTCACTACATCGACGAACTGCTTCAAAGCGTTTATGTGGTGGCCGTCATGTTGATTCTCGGCGGCATTGTTTTGGTTTTTGTGGATAAATGGTTTAAGCATCCGGCTAAGAATCAGGAGGTAACCTATAAAAAGGCGCTTGTTGTCGGCTTTTATCAGGTACTTTCCATGATTCCCGGCACCTCACGCTCTGCTGCAACCATCATCGGGGGCATGACACAAAAACTTTCAAAAAAGACTGCTGCCGAATTCTCTTTTTTTCTCGCTGTCCCCACTATGTTCGCCGCTTCGGGCTACAAACTACTGGAAAACTACAAAGCCATAAACACCGGGAACATCGGTATTTTGCTTTTTGGAAATCTCGTTGCTTTTATAGTTGCAATGTTTGCCATAAAATCGTTCATCAGCTTCCTTACCAACCACGGGTTCAAACTTTTCGGTTACTACCGGATTATTGTGGGGTTGACAATTCTGATTCTGTATGCGTTTGGCGTTAACTTAAGTATATCATAATGGCTTTCCATTTTTGGGATGGTGAAATGCTGCTCGTGGACAAGCCGTTGGGTTGGACATCATTTGATGTGGTCAATTCTCTCCGCTATTTCATTTGTAAAACGTATAATATCAAAAAGTTAAAGGTTGGTCATGCCGGAACACTGGATCCCATGGCCACCGGGCTGTTGATTATCTGTACAGGAAAAATGACCAAACAAATTGATCGGTTTCAGGGATTGGATAAGGTATATGAAGGAGAGATGCGCCTTGGCATGACAACACCTTCTTTTGATAAAGAAACAGACCCCGACCGACATTTTGATATCACCCATCTCGAAATAAATACGCTTAACGCCAAAAGCCGTCAATTTCTTGGAGAAATTGAACAGGTTCCTCCTCTTTATTCTGCCATAAAAATCAAGGGTGAACGCGCTTACAAACTGGCAAGAAAAAAGGAAGACGTGAAGCTGAAATCAAGAAAGGTAACTATTCACCAATTCGATATAATAAACTACAAACCACCTGAAGCCGAATTTATTGTGAGATGTAGCAAAGGGACTTACATTCGCTCGCTGATACGTGATTTTGGCGAAAGCATGGATAACGGAGCTTATCTGACTGCCCTGAAACGTACACATATTGGCGATTTTTCATTGAAAGATGCTCTTTCTCCGGACATGTTGAAGCAGGCTATTTTGAAGGAAACCGGACATACTTTTATTGAAAATAAGTAAACTGCACCCCTTCCTCCTGCCAACGGAAAGTACCACTTGACAAACCCTTTTAAATGGCTTACCTTTGCACGCTTTTTATAAACAAAAAGTTCTACTGATTTCTTAACAAATATCCGCATCCAATGAAATTATCACAATTTAATTTTGAATTACCTAAAGAGTTAATTTCCAGCCATCCACCAAAAGAAAGAGAAGCAGGAAGAATGATGGTTATAAACCGCAGGAAACAAACCATTGAACATAAAATGTTCAAAGATATTCTTGAATATTTCTCTGACGGAGATACATTTGTGTTAAATAATACTAAGGTTTTTCCGGCTCGCCTGCATGGAGAAAAAGAAAAGACAGGTGCAAAAATTTAAGTCTTCCTTCTTCGTGAACTCAACAAAGAGAGCCGGTTATGGGATGTTATGGTCGATCCGGCAAGAAAAATAAGAATTGGAAATAAATTATATTTCGGTGAAGAAGAAACCCTTGTAGCGGAAGTTATCGACAACACCACTTCCCGTGGCCGCACATTGCGATTTCTGTACGATGGCCCTTACGAAGAGTTTAAAGCCACATTGAAACGCCTCGGCGAAACACCTTTGCCAAAAATTCATAACCGGCCGGTTGAACCGGAAGATGACGAGCGGTTTCAGACAATTTATGCAAAATATGAAGGAGCCATTGCCGCTCCCACAGCAGGGATGCATTTTTCAAGAGAACTGATGAAACGGCTGGAGATTCTTGGCGTCAATTTTGCCGAAATTACCCTGCATACCGGTATGGGAAATTTCCGTCCCATTGAAGTGGAAGACCTTACCAAACATAAAGTCGATTCGGAAGAATTAATTGTTACCTCCGAAGCTGCTGAAATCATTAACCGCTCTATCGAACACAAGCACAAAGTGGTGGCTGTGGGGACCACAAGTATGAAAGCGCTGGAATCGGCTGTTTCTATCACCGGCAGGATTAAACCTTTCAAAGGCTGGACCAATAAATTTATTTTCCCTCCCTATGAGTTTAAAACGGCGGATGCCATGATTACCAATTTTCATTTGCCCTATTCTCCCATGTTTATGATGGTTTCGGCTTATCTCGGTTACGATTTTGCCTTCGAGGTTTACCGGCAGGCGATTAAGGAAAAATATCAGTTTTTTACGTATGGCGATGCGATGCTGGTTATTTAGTGTACATGTCATTAAATCAATGTTTTTTTGTAATATTTGAATATGATTCGCAATAGTCATCGGGGAAATCGATTTTAGACAGACCCTTGACAAAGAAGCAGAGCAACCCTGCTTCATTTTGATTATCTATTATTACACCCCAATAAGAAAGCTATTCTCAATAAAAGCCTGTCCGGAAATTTCGGGCAGGTTTTTTATTGAAGCTGTTTAAGGTTAAATGGGATTTTCGAGAGGAACAGGTTGGCTTTAGTGGCAAAGCTCGGTTTTTATTTCATAGCTATAAAATAAAAAATAGTTGAAGTCCAATGAAGTCAAAATGTTTCTCGCAGTTTCACGATTCGACTTTAAACAACTTCATTACAAGGTTAAACTGACAGTTTATTTCAGCAATATTTTCTTGATTTTCTCACTTCGGACTTCCTCGAACTTTATTACTCCTATATAAGTCGCATTTACTAATTGAATTTATCTTCATTTTCTTTTCCAAAAATAAAAATTAAATATTTCCGGAAAGGAGTTTTGGTTTGCCCCCACTGAAGGCTTTTAAACACTTACCATTGTTTAGGCATCGAAAGATGATTCATACTGCCCGGGCGGAAAGGTGAGTATCCCGGAATATCGAAGTTTCATTTACATCTTGAATCAACATTCGTTAATCAACGTTTTTTATTTAACCTTTCGCAATGTGCAACGATATAACAAAAACATACCCACGCCCAAAGAACATTGTTTTTCTGAAACAAATGTCGTATGTTTGCGTCATAAAACACAAGAAACATGAATTACGCTAAAAATGAGGTACTCACACCTGAGTTACAACAACATGCGGCCTTTGCCAAAACATTTGCGCATCCGGCCAGGATAGCCATACCGGATTACCTTGCTGAGCAAAACGAGTGTGTCAGCAGTAACATTACTGAAGAGATACCTCTGAGCCGCACCACCGTTTCGCAACATTTGCAAGAGTTGAAAAATGCCGGACTCATAAGGGAACCGTTTCAGGAACACGCATTTATTACTGCCTCGAAACAGATGAAATTCTGATGCTGAAAGGACAAATGCACCGGTTTATGGAGAAACTGGCTTCGCATCAGGCGGCATACAGGATATGAAAGCCCAAATATATGAAACCCAGATTTTTTTCATCGGATTAAGCGGATTTAACGGATTTGTATTGTCTCTCGTCTGAGCCGAGACAGGTGAGCCGAGACAGGCAAGGAGATGAAAGTCCGTTTTGCGGACGACTCAAATATAGCCTTGGGTTTCAATCCTAGGCGATAATGACAAATTATTTAATATCAATATTTTACAAAATTATAAACACATGAAACATCCATGGCCCCGCCTCAGGCGGGAACACACAGGAAAATGATTATTCTGCAAAAAAAATAATCCACGAATTTAACGAATTTAACGAATGTTTTTCGCTTGCGAAAAACTAAAATCCGCTTAATCCCCCGAAATAATCGGGGCAAGCTGTTTAATCCGCCTGTCCCGCCTGTTGGTACAACAGCAAGCGGGGATGATAAATATATAATGTTAAATGACAGTTAATTACAAAATTATAAACATATGAAATATCCACGACCCCGCTTAAAGCGGGAACACACCCGCCCGAACGTCCCGTTAGGGACGGGCAGGCAGGCGAATGATTATCCCCAAAAAATAATCATCGGATTGAGCGGATTTAACGGATGTTTTTCGCTTGCGAAAAACTAAAATCCGCTTAATCCGTTTAATCCGATGACAAATATATAATGTTAAATGACAGTTAATTACAAAATTATAAACATATGAAAATACTCATCCTTTGTACCGGAAACACCTGTCGCAGCCAGATGGCCGAAGGCTTTTTAAAAGCTCTTGCCCCCGAATTAAAAGTCTATTCCGCCGGTACGGAACCCGGCGAAAAAGTTCATCCCATGACCATTGAAGTTATGAATGAAGCAGGAATCGACCTGAGCGACGGCTATCCCAAACCGGTAGAAATTTTTATCAACACACCATTTGATTATGTGATTACCGTTTGCGACGATGCCAGAGAAAGCTGCCCCGTTTTTACCGGAGAAGTTAAGCATCGCCTGCATATCGGCTTTGACGACCCGGCCGAAGCTACCGGAACCAAAGCGGAAATCCGGGCGGTTTTTACCCGCGTTCGCAATGAAATCAAACGCGACTTTACAAAATTTTACAAAGAACACATTCAGAATAATAATTCTAATTTTTAAATACATAAAATAAAAATTATGGAAATAAAACAAACCATAGGAAGGCCTGTCAATGTTCGCATTCACGGCGAAAGTGAAAATGCCACCAAAATGCAATTTCAGTCCGGAAAGTTCAAAATAGTGATTGATGAACCCAAAAATATGGGTGGGACAAACGATGGTCCCTCGCCCGTTCAGGTGTTACTTATGGCTTTGGCAGGCTGCCTTAACGTTACGGGCCATGAAGTGGCAAGACAGCGAGGGCTGAAACTCAATAAATTGAGAATCAACATTGAAGGTAATATGAATGCCTGTAATTTCATGGGTTGTTCCTTTGACGAAAGAGCCGGTTTCCAGAAAATAAAAGTCTGGTTAAAACCAGATTTCAAGGCGGCAACAGAAACGGAAATTGAAAGCTGGGCACAGGAAACAGAAGCCCGTTGTCCGGTTACCGATAATATTAAAGAGGCTACTGAAATTAATGTATCATATACAGCACTTGTATAGTTAAACAGGCCAAAAGATGAAAACAGCCAAAAGACTCTCCTTTCTCGACCGTTACCTTACCTTATGGATTTTCCTGACCATGCTCATCGGGGTATTTTCCGGGTATTTCTTTCCGGCAGTAGCCGGGTTCTGGGAAAAAATGAGTTCCGGAACGACCAACTATCCCATTGCCATCGGATTGATCATCATGATGTATCCTCCTCTCGCCAAGGTAAAATATGAAGAGCTGTCCGATGTGTTCAGAAACTGGAAATTAATGTCAATTTCGCTAATCCAAAACTGGATTATCGGGCCTCTGGTAATGTTTGGGCTGGCAATACTTTTTCTGCACAACCATCCCGAATATATGACCGGCCTTATTCTGATCGGACTGGCGCGATGTATCGCCATGGTTATCGTATGGAACGACCTTGCGGATGGCGATCGTGAATATGCCGCCGGCTTAGTAGCACTCAACAGTATTTTTCAGGTCTTGTTTT
This sequence comes from Bacteroidota bacterium, assembly GCA_024280235.1. GTDB lineage: Bacteria > Bacteroidota > Bacteroidia > Bacteroidales > F082 > Sulfidibacterium. The sequence continues at coordinate 4,309 of JAJRQN010000022.1, read as the reverse complement.
ATTCTGTTTTTGCCTGGTTGTTTATCACTGTTTTACCCCGGTTTTTTGGGATGAATACTTATAACATCGATATCAGTATGGGTGAAATTGCCAAAAGCGTTCTTATTTATCTCGGCATTCCTTTTGTGGCCGGCATCATTACCCGGTTCAGCCTGATAAAACTCAAAAGCGAAGAATGGTATGTAAAAAAATTCATTCCGAAAATCAGTCCGTTAACACTCATTGCCCTGCTGTTTACCATTTTTGTGATGTTTTCTTTAAAAGGCAAAGTTATTGTTCAACTCCCGCTGGATGTGCTGTTGATTTCAGTACCGCTTGTTCTCTATTTTGTTATCATGTTTTTTGTCTCCTTTTATATGGCACGCAAAGCCGGAGCAGACTACCCCAAAACGACATCAATTTCATTTACTTCGGCAAGCAACAATTTCGAGCTGGCTATTGCCGTGGCTGTGGTTGTTTTCGGGATAAATTCGGGAGAGGCGTTTGCTGCCGTTATCGGGCCGCTGGTAGAAGTGCCTGTGCTTATATTGCTGGTAAAAGTTGCCCTGAAATTCAGAAAGAAGTATTTTTAAGAGAATGAGTTGAAAGACATATCTCATTAACAAATATATCCGGCTCGGATTTTCCGTAGCTTTGCGTAAAAACATTATGATATGATTGGAATACATACAGAAAAAAAGCGGTTCTTTTTTGTGCTCATCCTCTTATTTGTACTTCTTCTCTTTTACCCTTTTCAAAAGCCACAACCCATTCGTTATGTGGACAGGGCAACAGCATAGATAAAAACAGAACAGGTTATGGCAGGAGGCTGGCTGTTCTGGCTCTACAACAACCCTGTGGGAGAGCTTTCGCTCAACGCAGTTATCAAACGGAAATGTGCGTCGGAATGGTACGGAAAACGAATGGATAAACCCGGATCTGTGAGCAAAATCGCTCCTTTTATCAAAAAATATCACATCCGGATGAGTGATTTTCAAAAGAAAGATTATTCCTCTTTTAACGATTTCTTTATCCGGAAATTAAAACCGGGAGCGCGAAAGACGGATACCAGTCAAAATGTGGTTGTTTCGCCCGGTGATGGAAAAATACTGGCTTACGAAAATATTGAAAATCAGTATTTTATTGTAAAAGGTTACCGCATGAACTTACATGATTTTTTGCTAAATGATTCGTTGGCAAGTGTATATCATAATGGCAGCCTGATTCTTTTGCGGTTAAGCCCGGCAGACTATCACCGATTTCATTTTCCGGTGAGTGGAAAACTTTCACCGGTAGTAAAGATCAAAGGCGCGTACTATTCGGTAAACCCCATAGCACTCCGGCAGGACATCCGCATTTTTTGTGAAAACAAACGAGAATACCAGATTATTCATTCCAAAAAATTCGGTTCTGTGCTGATGTCTGAAATCGGTGCCACTTTCGTGGCAAGTATTATCCAAACCTATCAAGGCAACATGGCGGTAAAATGTAAAGAAGCCGGTTATTTCAAATTCGGCGGATCTTCCATCATTCTACTCTTCAGAAAAGGGAAAATCACCATCGATGCCGACTTGTTGAGGAATACCCGTAACCATCTGGAAACGCAGGTACTGATGGGAGAGCATATAGCAACAGCAAACTAAACTTCGGGGAATATTGCCCAATGCGGACACGTTAAATTACTTCAAGCGTGGATGCTTGAAGAGGAGTTAAAAAAAGACAAGCTATTCCAACGGGAAAATATCCTGCTCTTTCAAATATTGCAACACTTTCTCGGCATTAGTTTCGTTCTCCTGCGGCCTGAATTTCAACAGAGTATTTTCTGGCACCTCATAAGGCATATCCATTCCGGGAATATTCCCGATTTCCCCTTTCTCAAAACGCCGGTATAAATCTCCATCGGCATGTTTTTTACAATATGCCATATCAGCCTCCATATAAATCAAATGGAAACGGTCGGGGCCGATAATCTCAGCCACCTGCTCACGAATATTTACATCGGGAGAAGCAAACGAACAAATGGTAATGATGCCCTGGTCGTTAAGAATGCGGGCAATGTGTGCCACGCGGCGAAGATGCTCGGCACGGTCGGACGGATTAAAATCCAACTCTCTTGACAGTCCCGAACGCAGCGACTTGCCATCCAGTAAGACCACTGTGGCGCCCGAACCCATCAACTCTTTCTCCAGCATGAAAGCAAGTTCATTTTTACCACTTCCGTAAAGCCCGGTAATCCAAAGCGTAACACCTTTTTGGTTGTACTGTTTTTCGCGCTCTTCCTTACTTACCAGGCTCCGGCCTTCGGTAATCATATTTTTCTCATTTTCCGTGATACGTGTGGGCAGGAAGTCGCTTTCCAGCTTATCTAACATCATCCCTACGGCTACAGTATTATGCGTGATAGGATCGATGAGAATGAAAGCCCCGGTCTGGCGATTCTTTTTGTAAGAATCAAAGTAAAGCGGTTCAACGGTAGTCATTATCACCCGGCCAATTTCATTTAGTTCAAAGTACTCAACTTGCTCATGTTCAAGCGTATTTACATCCACACGGTAGCGAATACGGTCAATTTTTGCTTTGGTACTGTGGGTGTTGTGTTTGATATAAAACTGAGTGTAAGAATTCATGGGCTTTTCATCCATCCACACCAGCATGGCTTCAAAATGGCGGCTCACTTTCGGACTGTTATCAGGATGAATGAGCATGTTTCCCCGCGAAACATCAATTTCATCTTCAAGTGTCAGGCTGACACTCTGAGGTGGAAAAGCATACTCAAGGTCTTTTTCATAAGTTGTAATACTTTTGATACGAGAAGTTTTCCCCGAAGGCAATACCATCACATCATCGCCTTTGCGGATGACACCGGAAGCCATTTTCCCTGCAAAGCCGCGGTATTCGAGGTCGGGGCGAATGACATACTGCACCGGAAAGCGGAAATCTGCAAAATTACGATCGCTGCCCACGTGCACTGTTTCCAAAAACTCCAGCATACTTTTACCATGATACCAGGGCATCCTATCAGAAATATCTACCACATTGTCGCCTTTGAGTGCAGAAAGGGGAATAAACGTAACATCCGGTACATCCAATTGTGTAATAAAATGTTTGTAATCTTCCACAATTTTATCAAAGGCTTCTTCTTTGTAGTTTACCAAATCCATTTTATTTACGGCCAGTACCACATGTTTGATACCTAACAGTGATGCCAGAAAAGTATGCCGTTTGGTTTGGGTAATTACGCCTTTACGGGCATCCGCCAGCAGGATAGCGAGATTGGCTGTGGAACCACCGGTAATCATATTGCGGGTATATTGTTCGTGGCCGGGCGTATCGGCAATGATAAATTTCCGTTTGGCTGTAGAGAAATAACGGTAAGCTACATCGATGGTGATACCCTGTTCGCGTTCGGCTTTCAGGCCGTCTAACAGCAGCGCATAGTCAATCTCTTCGCCGGCATGTCCTACACGTTTGCTGTCGCGTTTCAACGCAGAGAGCTGATCTTCGTATAATTTTTTACTATCGAAAAGCAACCGTCCGATGAGGGTCGATTTACCATCGTCCACCGAGCCGGCGGTAAGCAGTCGCAACAAATCCTTTTTCTGATCCTGGTCAAGAAATTCTTTTATATCCATGCTGAAAGTTTGTTCTGTTATCATTATTTTGCCCCATGGCGGGGTACCGCAAAAGTACAACAAAAGAAAGGAAAAACCTTCAACCCGAAATATAGAACTCGTCCGCGTTGCATAGAACTCGTCCGCATTACAAACGCAGACGGAATTTCTAAACCAACCTTTTTAATGTTCCTAAAAGAATTGGTGTGGATGAATTGCCGGTGATGGTTTTTTGCATTACAAATGCAAATAGTAGAAATACGTACGCGCTGCAAACGCATGCGAAAAATAGAGATCTATGACAAATATTTCCCCACAATAGGCATACGCCTTCCCATACCGAAAGCTTTGGTGGAAACACGCAACATAGGCGGAGTCTGGTAACGTTTGTATTCGTTGATGTTAACTAACCGCAGGATGCGTTTTACCAGTTTCTCATCATATCCCAGAGCAACAATTTCCGCTGGTCCCAGTCGATTTTCGATGTATTGGAAAAGTATTTCATCCAAGATGTCATAATCAGGCAACGAATCGGAATCTTTTTGATCGGGACGCAACTCGGCTGACGGAGGCTTGGTGATAATGTTTTCGGGAATAATTTCCCGTTCACGGTTGATATAATGCGCCAGTTCAAAAACCCGTGTTTTGTACACATCACCCAGCACGGAAAGTCCACCGTTCATGTCGCCGTAGAGTGTTCCGTAACCGACAGCTGCCTC
>JAJRQN010000263.1 GCA_024280235.1 Bacteroidota bacterium | reverse complement strand
TTTAGAAATTTGTAAAATATTGATATAATGTGTTTTGATACCATCGCCCCGGATTAAAATCCGAGACTACATTTGAGTCGTCCGCTATGCGGACTTTAATCATCCCCCTGTGTGCTTAAAATTTAAACATGAGTGTTTCATTTGCATCAATTTTCTCTGTTTTTCCACACACGGCAACCTTTACCATGTTCTGAAAAATTTTGACAAAATTAAGGATAATTTTGAGGTATTATCCTCAACGGGAAACCTGTTTTAACTCATTATTATACCGGCAAAAACCGGAGAATCCTTATTTATTATTTCTCAATCGTAATATTTCCAACACATCCCGGAAACGAAAGTCTTTTGCCTGCAGGAGAATCAGGTAATGGAAGAGCAAATCGGCAGCCTCATTCAAAAAGAGCCCGTCATTTTGGTCTTTTGCTTCTATCACAAGTTCGACCGCCTCTTCTCCTACCTTTTGAGCTACTTTGTTAATGCCTTTTTTAAACAAAGCACTGGTGTAAGACTTTTCGGAAGGATTTGTCTTCCGATCGGTGATAATATCTTCTAACCGGTTCAGGAAACCGCATTGAAGCCGGTTATCTTCTCCCCAGCAGGTATCGGTTCCGAGATGACAAACCGGGCCGGTGGGATTTGCCTGAACCAAAAGGGTGTCTGCATCACAATCGGGACGGATACCCACGAGCTGCAGGAAATTGCCGCTCGTTTCTCCCTTAGTCCACAACTCTTTCCGGCTTCGGCTGTAAAAGGTTACCAATTTTGTATCCAGCGTTTTTTGCAAGGCTTCCTGGTTCATATAGCCCAACATGAGGACAGTTTTGTTTTGGGCGTCCTGGATTATGGCCGGCACGAGTCCGGTTTGTTTATCAAAATTTATTTTCATTTCTCTGTTTTTAAATTCGAACGGAAATTCCATCTTGTTTCAATTTAAGTTTTAAATCTTTTATTTTTATTTCTCCATAGTGAAAGACACTGGCAGCAAGGGCCGCATCCACACCTGATTTTGCAAACACATCGGAAAAGTGCTCCATTTTTCCCGCTCCTCCCGAGGCAATCACAGGGATACGAAGCATTTGTGCTAATCTTTTGTTTGCCTCCGGTTCAAACCCGTCTTTGGTACCATCGCGGGTCATAGCCGTAAACAATATTTCTCCGGCTCCCAGTTTCTCTCCTTCTTTTGCCCACTCAAACAACTCATACCTGCTTTCTTCTCTGCCTCCATGGGTAAAGACTTTCCAACGGCCATCCAACAGGTTTGCATCGATAGCCAAAACAATGCATTGTTTTCCGAATTTTGCAGCAAGCTCACCGATTAGTTCGGGGCGTTGAACAGCAGCAGAATTTATGGAAACCTTGTCGGCACCTGCCCGAAGCAGGTCTTTCACGTCTTCGGTTCGACTAATTCCTCCGCCAACGGTAAAAGGAATATTTATTTCGCGGGCAATTTTCTCCACAAGCGAAATCAGGGGTTTTCTTTTATCGGAGGTGGCTGTAATGTCCAGGAAAACCAATTCGTCGGCCCCCTGTTCCGAATAAATACGCGCCAGTTCCACCGGATCGCCGGCATCTTTTAATTGGACAAAGTTGGTGCCTTTTACGGTGCGTCCGTTTTTGATATCGAGGCAGGGGATGATGCGTTTAGCCAACATAGCGTTTGATTTGGTTTATGGTGATTTTATTTTCCAATAAAGCTTTCCCTACAATAGCTCCTTCCAGGCCGGCATCAGCAAGCAAATCAAGGTCTTCAGTGCGATGAACGCCTCCGCTGGCGATAAGCTTCAGGTCGGGAAATTCTTTTCTGATTTCTTTATAAAGTTCCACGGCGCTACCTTCCAGCAATCCGTCGCGGGAAATATCGGTGCAAACCACATATTGGATGCCTTTTTCAGCAAAAGATTTCAGAAAAGGAAAAAGGTTCCACTGCGTCGCTGTTTTCCAGCCGTTGATGTACACTTTTTTGTCTTTCACATCGGCACCGAGAATAATCTTCTCCGGGCCAAACTGTTCCAGCCATTTTTCCACTTCGTCAGGCTGACGCACGGCAATACTTCCTGCTGTTATCTGCCGTGCTCCGGAGGAAAAGACCACCGAAAGTGAATTTATATCTTTAATGCCTCCCCCAAAATCGACTTCTAACCTGGTTTGGGTACAGATTTTTTCCAATATCTTCCAGTTTATAAGTTTTCCGGCTTTGGCTCCGTCAAGGTCAACCAAATGCAAGTACTTAAAGCCCTGGCATTCTAAAGCTTTGGCGTATTCCAACGGGTCTTTGTCGTAGATTTTCTTTTTGGAATAGTCTCCCTGTTCAAGGCGCACACAGCGACCTTCAATTATGTCCATGGCAGGAATAATTCTCATAAGGCTAAAAAGTTTTTAAGGATTTGTTCTCCGGTTTTACTGCTTTTCTCCGGGTGAAACTGGCAAGCGTAGAAATTATCTTTTACCAAGGCAGCAGAAAAGGGAAGGCCATAGTAAGTTTGGGCCACAGTATATTTCGTAACGGGCACATAAAAGCTGTGTACAAAATAAGTATAAACCATAGGTTCTATTTGTTTGAACAGGGGTGATTTTAGATGAGTAAGGGTATTCCAACCCACATGCGGAACTTTTAAGGTGTTGGGAAATTCCAGACTTTCTGTAGGGAAAATATCCAAACAATCGGTATCTCCTTCTTCAGAACGGGTACACATGAGCTGCATGCCGAGACAAATTCCCAATACCGGTTGTTTTAACGAAGGAATGAGGCTGTCTAACCCGTATAACCGCAAGGCTTCCATAGCGGTGGAGGCTTCACCCACTCCCGGGAAAATGACCTTGTCCGCCTGAAGAATTTCGTTAGCATCGGAAGTAAGTTCCCCTTTGTAACCCAACCTTTCCAGAGCAAACTGAACGGATTTTACATTCCCTGCACCGTAATCTATAATACTTATGTTCATTTTGTTATTAATAAATAGGTAACTATAAAATATTTTTGAGTAATTATTCTCAATCCAGCACGCCTTTGGTACTCGGAAGTGTCATACGGTCGATATCTTGCTGAACGGCCATTTTCAGTGCACTGGCAAAAGCCTTGAAAATAGCTTCTATTTTATGATGCTCGTTGGTGCCTGTAGCCCGAATATGCAGGTTGCAAGCGGCAGCATCGGAAAAGGATTTGAAGAAATGAAAGAACATTTCGGTGGGCATGCTGCCAATTCGTTCCCGTTTAAACCCGGCTTCCCATTCGAGCCAGTTTCGTCCGCCAAAGTCAATAACCACATGTGCCAGGCTGTCGTCCATAGGAGCATAAAATCCATAACGGCCGATGCCCTTTTTGTCTCCGAGGGCTTCTTTCACCGCCTGCCCTAAAACAAGAGCGGCATCCTCAATGGTGTGGTGTTCATCCACCTCCAGATCGCCTTTCACACTAAGATTTAAATCGATGGAACCATGCCTGCTTACCTGCTCAAGCATGTGATCGAAAAAGCCGATTCCTGTTTGGATTTGTGAGTTTCCTTTTCCGTCAAGGTTAAGAGATAAGTCGATTTGGGTCTCTTTGGTTTGACGGCTAAGCTTAACTGTCCTGTGGCTCAATCGAAGAAAGCGGTAGATTTCTTTCCAGGAACCGGTTTGCAAGACCTGGGTTTCGGTATCAAAACCGGATTTGCCGGAACCGGCCAGCAAAATGCCTTTGCAGCCCAGATTTTTTGCCAATTCCATGTCGGTGAGCCGATCGCCAATAACAAAGGAATTTTTCAAATCGTAATCACCTTCAAGATATTTGGTCAGTAATCCGGTGCGAGGTTTACGCGTAAGCGCATTGTCTTCTGGAAAACTCCTGTCGATGAGGATGTCCGAAAAAACAATGCCTTCGTTTTTCAGTGTTTTGATTATCTTTTCCTGTACCGGAAAAAATGTCTCCTCAGGAAACGAGCTTGTCCCCAAACCATCCTGGTTGCTCACCATAACTAACTCAAAATCTGCCATTTCTGCAATTTGGGACAGGTAACGGAAAACACAGGGATAAAACTCCAGCTTCTCAAGGCTGTCAACCTGAAAATCTTCCGGCGGCTCGATAATCAGTGTACCATCTCTGTCGATAAAAAGTATTTTTTTCATTGGGTTATTTTTTTTAATTCAGTCAACAATCTTTTATTTTCTTCCGGTGTTCCTATGGTAATTCGCAAGCACTCGTTACAATGCAATATGCCGCTTCGGTTCCTTACCACAATGCCTTTTGCAATTAGCTTTGTATAGATATCTCCCGCATTTTTTATTGCAACTAATAAGAAATTAGTATCGGAAGGGAAAACTTTTTTTACAGCAGATAATTGTTGAAGGGATTCCTTCATCTTCTGTTTTTCTATTCGAATCACCTTGATTTGTTCAATAACTTCCTTACAATTTTCGATACGTGTAAGCGCCTGTTGCTGACTAAGAAGGTTAATATTGTAAGGTGGTTTAATGCGGTCCAAAACATTAATAATTTCTTCGGAGGCAAAACCAAGTCCCAGTCTGATTCCTGCCATTCCCCATCCTTTGGAAAGAGTTTGTACAATTACCAAACCCGGATAACCGGATAGCTTATTGATAAAACCGGGTTTTTGTGAAAAATCGATATAAGCTTCGTCCAATATCACAAGGGATTTTACGGTTTTTAGCAAGTATTCGATAGCTCTCGCATCAAAAGTGTTTCCCGTGGGGTTGTTGGGCGAGCAGAGGAAAATAAGTTTGGTATTTTCATCCGTTTGTTCCAGAATATTGTCAGTATTTAAGCTGAAATCGGCATTGAGATTCGCCTTACGGCAATCCACATCATTAATTTTGGCCAATACTTCATACATGCCATAGCTCGGTGCGGTAACGATGACATTATCCAAACGGGGTTCGCAAAATGCACGATAAAGCAAATCGAGCACCTCATCACTACCGTTGCCGATAAAAACATGTTCCTTTTTTACCTTTTTCAGCTTTGCGATGGCTTCTTTCAGCTTACGTTGCCGGGGGTCGGGATAACGGTTTATTCCGTTCCCAAAGGGATTTTCATTGGCGTCTAACCAGATTTCTGCCGGCTCGGTAAATTCATCCCTGGCCGAAGTATAACGGCTGAGCCGTGCCACGTTTTTCCGAAGTATCTTTTGGATGTCTGTTTTCTTTTCCATGTCTCTTTTGATGCTTAAGCTGATTCTGTTTTTCTTGTACCATTTATTTTCCCGAAAGGCTCTTGTTTTCAATACTGTTTTTCATTCTTTTAAGGCGTTTAACCTAAGTGTCGCGGCCCGGGCATGTGCTTCCAGGCCTTCGGCTTTTGCCATGATCTCAATACTTTCGCCAAGGCTTTGCATGCCTGCGGCTGAAATTCTTTGAAAGCTGATTTTTTTGGTGAAGTCATCGAGGCTCAAACTGCCGTAGTTGCGGGCATACCCGTTGGTAGGCAGGGTATGGTTGGTGCCCGAGATATAGTCGCCCGCACACTCGGGAGAATAGTTTCCCAAAAAAACAGAACCGGCATTTTTAAGGTTACTAAGATAAAAAGCCTCCTCCTTTGCAGCAATAATCAGGTGTTCGGGAGCATATTCGTTGATGAAGCCGATGGTTTCTTCCTTATTTGCAGAAAAAAGAAAACGGGCATTCTTCAGCGACTCCCTTGCAATATACTTTCGTGAAAGTAATATGATTTGCTTTTCTATTTCATCGTTTACCGCTTCCAGAAATTCAAATGAATTAGAGACACAAACCACCTGGCTATCGGCACCATGTTCGGCCTGTGAAAGCAGGTCGGAAGCTACAAAAGCCGGATTGGCGGAGTCATCGGCAAGCACTAACAGCTCGGAAGGCCCGGCAGGCAAATCAATGGCAACGCCTTCGGTTTGCGCTTTTTGTTTGGCGGCAGTTACGTATTGATTTCCCGGTCCGAAAATCTTATAAACTTTCGGAACACTTTCGGTGCCGTAGGTGAGTGCTGCAATGGCCTGAATCCCTCCTGCCTTTATGATTTTATCCACCCCTGTAAGACGGGCAGCATAAAGAATTGCCGGAGAAATCATCCCCTTTGAATCGGGCGGAGTGCAAAGCACAACCTCTTCGCAACCGGCAATTTTTGCGGGTACAGCCAGCATCAACACGGTGGAAAACAAAGGTGCCGTACCCCCCGGAATATAAATCCCTACTTTCTCAATGGGACGGCTTTCCTGCCAGCAGGTTACTCCGGCTTCGGTTTCAACGGAAAAGCCTGCCGATTGTTGGGCTTTGTGAAATATTTCAATGTTTCTTTTGGCTCTCGAAATGGCTGTTTTCAATGCTTCAGGAACTTTTTCTATTCCGGACTGCCACTCTTCGGCATTAACAACTATTTCGTTCAAATCTACCTTGTCGAATCGTAGCGTGTACGCTTTCAACAGGATATCGCCGGAAGCCTTTATACTCTCAAAGACCTCATTAACAAGATTATCCAAAGTATCGGTTTGGAGTTTTGGGCGACGACATAATCGCGGCCACTCTGACTTTTTTATGTTTGTATATTTTCTCATAACTCCGGTTATAAAACCATTTTTTCGATGGGGATAACTAAAATGCCTTCTGCTCCGGCAGCTTTTAACCGGTCGATAACCTCCCAGAATGTTTCTTCTTTGATCACTGTGTGCAACGAACTCCAGCCTTTTTGTTCCAAAGGGAGTATGGTGGGACTTTTCAGTACAGGCAACAACCGGGAGACTTCATTAATTTTCTCATTGGGGACATTCATCAGGATATACTTGGTGTTTTTGGCTTCCAAAACAGCTCTGATTCTGAAAAGTAGTTTTTCCAGTATGTCGTTTACGGACGGACTTATTTTTAATGATTGAGTCAATACGGCTTCCGATTTCAGGATAGTTTCCACCTCTTTTAAGCCGTTTTTAAACAACGTGCTTCCCGAACTCACAATGTCACAAATGCCATCTGCAAGCCCGATATTTGGGGCAATCTCTACAGAACCCGATATTTCGTGAATTTCTGTCTGTATTCCCTTCTTATCCATATAACTTTGCAGGGTAAACGGATAAGAAGTCGCAATTTTCTTTTCTCTGAAAAATTCAGCACCTGTGTAGTCGATATTTTTGGGTACCGCCAGCGACATCCTGCAGCGGGAAAAGCCGAGCTTTTGCACAATCCTTACTTTTTTGGGCTTTTCAATCAACACATTTTCTCCGATTATGGCTGCATCCGCAACGCCATCTTCAACATATTGCGGAATATCAGAACTACGCAGGAACAAAATCTCCAGCGGAAAATTCCTGGCCGGAGCTTTCAGCTGGTCTTTTCCATTGTCGATAATAATTCCGCAATCTTTTAGCAGCTTAAGGGAACCTTCGTTTAAGCGTCCCGATTTTTGAATGGCAATTTTTAATTTACTCATTTTTTTGTTTTAATTTATGAGTAAACCGGCAAAAGGTATTTCAATAAAAAAACCCATCCGATTTACTCAGATGGGTTTGATATTTATTCTTTACATTTATGCACAATATCATTTGTTCACCTGAGGGGGTGTGGATGCAAATGATGATGATGCATAAAAAGACGTTTCATGTTTTTCTGTTTTATCGGCCAAAATTAGACATATTTTACAAATGACAAAACATAACGGGTCTGTTTTATTAAATTTTCTGCGTAAGCAAATTGATTTTTAGCCATCACATACTGATTTACAGATATTTAAGAAATAAATAATTAGTTTATAATTCTTCCCATTATTTCTGAAAGCATCATCACAACCTTATCAGTTTTTTCCAACAGTCTGCTTTTGGACTGATGGCCGGCAGCCACAAGCAGATAATCGATGCCGAGCGCCTGTGCCACTTCCCGATCATGCAACGTGTCGCCCACCAAAACCATATCATGGTTCTTCAGACCGAGGCGGTCGAAAAAAGCACGTGCCATTTCCCGTTTACTTCCGGCATAGATATTATCAATTCCCGAAACGGCATCAAAATAATTGAGAATTCCTTTCTCTTCCAGCGTTTTCATCAGGCTGTTGTGTTCCATAGCCGACAAAACCAGCTGACGGTAACCTTTCTTTTTAAAATGCTTCAAGACCTCAACAGCGCAGGGAAAAAGCTCGGTTTCCGGCAGAAAACGATGGTATAAATCCATAAACTCTTTGGCAGGAATTTCAAAATCTTCACGTGAATAGTCGAAACCTATTTGTTGGTAATAATCTTTAACCGGAAAGTTGAAAACACTCCGGTAAGTTTCTAACGTCAGATGGGTTAGCTGTCGCTTTTCCAGCAACACATTCATACAATCAACACACATTTGCACATCGTTCAGCAGCGTACCGTTCCAATCCCAGATAATGATTTTTTTCTTCATGGTTTTTAAAAGAAAAGCGGATAAAAACGAAGACCATCCTCTTTGTTATACTCAATAGTCGGCGCAGGTATTTTCACGAAACTCAATGCTTTAAAGACAAAACGCAGCACTTTCGAATGGGTTTTGATACGCGTCCAGTCAACATCTACCGACAGATAAAACTGTGCAACCCGATTAAAATGCGGTAAGGGTTTTCCCTGATAATCGGGAGGATTTTCGTAAGCTCCAATCATACCGCGGGCGCCATAGCCAAAAGCCACATTAAGCCAGGGAGGAAATTTGGAGTCTTTGTTAAGAAAAGAATAGATATTTACCGAAAGCCAGTTTGTTTGGCCGTTATAATCTTTTATGATTCGTTGTGCCCAGTTATCACCAAGTAAATCAGGACGATACTGTGCATATTGTGTAGGGTGATAGGAAAATTTCGGACGTATCCGTTGCTCGTGCCACAAAAACTGCTGCCCGATAAACATGGCTGTTCCTATAGTATTAAATAACAAGTCGGTGGGTGAGGCCCCCCATTCTGCCGAAAGGCCATCATAAAACTCAATGGTAGTCATATATATCAGTCCCCATGTACCACCATACCAAATAGCTTTTTTTTCACTCATTCCTGCCCAGCGCAAACTCCAATAGCCATAATTTCCCAATTGATAGGAGGTGGTCAAATGGCCCATTTTGTCTTTCTTCATCCATTCGCCCCAATCGTCATCCCAATGAAAGCGGGTGCGTGCATATCCTTTGTACCATGTAAAATAAAGCCAGGAAACGGAAGCCACATAAAGACCTCCAGCAGTACCGAGCACAACACCCAGCCGTTTCTTGTTTAGCGTATCCGGATATATTGACAAATCCTGTGCATGTACACCAAGAAAGGCAAACAGAAATAATATGGTTAACAGCCGTTTCAAGACATCAGTCAGTAAAAGGTTGCAGCAATGCAAAAACTTGTTTTACTTTTTCGTCAAGCAGTTTCTGCGATTTGGCTTCTGCCAGAAAACGCAGATAAGGTTCGGTATTGGAAGGGCGAATGTTGAACCACCACTCCGGAAACTCCAGTCGGTATCCGTCAAAATCGTAATAAGCCATCGGGGTTTGCTGTTTTTTAAAGTAAGCGACTACTGCATCCATGGCTTCCTGTTTCTGCTCTATCCGAAAGTTTACTTCTCCCGTGTTAGCATACGAAGATATTCCGTGAATTAAGTCAGACACAGATTTGCCCTGTTTTTTAAAATCATTTACAATGTCCAGCATAATTAAAGAAGCCATCAGTCCGCTATCGGAAAAGTAGAAATCGCGAAAATAATAATGGCCGGCCAGCTCACCGCCGTAAATACCATTCACTTCGCGTAATTTTGTAGCACCGTAAGCTCGTCCCACACGCCATATAATCGTCTCCGCATTAAACTTTTGCAGATATTCTCCTACCGCCTTCGATGTACGGATGTCGTGTACCACGCGTTCTTTTTTGTCTGTATCTTTCAAAAAGTAATGAGCGAAAAGCGCAATAATCAGGTCGGGAGAGATGAACGCTCCTTTTTCGTCGATAAACATGACACGGTCGGCATCGCCATCAAAGATAATTCCAAGATCAGCCTTATGGATTTTTACAGCTTGTTTGATTTGTTCCTGATTCTCAGGGTCTAACGGGTTAGGCTCATGACCGGGGAAAGTGCCATCTGCTTTTTCGTTTAGCGGGAAATATTTATCGCCATACAGATCCTTTGCAAAAAGCGAAGCCATCCCGTTGGAATAGTCTATGACGAGGTTCAGTCCGGAATAATCTTTTTTGTATTGGTTCAGAAAAGTGAGATAGTCGGGTTTCATATCCATTTTACGGATGGCTCCCTTTTTTTTCTTCTCAATCTTTTCTTCTGATTCCACCAGTTCTTCCAGCTTTTTAAGGCCATTATCATAGCCTACCGGCAGCACATTTTTTGCTGAGATTTTTAGCCCGTTGTGGTTTTTCGGATTGTGCGAAGCGGTAATCATCACCGAGGCATCAAAATCATATTTCCCCGTTCCCCAATAAACCATAGGTGTTGTGGTCAGGCCGGCATCGGTAACATCCACACCGGCATCAGTCAGTCCATCGGCCAGTGCGTTAAACATTTCGTCTGACGAGAGGCGCACATCGCGACCCACAAAAATATTTTTCATGGGAAGAATCCCGGGTAAAAAATATCCGATTCGATAAACCATCTCTTTGTTCAGCTCTTTTCCGTATTCACCACGGATATCATAAGCTTTAAATGCATTCATATCTTCTTTTGTAAATTATATTTTATTAAAAATCTTTTTCTGTACATAACAGAAAATAATGGGCAAAAGTAAAGAGAAAAATGCGGTAAAAAAAGTAAGACTAATTTGCTCCGGCAGTTTCGAGCAAAGCAACAGCCTGTGCAGAAATCCCCTCTCCCCTGCCGGCAAAACCAAGACCTTCCGTAGTAGTGGCTTTTATTGAAATTTTATCTGTGGCAATGTTCAATGTCGTTGCCAGAACTTTTCGCATCAAAGGAATAAAGGGCGCCATTTCAGGCTTTTGCGCAACAATAACCGAATCGATATTTCCAATCCGGTAACCGGAATTTTGTATTATCGTATTTACCTCTTCCAATAAAAGCAGGCTATTGATGTCTTTAAATCTATCCTCCGTATCGGGAAAATGGCTGCCCAAATCGCCGAGAGCAGCGGCGCCAAGGAGCGCATCGCACAGGGCATGAACCAGTACATCAGCATCAGAATGGCCAACAAGTCCCTTGGAAAAAGGGATATGAACACCCCCCAGCATCAGTTTCCTGCCTTCTGCAAGAGCATGTACATCATAACCGATACCAATACGAAAAGGCATGTTCAAAAGTTAATATCCTTTGCTCTGGTTGTTGTTACCAAAGTTGAACAGCAGTGAGAACCGAAGCGTCTTTTCCAACGGATTTTGTTGTGAAACAGTCGGAATGAGATAAGAGAAATCCAACCCGAAAACGTTGTAACGCAATCCCACGCCGAGGGTAACATACTGACGGTCGCCTTTGTGTTTGTTTTCGTAGAAATACCCGGCACGAATAGCAAACAAATTGTTGTACCAGTATTCTGCGCCAATCGCCATATTAAATTCCTGCATCTCTTCCTTAAATCCGCCCGGTGCATCGTACCACGACTGAACCATCCCTTTGATGGGAGCAACATTGGGGTCTCTTCCTTTTTCAATCACATAAGAGCCGTCAGGATTAATTATGGGAGTGCCAGTTGAGTCGGTTTTATAAACGGGAGGTGTCGGTACCAACAGTTTATTAATATCGATGTTAAAAGATATTTTGTTATAACGATCCAAATCAAGCGTTAACCGTGA
>JAJRQN010000262.1 GCA_024280235.1 Bacteroidota bacterium | reverse complement strand
GTTTCAGATTAATTTATTGCGGAATTAAGGTATTTCAATAATTTAAATAGGGTTTGCTAAAAAGCTCAGATGTGCGTCAGATTTGGATTTTTTGAAGTGAAGATGTATCCATATACTTCGAACTGAATAAAATACAAAGATGGCGTGCAGCTGAGCAGTATGAATTTTGAAATTGTGGCTTTAGGGGACTTCTAATAAAATTGCCGGAAAACCATGCGCTTTTATTTTTAAGAATCAATATAATAATTTATACATCAGTGATTTAAGTGTTTTTCAGCGGACCCTAAGTAATTTTCAGCAAACCCTATTTATCCTATTCTTCAGTGGTTGTGATTTATCAGATAAACTTTCTTATTGACGGATGGCTTTTTTTTCGGTAAAAATTTTTCCTATGTCGGGCTTGATAATATTGAAGCTGTTTAAAGATAAATGGGATTTTCGAGAGAAACAGGTTAGCTTTAGGGCTTGTTACGAAATATGTTCTCTGAATCAGGCAAAGTTATTTTGTTCGATAATGAGGCAAAAAAATGCAGGAATGGCAAAGCTGCGGCGAGGCTTTTTAACAAAGTTAGCGGGCAAAAGAATGAGTATAAACGGAGTAGATACTTCGTATCAAGCCCTTAGTGGCAAAGCCCGGTTTTTATTTCATAGCTATAAAATAAAAAAATAGATGAAATCCAATGAAATTAAGAAGTTTCTCGCAGTTTCACAATTTATCTTTAAACAACTTCATTTAGTCATTAAGTCAAAAAAACCTTTTCCTTTTCTTTCGTTTTACTATCTTCGCATTTTTAAATAAATCCCGTCTCCGGCTGTTATGGCGTGGCCATTTTGAAAATAGGGATTGTTCAAAAAATTTTAATGAGAAGTTGAATTCATGGACGAATTGGAAGAACAGAAACTACCTGAAAAAGAAGACACGGAAAATAAACAAACGGAACACGGGCACACCGAAGAATACAGACATCTGCATTTGAACGTAATGTACCAGAACTGGTTTCTTGATTATGCTTCGTATGTGATACTTGAACGTGCTGTTCCGGAAGCTGTAGATGGCCTGAAGCCTGTGCAGCGCCGTATCTTGCATGCTATGAGCCGGCTGGATGACGGACGCTTTAACAAGGTAGCCAATATCATCGGCCATACCATGCAGTTTCATCCTCATGGCGATGCTTCCATCGGTGATGCTCTCGTGCAACTCGGACAAAAAGAGTTGCTCATCGACATGCAGGGAAACTGGGGAAATACGCTCACCGGAGACAGTGCCGCTGCCCCGCGTTATATTGAAGCCCGCCTGTCGGCTTTTGCCAAAGAGGTGGTTTTTAATCCCAAAACAACTTCATGGAAACTTTCTTACGATGGCAGAAACAAAGAACCTGTTACACTTCCTGTAAAATTTCCGTTGCTGTTGGCTCAGGGAGTGGAAGGTATTGCTGTGGGGCTGGCATCAAAAATTCTTCCGCATAATTTCAATGAGCTTATCGATGCCTGTATCCGCCATCTTCAGGGTAAAGATTTTGAGCTTTTACCCGACTTTCTTACCGGCGGCCTCGCTGATTTTTCAAGATATAATGAAGGCTTGCGCGGCGGGAAAGTGCGGGTACGTACCAAAATTTCGCAGCGCGATAAGAAAACCCTCGTTATAACTGAAATACCCTATTATACAACGACTTCCTCGCTCATTGATTCCATTGTTGCAGCTAACGACAAAGGGAAAATAAAAATCAAAAAGATAGATGACAACACGGCTGAGCATGTGGAGATCGTGATTTATCTTGCTTCCAATGTATCGCCCGATCAGACCATTGATGCGCTTTATGCTTTCACCAACTGTGAGATGAGTATTTCGCCCAACTCCTGTGTTATCCTTGATGGCCGGCCGCAATTTATTTCGGTAAAACAAATTCTGAGGGCCAATGCCGACCACACGGTTGATCTCCTCAAACTTGAGCTGAATATCAGGCTTGGTGAGCTTGAAGACCAATGGCATAACTCTTCGCTGGAAAAAATCTTTATTGAAAACAGAATCTATTTGCTCATTGAAGATTGTGAAACATGGGATTGCGTTCTTTCAACTATTGACAAAGGTTTAGCGCCGTTTGCAAAAAAACTTCGTCGCGAAGTTACCCATGATGATTTAGTTCGCCTGACCGAAATAAAGATTAAACGTATTTCCAAATATAACGCTTTTAAAGCGGAAGAGCAGATTAAAAAAGTTGAAACAGAAATTGAAGAGGTGAAGAACCACCTTGGGCATCTCATAGATTATGCCATTAACTATTTCAGACAGATTAAGAAAAAATATGGAAAAGGCCGGGAACGTAAAACGGAAATCCGAAGTTTCGACACCATTCAGGCTAATATGGTGGCTGTTGCAAACCAAAAACTGTATGTCAACCGCGATGAGGGCTTTGCCGGCACGGGATTAAAAAAAGATGAGTATGTAACGGATTGCTCGGATATTGATGATGTCATTGTCTTTCGTGAGGACGGCACTTTCCTTGTTACAAAAGTGGCCTCGAAAGTTTTTGTGGGAAAAAATATCCTTTACATTGATGTCTTTAAGAAAAACGATGACCGAACTATTTACAATCTGGTTTACCGCGATGGACGGCAGGGGAAGTATTATGTGAAACGTTTTGCTGTAAAAGGCGTTACCCGCGATAAAGTTTATGACCTCACCCGCGGAACCAAAGATTCTAAGATTATCTATTTCTCAGCTAATCCAAATGGAGAAGCGGAAGTCATACGCATCAACCTGCGGCCCAAGCCAAAGATGAAAAAGACCCATTTTGATTTTGATTTTAAAGAGCTTGACATCAAAGGTCGTTCGTCAAAGGGAAATATTCTAAGCCGGGTTTCTGTGCGCAACATTGTGAAGCGCGAAGAGGGTGTCTCTACACTCGGTGCGTTGGATATCTGGTATGATGACACTGTCAGACGGCTGAACACCGAAGAACGAGGACAATATCTCGGCGCTTTTAAAGGAGACGACAAAATCCTCTCAATTATGTCCACGGGCGAGTTTAAACTTACCGGTTTTGATATTGCCACACATTTTGATGACGAGATGGTATTGATTGAGAAATTTGACCCGCAGAAAATTATCACGGCTGTCTATCTTGACGGCGCTCTGGACAAATATTATGTGAAACGATTTAGCATCGATAGTGATACACCTGTCGATAAAAAGTACCTGTTTATCTCTGATGCAAAAGGCTCAAAACTTGTTGTCTATTCCCTTGATTTCCTGCCACGGCTGGAGATGGAAATAAAAAATAAGGAGGGTGAGGTAAATCGTGAAGTGCTGGTACTGGCTGATTTTATTGGTGTGAAAAGCTATCGTGCCAAAGGAAAACGCCTGACAAATAAGACGTTGAAGAAAATAAAATTGATGGCTCCCTTGCCTTACGAGCTTCCGGAAAAAGAGGAAGAGGCTGTTTCTGAAAACAAAATAGAAGCGGGGGAGGAGAATGGTGATAATAATTTATCCGTAAAACAGACAGACAAAACCGGAACTCCAAACATGGAGGAAGAAAATCAGGCGAAAAAAGAAGAACAACCGGATGACAAATCAGGAAATGATGAAATACAGCTGGAACTTTTTTGACAGATTTCCTTTCTTATTAATATTTCTTAATTTTTTCCCAAACAGGCACAAATAAACGCAGCAGATAGCTATCTTTGCCAGTGTAAAATGATATACAATTATGGCAAATACTAAAGTTTTAGATGTGGCTCCCGGCGTAAAATGGGTGGGTATTCTGGATTACGATTTGGTAACTTTCGATGTGGTTATGTCCACCGACTACGGCTCCACTTACAACTCTTATTTTATTGATGCGGAGAAAAAAGCGGTTATCGATACTTCAAAGGCAACTTTCTGGGAAGATTACGAACGGAAAATCAGGGCGGTAACCGACCCGGCTGAGATTGAATACATTATTATGAGTCATACCGAGCCTGACCACTCGGGTAACCTGGAGAATCTTTTGAAAATTGCGCCTAAGGCTAAAGTGGTGGCTACTTCCACAGGTATCCGCTATCTGAAAGACATGCTTGACTGCGATTTTGAATCCATTGCGGTGAAAGATGGTCATACACTTGATCTGGGAAACAAACACCTGCGTTTTATCTCTGTGCCAAATCTGCACTGGCCTGATACGATGTACACCTATCTCGAAGAAGATAAATTACTTTTTACCTGTGATTCGTTCGGCTGCCATTTTGCTGACGAGCGGATGTTTGACGATGAAGTGGATGATTTCGATGTCTCTTTCCGGTACTATTTCGACGTGATTATCAAACCTTTTAGCAAATTTATGCTGAAAGCATTTGATAAGATTGACACACTGGAAATCAATGCTGTTTGTCCGGGTCATGGACCGATATTACGTAAAAACTGGAAGCATTATTTAGAGATGACCCGTTTATGGTCGGAGAAATTTATGACACTGCCGGTTAAAAACAAGGTGTTTATTCCTTATGTCTCGGCTTATGCCAATACGCGAGCCATTGCGGAGCGTATTGCCGAAGGTATTCATGCTGCCGGTGATTTTGAGGTGGAGATTTTGGATATCGAACATTCACAGCTTGGTGAGCTGGAGATGAAACTGATACAATGTAATGCAGTTATAGTGGGAAGCCCGACCATCAACCAGAACATTTTGTTGCCGATCTACAGGTTGTTTTCCGTGATGAATCCTTATCGCGACCATGGAAAGCTGGCCGGCGGTTTTGGTTCGTATGGCTGGAGTGGCGAAAACAGGAAAATGCTGGAAATTAATCTTTCTGCGCTGAAATTCAAATATTTAGGTGAGGGTGTTTTTATTAAGTTTTCTCCCTCAGCAGAGGAATTAAAGGTTGCTTTTGATTATGGAGTTGCTTTTGGAAAACAATTGCAGAACCCCTGATTGCGGCATGGATTTTGTTTGTTTTATGCAAAATATTAACTTTTAAGCTATGCGAACCAAAAGTTCTTCGGTACGGTTTCTGTTAACAATGTTTTTTTTATTGTCGGGGCTGTATTCTATGGGACAGTCGGAGCGAAAACTTGCCAAAGAATTTGTCGCGCAGGCTTCAAAAATTTCTATTCGTGTAAATCCGCCTTCATTTTTATATAAATACAATCTGAAAACCGGGATTCTGGATAGCATTAGCTACCAAAACAAACGGGAAAAAGATTCCATTCTCTGGGTTCATTCGAGTTTTATTCAGCATATTGTGGATTCGGTTTTTATTCGGAATTATTTGAAAGGTTACACGGGTGAGCTGAGGAAATACGGGTTGCATGTTTTGATGAAAAATACAGCGGACAGTAATGCATACACGGTTGATATTGCCCAAATTGAACTGGAAGAACAATATTATTTTTTTTCCGATACTGCTTATTATGGCAATAATGTCTATGTCCATCACCAGTTTTTGAACGCTTTGGATGTTAGTTCATGGTTCTCGCTTCATCCTCCGTTAATGTCTCGTAAGAAGGGAAAAGTTCTGTTTGCCGAAAATCTGCTGACCGATAATATTAATGGCCATTTTGATGTGGACCCTTATTCGGGAGAGATAAAATATCTTTACCAACTTGATAGCCTTACTGTGAAAAAAATATATACTTATGCTCAGAATCTCGGGCGTACCTATGCCGGCTATACCTTTGATTATATGCTGAATAACTTTCTTGAAAAATATACGCCGGTTTCACACCGGACAAAGCGTTATTGGCGTTACGACCCTTACCGGAAAAAATTCTTCTTCGCTATGGGAGACGACCGTTTTGTTCTTATGCAGAATAATCCATGACCGGTATATGTCCCTAAAATTTCCTATTTTTACCGTGCATGAATGATATTCTTATATACGTGCCCAAGATTACCAACCGTGTTCGTTACGTTTTTCGGTTGGTTTTTAAGGAACTGCTGAAAGTCTCCTATGAGATAACCAATGACCTGGATGCTTTTCAAAGTGCCGACAAACCCAAAATGATGTATGGAATGAAAGCCCATACCGATGATATTTTCTTCAAATCTTTCGGGTTGCTTTTTGAAAGGGGGGTACGCAGCCTTGAATTTGATACTGTTGATTATAAGGGAGATATAACTCCTTTTCAGGTGTACGATGAAGATACAGTTTTGCCTTTTGATGTTTTCTCGGCAATTTTTTTTCTCATTTCACGCTACGAAGAATATTTGCCTTTTGTGCGCGACAAGCACGGACGGTTTGCTGCTCCGTTGAGTCTGAGTACTCAATGGGGAATTTTGGAAAAACCTATGGTAAATATATGGGCACTTGAAGTGAAGCAAATCATCATGGAGCGTTATCCGGAGTTTATGTTTCCTGTGAAGAAGTTTCGTTTTATCCCTACTTACGACATTGATTCAGCCTGGGCTTATTCTCAAAAGGGATGGTTGCGTTCTATTGGTGGTTTCTACCTCGCTTTGAAAACATTTAATTTCAGGGAATTCGGAAACAGAGCTTCTGTTTTATTAAAAAAAACCAGAGACCCTTTCGATACTTACGATTTGCAACGCGGATACCAGAAAAAATATAATCTTCATCCCGTATATTTCGTCCTTTTTGGTATGTACGGGCGATTCGACAAAAATATTAATTTTCGAAACAGAAGGTTCCGGCGTTTGGTGAAATGGTTGGCCGATTATGCCGAAATTGGTCTGCACCCCAGCTACAATACGGTTGAAAATCCGGAATTGCTCAAAGAGGAACTGAGAAATCTCGAAGACCTGCTTAAGACTGACATTACCCGCAGCCGACAACATTTTTTGCGGCTCAACCTGCCCGATACTTATCAGAATCTGATTGAAAATGATATTTTGGATGATTATACCATGGGATTCGCTGCTTTGCCCGGATTCAGAGCAGGTATTTGCGATACATATAATTTTTATGACCTCGAGCTAAATGTGGAGACTAAGTTGCGGCTGCATCCTTTTGCGGTTATGGACGGAACACTGCGCGATTATCTTAACCTGACACCTGAAGATGCCATAAATAAAATAAAAAAACTTATTGCTGAGGTGAAAAAAGTTGACGGCACATTTATTTCGCTTTGGCATAACGAATCGTTGAGTGATGAGAAACGCTGGAAGGGATGGCGCCGGGTCTATGAAGCGCTACTCGAAGAGGCGACAAAACCTTAAATTGTAAACCATTGATCAGTTATCTGTTACATAGTGATATTGATAAGGCAAAATGGGATGTCTGTATCCGGAAGTCATTTAATGGTTCTGTTTGTGCGTTAAGCTGGTATCTCGATGTGGTACACAAAGACTGGGAAGCGCTTGTGGAAGATGATTATGTGCGTGTTATGCCGCTTACGGGTAACGAAAAGTATGGCATTTATTATCTGTTTCAGCCTTTTTTTACGCAACAACTCGGGATATTTTCCACAGAGATCCTTGACAGTGGCGTTATCAACAAATTTATTGCCGCAATTCCCGAAAAATTTCATTTCGTTCAGATTAACCTGAATATTCACAACCATCCTCATCCCGAAGATTACCGGCTGATTGCTAACAAAAACTATCTACTGGATTTGATTTCGAGATATCCCGAACTGTCGGCACATTATACCACCAATACCAAAAGAAATTTGAAAAAAGCCCTTTCTTCCGGCCTGACACTGGTAAAAGGAATGGAGCCTAATCTGCTTACCGACTTGTTCAGGCAAAACAAGGGACGTGAGGTGAAACATTGGCACGACTTGCATTATCAACGTCTGCATCAGTTGATTTTCAAAGCCATGTTTAAGGGGATGGGAGATATTTACGGGGTTTATTCGGAACATAACGAACTTAGCGCCGGGGCTTTTTTTCTGAAAGACCATCAGCATCTTATTCTTTTGTTCTCGGCCACAACACAGGAAGCCCGCCAAACCGGAGCTATGACATTCCTGATAGATGCGGTGATAAAAGAACATGCTGAAACGACTCTTGTACTTGATTTTGAGGGATCTAATAATCCTGATCTGGCACGCTTCTACCGAGGATTCGGAGCGCAGGAAGTATCTTATTATACTCTGGAAATCAATAGGCTCTCTTTCCCTCTTAACCGGTTTGTGCAGGCTTTGAAAGGAAGATAGCGCTGGTGATGGAAGCGCTGATAGAATAATCCATAGATATTCATAGATTTTCCCCATTAACTAAATTATTTCTTTTATCTTTGTCTAAAACTAAAATCAATGGTTAGGGAATTAGGCAAAACCAACTCCGTTTTCAATCAGTTTCTTTCTGAAATCAGGGATGTTCATATTCAGCAGAATCGTTTGCGTTTCAGGCGAAATATGGAACGTATGGGTGAGATTTTTGCTTACGAAATTAGTAAGGAACTTCCTTACGAAAAGAAGGATGTCGTTACGCCACTCGGAATAGCCCACATGCAGGTTATGCAGGGGCAGCCTCTGCTGGCGACTATCTTACGGGCGGGTATTCCTTTGCATCAGGGAATGCTGAATTTTTTCGACAATGCTGATAATGCCTTTATCTCGGCTTACCGGAAATATGATGCAGACGAAGATTTTGTCATCAAGCTTGAATATGTCTCTTCACCAAGTACAAAGTCGCGGATTTTGATTATCAGCGATCCTATGCTGGCCACAGGAGGTTCGCTGGTGGCGGCTATCAAAGGTCTGCTGGAGAAAGGAAAGCCTAAAGAGATTCATGTCGTATCGGTACTGGCAAGCAATGAGGGAATAGAATTCCTGAAAAAAACATTCTCAAAACATAAAATAAAAATATGGACAGGAGCCATTGATGATGAGTTGACTGCCAAGGCTTACATTGTACCGGGTCTTGGTGATGCCGGCGATCTGGCTTATGGTAAAAAAGAGGATAAAATTGAATAATTTAAAACTTGTTCGGGAAAATGCGCGTATTTCTCTCAATTCCATTAGGAGCCATCTGGTACGCACTATCCTTACCGTTGCTATTATTGCTTTTGGTATTATGGCGCTGGTGGGGATTCTGACAGCTATCGATGCGGTTGAGTATTACCTGACGCAAAATTTCGCCATGATGGGTTCTAATACTTTTAATATCCGAAATCGTTCTATGCGTGTTCGGATAGGTAATCATCGTACACGCGCAGAAGCTTATTCCATAATAACTTACAGGCAGGCTGAGGCTTTCAAGGATCGTTATAACTTTCCTGCTGTAACTTCCACGAGTATTGTGGGTACAGGGATGGCAACGGTAAAATATAAGTCGCAAAAAACCGACCCGAATGTTCAGGTAACCGGCGTTGACGAAAATTATCTTGCTACTGCCGGACTGGAAATAGACAGGGGCCGCAACTTTCAGCCCTCGGAAGTAACTGCTGGAGACCATTTGGCCATCCTCGGCAGTGAGGTGGTAAAGAAACTTTTCAAACGTAATGTAAATCCCATCGGAAAAATTGTTTCTATCGGACCTGGTATGTATCGGGTTATCGGAACGTTACGTGAAAAAGGTTCCAGCCTCGGCTTCACCGGCGACCGTGCTTGTTTTCTGCCACTGAATAATGTACGTCAGTATTTCTCGCGTCCTGACATGAATTATACCATAAGTATTATGGTGAATAATCCTAAACAGATGGATGCGGCTATCGGCGAGGCAACAGGGCTGTTTCGGCAAATTCGAAAAGACCATCTCGGACAGGATAATTCGTTTTCTATTGTAAACAGTGATAACATTGCCAACATGCTTATCGGGCTGACCGGAAATATCACCATTGGCGCCACTGTTATTGGACTGATAACGCTGTTTGGCGCAGCCATCGGCTTGATGAATATTATGCTGGTGTCTGTTACGGAGCGAACGCGGGAGATTGGCATCCGCAAAGCTATCGGTGCACGCCGGCGAACTATTCGTAACCAGTTTTTGTTTGAAGCCATCGTTATTGCCCAGATAGGAGGGGTTCTTGGTATTATTGCCGGCGTGATTATGGGAAATATCATCTCTATGATCACGCATAGCGCTTTTATCATCCCGTGGTTGTGGGTCTTTGGTGGAGTTTTGCTGACTTTCGTTGTGGCACTGGTTTCAGGCATTATTCCCGCCAACAAAGCAGCTCGCACAGATCCCATCGAATCCTTGCGCTACGAGTAAATAGCGGCTATTAGAAATCGTTAATCTCTTTCGCAATTTAAATCGGGGTAAGTACACCTCGATTTTGATAACTTCTGAAAAACCATCTTCTAAAATATGGAGTTTTCCTGCAAACCCTAAAGTAAGAGACAAAAGACTATTTTTCAGCTATTTAACTTCTGCTTTGCGGATATATCCGTGTTTTGCCAACTTGTGCGGTCGTCCTAAAAATGGTTCACCTTAATATGAGAGTAGTGCATGGATTTGTTGCCTCACCTTTAAAATCAAAAGGTTGGAAGGTTGGAAGGTTGGAAGGTTGGAAGGTTGGAAGGATATAGATATTCACTTTTCATAACATGCTCGGCAACGAAGTAACCATGCGTTTACCGCCTTCAATTCTAGCATCCAACATCTAAGATCCAATATCCAATATCCAATATCTAACATCCAACATCCAATAGGGGTGTGGAGCAAAAAAATCCATTCCCTGATTTTCCTTCCAAAATTATTATCTGTTTTGAATTTTCAACCTTTTTTAATGTCCGTAATGATTATACAAATGTAACTTATTTGTGGTTTACAAAAGTATATTTTGTAATGTTTATAAATGTAAACAAAACACAATAAATGTTACCAATGTAAACTACTTTTGATAAAATACTAATATTCAGTTGGATATATTATAGTATATCCGTTTATACTTTTAATCATAATTTACAATGGTACACTTTTGTTGAATGCACATATTTTAGTCTTGTTAAATATTTATAATCAGTAATTTAACAATAATAACCGAAAAAATAGTTTAACTAAATTATTATCGAAGTAATGAATTTTATATTTTTGAAATAGTTTATATAAGTTATTGTTAAAATGTTATTTAAAAGTAATAATCATCTTTTCACTTTAAGAAATTAGAGTTTACAAATGTATCACAACATTTTTTTAAAATAAAATAGGTTTTAGTCATAGATTATATTACATTTGTAAACTAAAAATAAAACTCATGGTAGAGCGAATCAAAGTCCTTATGGCTCATTATCAGTTAAACGCTGCCCGGTTTTCTGATGCTATCGGTATGCAACGGTCGGCAGTATCGCATGTTTTATCCGGACGCAACAAACCCAGTCTTGATTTTGTTTTGCGGATTAAAAAACATTTTCCTGAAATCAGTCTTGACTGGTTGACGCTGGGCGAAGGTGAAATGGTTGAAAGTACTGTTTCGTCTCCTGCTGCCGGAGCAGCACAAAACTTATTTTCGACACAGCCGGATACCAGAAATACTACTGTTGCTGTGAATGAGACTACAGATAAGAAAGCTTTTCCCGGAAATGTCGGGCCTGCTGCTGCTGAACCGGATGTAAAGGATGAAGATGCTGCCTATTATGGTCTGCCAAAGTCTGATAACCGTGTTGTACAGGTGCTCTTTATCTATGACGATGGCACTTTTAACGAATTTAAACCCCGGAGAAAGATAAATGATTAGGATATAAAAAAGCCTGTATTCAATTTGAACACAGGCTTTTAGTATTAATTAAGTGTTTTCTCAGTTATACCCATTCTCTTTTTGAGAAGAAAAATCCTGCTTCGATTTGGGCATTATCATCACTATCCGAACCATGAACAGCATTGGCTTCAATGCTTGTGCCATATAGTGCGCGGATAGTACCTTCAGCAGCATCTTCGGGGTTAGTTGCTCCGATAAAATCGCGGTAAGTTTTAATGGCATTCTCTTTTTCCAGGACGGCAGCTACAATTGGCCCTGACGACATAAAATCGGTCAGTCCGTTATAGAAAGGACGTTCTTTATGAACGGCATAGAACTCCATGGCCTGTTCTTTGGTCAGGTTAGTGAGCTTCAGTGCCCTAACTTTAAAACCGCCTTCAATAATCTTAGCGATAATATTACCCATATTGCCGTTTTCCATGGCTTTGGGTTTGATCATGGTAAAAGTGATGTTTCCAGTCATTTTTATAATATTTTTTAAAATTTTGTGCAAATATATTGAAATATGCGAACAAGTATAAGCCCATGATTTCCCCATCCCGAGTAAATCTTTATCTTTGTACGCTAATTGAAATATGTTTATGTTTGACGCCCGAGAAATAGAAACGGTTGGCCGGTTGCTGTCCGTTCCCCAAAAAATAGTCCTTGTTTCCCATAAAAATCCTGATGGTGATACCATTGGTGCTGCATTGGCCATGATGCATTATCTGCGTAAAAAAGGCCATGAAGTTACCGCCTTGGTTCCCAACGAATTTCCTCGTTATTATAACTGGATTCCCGGTGCCGGCGAAATGATTATTTTTAATCGGAATGCGCGTGCAGTAAGAGCTGCCTTGGCAGAAGGACAATTGTTGTTTTGTATTGATTTTAACAGCCTTGACCGTACGGGGAATATGGCCCCTGATTTGGCCAAGTTTGCCGGCAAAAAAATCATTATCGACCATCACCTGGATACCAGCGATGAATTTGACCATTATTTCTGTTCCACAGCATCTTCCTCAACGGGTGAGCTGGTGTATGAATTTATAGAATCCCTCGGCGACAAAGCGCTTTTGGGTGTGGAGGAGGCGTTGGCACTTTATACCTGTATTATGACCGATACGGGTTCTTTCAGTTATAACTGTAATCATGCCCGGACTTATCATATTGTGGCTGAACTTATTGCCCTTGGGATAGATGCTGCAAACGTACATAAACTGGTGTATGATACTTACACGGAAAACAGATTGCGGTTGTTGGGGTTTGCTCTGAGCAGCCGTTTGCTGGTGTGGGATGAGCTGCATACTGCCGTGATATATCTTACCAAAGATGATTTGAAAAGGTTTGGTTATCAGGTAGGGGATACCGAAGGACTGGTAAATAACGGACTTTCCATGGAGAATATAAACCTCGCTGTGTTACTGACCGAAAAGGATAACCAAATCAGAATGTCTTTTCGCTCGAAAGGTCATTTTTCAGTCAACCAGCTGGCACATGAATTTTTTAATGGTGGCGGCCATAAAAATGCTTCCGGGGGAACATCGAAAACAAATATGGAAGATACACTGGCAAAACTGAAAGAGGTGTTGCGAAACTCCAAAGAAGAACTGGATTATACCGTTTCGTTATAATATGAAAAAACTTTTCCCCATAGTTATTGTGCTGATTCTATTTAGCTGGATGGGTTGCCGGAATGCAGACAGAAATTCCGTCAGACAAAATACCAAGCCATTGACTCAAAAGCAATTGATCAATTTTAACCGGAAACTTATGCGCCAGGAGAAACGGGAGATTGATAACTTTATCAAAGCACATCACTGGCACATGAGGGAGACTGGAACAGGATTACGCTACCATATTTTGGTTAAAGGGAAAGGATATAAAGCCCATATCGGTCAAATTGCAAAAATCAGGTATTCGGTAGAACTCTTTAATGGTCAAAAGATTTATTCCGGCGTAAAATCCTTTAGAATTGGATATGGCGGCGTTGAAAGTGGCCTTGAAGAAGGAATTATTTTATTAAAAACAGGCGAAGAAGCAAGATTTATTTTACCTTCGCACCTTGCCTATGGGTTGTCGGGTGATGGACATAAAGTCCCTCCCCATAGCCCGTTGATATATCGTGTTGAATTATTAGAACTTAAATAAATATTTTACAAAATGAAAAAATTCTTTTTATTTGCCGTTGCCGGCATTGTTGCAGGTTTCTTTATGACCTCCTGTAACCAGTCATCACGTCATCCCGGATTTAGTAAAACCAAGACCGGATTGTATTATAAGTTTTACCACAAAAGCAAAGACACTACCAAAGCGCATCTTGCCGAATATGCTGAAGTTGAAATGGTTTACGGAACGCCCGATTCTGTTTTGTTCGACAGCAGAAAACTTTCTGCTGCTCAGCGTCCCATGAAGATTCCAATGATTAAATCTATTTACAAAGGTGATATTTATGAGGGTATTGGCATGATGCATGTGGGAGACAGCGCTGTTTTTCAGAGTAATGCTGATTCTGTTTTCCTGAAACTATTCCGTATGCGTAAGCTTCCCAAATTTGTTGATTCCACAAAAGACATTTATTTTGCCATTAAGCTGGTTTCCGTGAAAACGCCCCAGCAAATGCAGGCCGAAGAAAGTAGTCGTATGATGAAACTGCAAAATGCCGAGAACAAGGAAAGGGAAGCCTATCTGAAGAAAAATAACATTAAGGTAAAACCGACAGCAGATGGCCTTTATTTTATTCCAAAAAAGGCTGGAAAAGGGCCTCATCCGAAAGTTGGCGACAAAGTGAGTGTTCATTACACAGGCTATCTGTTGAATGGTAAAAAGTTTGACAGCTCTGTTGACAGAGGTAAACCGTTTGAATTTACGTTGGGTAAGCATCAGGTGATTCCCGGATGGGATGAAGGCATTGCTCTGTTGCGCAAAGGTGGAACAGCTACGCTTATCATCCCTTCGTCGCTGGGATACGGAGCTCGCAATATGGGACCTATTCCTCCATTTTCAACGTTGGTATTTGATGTGAAACTGGTTGATTTTCACCATGTGGTGAAACCTAAAAAATAAAATTAGTATATTTCAAAAAAAACGCCATGTGGAAACATGGCGTTTTTTTTTGAAAGAACGTTTACTATTCAAATGACAGAATAGAGTTTTTGATTATCTCCACAGCCTGCATCAGCTCAGCTTCTGTAATAACCAGCGGCGGAGCAAAACGAATGATATGGTCATGTGTAGGTTTTGCCAACAACCCGTTGTCGGCCATTTTCAGGCAAACATCCCAGGCTGTTTTACCATTTTTGGGACGAATGATAATAGCATTAAGCAAACCTTTTCCGCGGACTGTTTCAATCATATCAGACGGAATTTTACGCATCTCTTCACGGAATATTTTACCCAATTTTTCTGCTTTCTCAGCCAGTTTTTCTTCTTTTACGACTTCAAGCGCAGCGACAGCCACACGTGCGGCAATTGGATTTCCGCCAAAAGTTGAGCCATGCTCGCCGGGTTTTATTGTCAGCATAATGTCATCGTCAGCTAATACAGCAGAAATAGGATATACACCGCCTGAAAGGGCTTTCCCAAGAATCAATACATCCGGACGAACTCCTTCGTGGTCGCAGGCCAGCAACTTCCCCGTCCGGGCAATACCGGTTTGAACTTCATCAGCAATAAACAGTACGTTTTTGGCTTTACATAAGTCGTAAGATTTTTTCAGATAACCTTCATCCGGAACCATTACTCCGGCTTCTCCCTGAATCGGCTCCACAAGAAAACCGGCAACATTGGCGTCCTCAAGGGCTTTTTCCAATGCGTCAATATCGTTGTAAGGTATGGTAATAAATCCGGGCGTATAAGGGCCGAAATCGTTTCGTGCTTCCGGATCTGTTGACATGGAAATGATGGTAATGGTCCGCCCGTGAAAGTTGTTTGCACAGACAATAATCTTCGCTTCATTTTCAGGAATCCCCTTTTTCGTATAAGCCCACTTGCGACAGAGTTTTAATGCCGTTTCATCTCCTTCGGCACCCGAATTCATGGGGAGTACTTTGTCGTAACCGAAATATTCAGTTATGTATTTCTCATAAACGCCCAACGTGTCATTAAAAAAAGCCCTCGATGTGAGTGTCAATATTTGTGCCTGATCTGTAAGCGCTTGTATGATTTTAGGATGGCAATACCCCTGATTTACAGCTGAATATGCTGAAAGAAAATCAAAATATTCTTTTCCTTCTGCATTCCATACGCGAGGACCTTTTCCTTTGGCCAAGACAACAGGCAACGGATGGTAGTTGTGTGCTCCGTATTTATTCTCCAGCTCCATTGCTGTTTTTGAAGTGATTTTTTCTGACATGTCCTTAATATTTTTTGTGATTTATTGAAAATATCTTTATTGTAATAATTTATGATTTTATATGATGGGCAAAGGTAACTTAATTCGATGAAATTCTGCAACCACGCTAATGAAATTCAGGGTTTTACTTAGGGGAGCTGAAAATGCTTAGATTATTGATGTGTAATTTATTTAGTTGATTCTTAAAGAGTAAAGTGTATTATTTTCCGGCAATTTTGTTAACAACAG
>JAJRQN010000261.1 GCA_024280235.1 Bacteroidota bacterium | reverse complement strand
GTCCGAAAGGTCTCCATAAAGCAAACCGAAATAGTTTTCGAAAAAAACTTATTTTCCGGATAGTTCTGCAATTTTTGACGTAAACACTGGTATTGAGCAGTGTTTTTAACCTTTTTGAAAAAAGTTTCGGATGCTAGTGTAAAAAAGTAAAATAAAAATGAAACTATGATTTGTTGATTTCAAAAATATTGTATTTTTGCACTCGCAAAGCAAGGTCCCGTAGCATAATTGGATAGTGCACCTGACTACGGATCAGGAGGTTGCAGATTCGAATTCTGCCGGGATCACAAATTCCTTTAGGAAACAAATTTTAAACCGCTTAAATCCAATGATTTAAGCGGTTTTTGTTTTTTTAAGATAACCAAACTTATCCCCAATAAGCTACGCTACAAAAGCCCTTATAACCCGGTCCGTAGTTGATTTTCTATTTTTCTACCTTTGTCTGCTAAATAATCATCATGATTTTTATACGCCGACCGCAAATAAATCCATATTTTAACCTTGCTGCAGAGGAGTATTTACTGAAAAACAGCCGCGAAGATGTGCTGATGCTCTGGCAAAATGAGCCTTCGGTGGTGGTGGGTAAACATCAGAATGTGATGGCTGAGGTGAATATGGATTTTATACATGAAAACAACATCCCGGTTATCCGGCGGATTTCCGGTGGCGGCACGGTTTATCACGATTTGGGAAATGTCAACCTGACGCTCATTACTGCCTCTGCAAAGCAGGAAAGCCTAATTGATTTCCGGAAATTTACTCAGCCGGTGATCGATTTTTTGAAACAACTTTATCTTGACGCTGTATTTGAAGGGAAAAACAACCTTACGATAAACGGGAAAAAGTTTTCCGGTAACTCGGCGCATGTTTTTAAAAACAAAACCTTGTATCACGGGACATTCCTTTACCAAACGGATTTGGGCAGACTGGAAAAAGTCCTTTATCCCGGAAACGGACATATTGTTGACAAATCCATAAAATCCATTCGGGCAACGGTGGGCAACATCTCCGATTTTCTCCAAAATCCGGTAACGATTAAAACTTTCATACAACAACTCGAACTGTTTTTAAGAGATTACTATCGCATCGGCACTACAGTGGATTTGACGCCGGAGGAGCTGCGAGCTATTGAAAGATTAGTGAAGGAAAAGTACAGCCGTTGGGAGTGGAACACGGGCTATTCCCCAAAATACGCTATTCGCGGGGAGCGGAACACGGAATACGGAAAATTTCATGTTGCTTTGGAAGTGAAAGAAGGGATAATTTCTGAAATAAAGCTTGTTTTTGAAGGGAAAGAACTAAAAAAAACAGAACGGAAACTTTTGGGGCAGCGGCACGATAAAGTATATTTGCGAAAAATTCTGGCGGATAATCATTTTTCGGAAGTCATCATCGATAATTTGTTTTAAATGAAAGAGGAAGAGATACGTATATTGGAAAAGCTAACTGCTCTTCAGCAGGATTTTCAGGGAGAAATATTTGCCGACGATGCTATCCGGCTCATGTATGCTACCGATGCCTCGGCTTACCGTGAGATACCGCTTGCGGTAACCTATCCAAAAAATAACGATGACCTGAAAAAACTTATCCTGTTTGCCGGCAAAAATCATACCTCCCTAATTCCGCGTACAGCAGGTACTTCACTTGCCGGGCAGGTGGTTGGTTCGGGAATTGTTGTCGATATCTCCAAATATTTTGGCAGAATACTGGAAATTAATGTGGAAGACCATTGGGTTCGGGTACAATCGGGTGTTGTCCTTGACGAGCTTAACAAAATTTTGGCTCCAAAAGGTTTGTTCTTTGGTCCGGAGACCTCTACCTCCAGCCGCTGCATGATGAGTGGTATGTTGGGTAATAACTCATGTGGTGCCCATGCACTGGTGTATGGTAGTACACGTGATCACACACTGGAAGTGAAGACACTGTTAAGTGATGGTAGTGAAGCTGTTTTCGGCCCGTTAAACAGGGAACAGTTTGAGGAAAAATGCCGGTTGCAAAGTCTTGAAGGAGCGATTTACAGAAAAACCCGCGATATTCTCGGACAGGAGGATATCCGTGAAGAGATTATCCGTCAGTTTCCTAATCCGGAATTGAAAAGACGAAACAACGGCTATGCGCTGGATTTGCTCATGCCAACGGATCCTTTCACCGACAATGGTGTGCCTTTCAATTTCTCCAAATTGCTGGCCGGCTCGGAAGGAACGCTGGCGCTGACTACCGAAATAAAGCTGAACCTCGTTCCGCTACCTTCTAAAAACAGAGCGCTCATTTGCGTTCATCTTGACACAATTGCCGAATCACTGAAAGCCAACCTGATAGCATTAAAATATGAGCCTTATTCCATTGAGTTAATGGATCGTACCATTTTGGAACTCACACGTGAAAATATAGAACAACGGAAAAATCGTTTTTTCGTCAAAGGTAATCCCGGCGCCATTCTCATTGTGGAATTCGCTGAGAAGAGCATGGATGTTGTCCGTGAAAAAGCGGCTGCAATGGAATCTGCCCTGCGCAAAGAAGAGCTGGGATACCACTTTCCTGTGGTTACCGGTTCACAGATGGACCGCGTTTGGGATTTGCGTAAAGCGGGGTTGGGTATTTTGGGTAATATGCCCGGCGACAGCAAACCTGTTCCCGTTACTGAAGATACGGCTGTGCTTCCCGAATTGCTTCCGCAATATATTGCTGATTTTGAAAAAGAAATTTTGCAAAAATTCGGGAAAGAGTGCGTCTATTATGCGCATATCTCCACCGG
>JAJRQN010000260.1 GCA_024280235.1 Bacteroidota bacterium | reverse complement strand
TCATGACCCCGCTTAAAGCGGGAACACACAGGAGAATGATTATAATGCAAACCTGAACAAATGGGAAAAATATTATGTTAAATAGAGCCTATAAAATACTGAATATCAATACCAAAAAATTATAAACACATGAAACACTCACGTTTAAATTTTAAGCACACAGGGGGATGATTAAAGTCCGCATAGCGGACGACTCAAATGTAGTCTCGGATTTTAATCCGGGGCGATGGTATCAAAACACATTATATCAATATTTTACAAATTTTTAAACATATGAAAAAATATACCTGATACTTAAAAATTATAATAAGCCGTTTTTTTTCGAAAGTGTTGTAGAACGAATAAATTTTTTTCTACATTTACCGCGATAAAAGCAAACGGTTGAAAAATCAATTTCACATAACATCTCTTTCCGGCATCGACGGTTGCAATCTCTCTCGTTGCAACATGTCCGGGTCTGCTTTTACCTCTACCACCACCACAACCCCTTAGGGGGTTATTATTTCCATATCATCCCATTGGGGAAAAATTATTCCCGCCTATTCAACAAAATGAACACGGAAGGTTTTTGTAAGGCTTGTCTTGTTACACTTAAAAACAGAAAAAATGAAAGTTTTAAAATTCGGAGGTAGTTCGGTTGCAAATGCCGAAAACATAAAAAAGGTTATTGAAATTGTAAAAGACAAATGTCGCCATGATCGCTTGATTATAGTTGCTTCCGCATTAGCAGGTACTACCGGTCAATTGGAAAAATGCGGAGAACTTGCCGGTCGTGGTGAAGAGAAATACAAACAGATTTTAAAGGAAATAGAGAAAAATCATCTTATTGCCATCGATGGACTTTTTCCGTTAAAAGACCAGGGCGGAACCAAAGCCGAAATAAAATTAATTCTCAACGAACTGGAAGATATCTGCCTCGGCATGTTTTTGTTACATGAAATGAATATCAAAACCCACGACCGGTTGTTGTCGTTTGGAGAACAACTTTCCGGTTTGATTTTGTCCGAATCTTTAAATTTTTATGGTGTTTCCATGCAATATGTTGATGCCCGCCAGCTTATCATTACCGACGATACATTTGGCCGTGCACATGTGGACTTTGAAGAGACCGGACGGCGGGTGGAAAAGCAAATTCTAAATGCCGGGACACATGTTTTTGTTTCAGGATTTATTGCCTCAACGCCAAAAGGGGTTCCTACGACTCTTGGCCGCGGCGGTTCCGATTATACGGCAGCTATTCTCGCCGCATTGACGGGTAGTGAGGCATTGGAGATATGGACAGATGTGGATGGCGTTATGACTGCTGACCCTGCTTTTGTGGAAAGTGCTCTGCCGCTCAAAAAACTTTCTTACAGCGAGCTTATGGAGATGTCACATTTTGGCGCAAAAGTGATTTTTCCTTCCAGTATTCAGCCGGTAATGAAAAAGAATATTCCGGTGTGGATAAAAAACACTTTTCATCCCCATGTTCCGGGAACGCTTATCGACAAAGACGGTACGCCTGATGGAAAACTTGTAAAAGGGCTTTCACACATCAATGATGTTGTCTTGCTGACGCTTACAGGTGGTGGGATGGTAGGGGTAACAGGCATTGCCGCCCGCCTTTTCTCGTGTCTGTCATTGCAGGATGTCAATGTTATCTTTATCACGCAGGCTTCCTCAGAACACTCAATTACTCTCGCTGTCAGCTCTTCGGATATGGAGAAAGCCACTAAAGCCATTCAACAGGAATTTGAGCCTGAGCGAAAATTATTGAGGGTAGATGATTTACAGGTTGAACGGGAACTTTCCATCATTGCCTTGGTGGGGGACAACATGAAGTCTTCGCTGGGTCTGAGCGGAAAAGCTTTTGACGTACTGGGAAAAAACGGGGTGAATATTCGTGCCATAGCCCAGGGTTCCACCGAACGGAATATCTCTTTCGTCGTCCTCAAAAAGGATGTTACCAAAGCGCTCAACGTGTTGCATGAGCGGTTCTTTCTTGCCCGTTATAAGAAAGTGCATCTTTTTATGGCAGGTGTGGGAAATGTGGGGAAAACCCTTTTGCAGCAAATTAGTGAACAGTACGATTATCTGAAAAAAGAGTATGCGCTGAAAGTAGAGGTTGTGGCGCTGGCAAACAGCCGCCGGATGCTGTTTGATGAACATTCTATCCATTTAAAAACCGGAATAAAACGGTTGCTTTCGGAAGGCGAAACCATGAATCGAACATTGTTTCTTCAGAAGATGAAAGCGCTCAACCTGCGAAATTCCATCTTCGTGGACAACACCGCCAGTGCTGAAATTGCCGATCTTTACGAAACGGTTCTTAAAAGCAGTATCAGCGTGGTGGCTTCCAATAAAATAGCCTCTTCAGACACTTACGAATCCTATAAACGGCTGAATGACATTGCGATGGCTATGAAAAAGAAATATTTGTACGAAACCAATGTGGGAGCCGGACTGCCTGTTTTAAAAACTATTCGCGATATGATGAAAAGCGGAGACAAAATTTTACGGATTAAAGCGGTATTGTCAGGAAGTCTGAACTTCATCTTTAATCATTTTACTGAAGGGAAAGTCTTTTCGGATGTTGTGGCGCAGGCCATGCGTGAAGGCTTCACCGAGCCTGACCCGCGCATCGACCTGAGCGGAAAAGATGTGATGCGTAAGATTCTTATCCTGGCTCGTGAAAGTGGATATCCGTTGGAACCGGAAGAGGTGGAAATCAATTCATTTATGCCCGAAAGCTTAATGGAAATGCCTTCAGTAGAAGTATTTATGGGCGCTTTAAGTCGTTATGATGAGCATTTTGAAAAGCTGCGGCGAGAGGCGAACGCAGCAGGAAAGAAATTGCGTTATGTATCCGAATTTGATAATGGCAAAGCCCGCACAGGCCTCCGGATGGCGGATGCTACTCAACCCTATTATCAGTTGGATGGAAAGGACAACATCGTGCTTATCTATTCGCAACGATACAACGAACAACCACTGGTTATTAAAGGAGCTGGAGCAGGGGCAGCTGTTACGGCTTCCGGGGTTTTTGCAGACATTATTTCAATCGTAAATCAATAAATTAACGAACATGAAACATTCATGTTTAAATTTTAAACACACCTGTCTGCATTTCGGGCAGGCCCGCCCGAACAGTGTAAGTCGGGCTGGGATGTTTTTCGTAAGTGAAAAACTAAAATCCGCTTAATCCCCCGAAATAATCGGGGCAAGCTGTGTAATCCAATGATAAATATAATATATTAGTTGATAGTTAATTACAAAATTATAAATAGATGGAAAAAATTACAATTTTTTCTCCGGCTACGGTGGCCAACGTTTCCTGTGCTTTTGATATTATGGGTTTTGCCGTGGAGGAGGCCGGTGACCGGATGACATTCCACAAAATACCGGAAAAAGGAATTCGCCTGATAATGAAAAATTATCGGGAGCTTCCCTCCGTGCCGGAAAAAAATGTGGCCGGGGTGGTAGCGCTTGCCATGATCGAAAAGAGACAACCTGATTTTGGCATTCTCATTGAAATAGAAAAAGGTATTTTTCCCGGAAGTGGCATGGGCTCCAGTGGTGCCAGCGCCGGCGGCGCAGCTTTTGGTGTAAACCAACTGCTGGGTAACCCTTTCACGAATACGGAGCTGGTGCAGTTTGCCATGTTGGGCGAAGCACTGGCTTCGGGCGTGGCCCACGCCGATAATGTAGCACCCAATTTGTTTGGCGGTTTCACCCTTGTGCGTAGTACTAATCCTCTCGATGTGATTGCTTTACCTGTGCCACGGAAACTTTCGGTAAGCCTCATCCATCCGTTGATTGAAGTGAAAACCAAAAATGCCCGGAATATTCTGAAAAAGTCGTTGCTGCTGAAAGATGCCGTTACACAATGGGGCAATGTGGCAGGACTTGTAAGCGGGCTTTTTATGGAAGATTACGGCCTGATAGCCCGTTCGATGCAGGATGGTATTGTGGAGCCGGTGCGTTCGATGCTCATTCCGATGTTTGATAAACTCAAACAAGCTGTGCTGAATGCGGGCGCTCTCGGATGCAGTATTTCCGGTTCGGGGCCTTCCGTTTTTGCACTGTCTGAGGGGATGGAAACCGCCGCGGTAGTTACCAAAGCCATGGAGAAAGTTTATGCCGGAAAAGATGTACCTTACGAAATGTTTACTTCTGCTATCAACAAGCAGGGTGTCAGTGTTTTAAATAAGAAATGATTGAACAGCGTATAAAATATTATTGAAATGAAATATTACAGTACAAACCATAAATCGGAAGACGTGTCTTTTAAAGAAGCGGTACTGAAAAGTATGGCCGATGATAAGGGATTGTATTTCCCGGAGGAAATTCCTGTTCTTTCCGATACTTTCTTTAAAAATCTTTCCGGAATGTCGCTTAGCGAAATCGGCTTTCACTTTCTGAAGCCTTATGTTGCCGGAGCACTTCCTGATGGTGAGCTGATGGCCGTCATGGAAAATGTTTTTTCGTTTGATATCCCGCTCATTGAGGTGGAAAAAGACAAATTTGCACTGGAACTTTTCCACGGACCCACGTTGGCTTTTAAGGATGTGGGTGCGCGTACCCTGGCGCAATTACTGTCAAGGTTTTCCAAAGACCGTAAAACGACTATTCTCGTGGCTACCTCAGGTGATACGGGTAGTGCTGTGGCAAACGGATTTTACGGTATGCCCAATGTGGACGTGGTGGTGTTGTATCCGAAAAATAAAGTCAGCGGGTTGCAGGAAAAACAATTTACCACGTTGGGGAAAATATCACGGCGCTGGAGGTGAACGGCAACTTCGACGATTGCCAGCGGATGGTAAAAGCAGCTTTCACAGACGATGAATTGAAAAAAAGGATAACGTTGTCTTCTGCCAACTCCATTAACATTGCCCGCTTGTTGCCCCAGGCTATTTATTATTTCTATGGTTATGGGCAGCTGAAAAACAGGGATAAACCGGTGGTTTTTTCTGTTCCAACCGGAAACCTCGGTAACCTCACCGCCGGATTGCTGGCTGCGAAGTCGGGGCTTCCCGTGGCGCATTTTGTAGCCTCCGGCAACCGTAACAATGTCTTTCAGGAATATCTCGAAACAGGTACATTCCGGCCACGGGCCTCAGTTTCCACGCTTTCCAATGCCATGGATGTAGGAAACCCCAGTAATTATGTCCGTATTCAGGAACTTTATAACCATTCGTTGGAAGTGGCACGGAAGGATGTCAGTCCGTATCACTTCTCTGATGAGGAAACCCGCAGCGCGATAGCTTCCGTCTACCAAAGTACCGGATATATCTTAGATCCACATGGCGCTGTGGCTTATCTCGGATTGTCTTCCTTTATGAATGAAAAGAAAGTCTCCGGAATCTTTTTGGAAACGGCACATCCGGCAAAATTTTACCAAACTGTCGAACAGGAAATTTCTGTGAAAGTGGAGATTCCTCAACGGTTGGCGGTAAGACTGGAGCGTACAAAGCGAACAATAGAAATTGATGCAAAGACTAAGGATCTGAAAAGCTTCCTTTTGGAACGATAACCGGAGTGAAAAAAAAGAATTATTTCTCTTTTGTCTTCAGGGGAGTTTCCTCAAATTCCAGCGATAGTGAGTTCACGCAATAGCGCATTCCGGAGGGGTGGGGGCCATCCGGAAAAGGTGGCCGAGGTGGCTGCCGCAGTGGGCACACCGGATTTCTATACGTTCCATACCATGGCTTGTATCGCGGATTTCGGTAATGTTTTTGTTGTTGGCCGGCGCATAAAAGCTCGGCCAGCCCGAACCGGAATCATATTTTGTATCCGAAGTAAAAAGCAGTGCGCCACAGGCAGCGCAATAGTAATTTCCATCTTTGGTGTTGTGATAATATTTCCCTGTAAAAGGCGGTTCGGTGCCACATTGCCGTAATATCTGATATTGCTGCGGGCTAAGTTTTGTCGCCCACTCTTTTTCCGTACGGTTGGTTTTTGTCATAGATGTATTTCTGTTTTGGCCTGCCAAAGGGGCTGTCAAGCTTAAGACGAGCAGAATAAAAACAATTCTTTTCATAAACATGTACAAAAATACATGTTTTAAATATACTTTCCGGAATTTTTTTATGGCAGTCTGTCCAGCCAATATTTTGGAGCGGAGCCAGGATATTTGTTCAACGCTGCAATAGCTGTAGCTTGTGAAATTCAAGGTGTTATTCATGTAGTATTGTTTCACCGTAACTATTATCTGTTACTCGTCATAAGCGAAGAATCAGGAAAAGCAACAGGTCAAAAAAAGAATGAGCCGCAAATTTATGTATCTTCCTTTTCTCCTGAAATATTTTTACATTTGTCCACTCGTTAAATTTATGGAAAACGGAATATATCTTATGAAGAAAAAGTCAAAATTATCTTTTCTGATTTCGTTGTTATGGGTGGCTGTCATTATCTGGCCATTCCAGTCTGCCATGAGCCAGCTTCCGTGTACCATCACCTCGAGTGCAACCTCACCCGTGTGTTACAATGCTGATTTTATGTTGTCCGTTCCCTCGCAAAACGGGCTGAAATACAAATGGTCCACCGGCGATACCACATCGTCCATAACTGTCAGGTTAACACAACCTGCCGATTTTACGGTAACGGTTACCGATCCGGTTACCGGTTCTGTATGTAGTAGTCAGCCTTTTCACATGGATGTGCGAAAGAAGATAAATATCAGCTTCAAACAACTACAGCTAACCTGTACTGATATCAGTCAGGATATCGGAAATACAGCACAGGTAAAAGCTACTGCTTCCGGCGGATATTCTCCTTCGGAATATCGCTATTTCTGGAATGTAAAACCCATTCAAATTTCGCCCGGCGACCGTTCCGTAGCTGTCGGCCTCGCTGCGCATCAGTATTATTCTATAAAAGTTATTGATCCGAACGGCTGTGTGGCTCAGGATACTTTTTATACTCTTGCTTATCCTAATCCGGTAGTAAAAATTGTTGCTTCGCCTGATACTGCCTATATTCAAAATCCTCATATCGCTTTTTCATTCGAAAATCTTTCTGAAGACACATTAAAAATATCCAATAGTTTCTGGGAATTTGATAAAGACCCAAACTCTTATTCGCAGCCGGAGATTGTCCATACTTTTGATGCGGTGGGAACATATTCTGCTTATCTCACCGTTTATAATTCTCAGGGATGCGACACTCTTTACACTCATGTGGTGGATGTCTTCCCTGTGGATTTGTTTATACCCAATGTGTTTACGCCCAACGGGGATGGCTACAACGATTATTTTGTCATCAAGGCCAAAGATGCTTCTCAACAGGGGACAAAAAGCAGCCTGAAAAGTGCCGGCGCAGAGCAGGAATATAAACCGCTGAATGATTATTACGAAAAGACCCATTTGGTAATTTTCAACCGGCTGGGACGTAAAGTTTACGAATCGGATAATTACAAGAATAATTGGGATGGTGGCGGTTTGCCGGATGGAACTTATTTTTATGTATTAAAATGTCAGGGATTTAAAGATAAAAGTGTGGTCTATAAAGGTTCTGTTACTATCTTTGCAAGCAATAAAGGAAAATAGTTTAATTATGAAGAAAATATTATTTGTTCTTTCTTTGGTCGGCCTGCTCACTCTTGGCGCCTGCCAGAATCATAGTCAAAAGGCCAACAATCAGTCTCAGGCTGCAACTGTTACCACTCAGGTGGATAAAGATGCACCGGTAATGACATTTGCAGAAACCGTTCACGATTTTGGAAAAATGACGCAGGGCGAGATTGTAAAATATACTTTTCATTTTAAAAATACGGGGAAATCTGATTTGCGTATTTCCCATGTGAGTACCAGTTGTGGCTGCACGATTGGAAAATATCCACACGAACCGGTAAAACCCGGAGGAGAAGGCGATGTTGAGGTTACCTTTAACAGCGCTTACAAAATGGGCTATCAAAACAAAAGCGTTATGCTGCTGGCTAATACCAAACCCGCCAGAACGGTATTGCGTATAAAAGCTGTTGTTGAAACACCTAAGACGAAATAACAAGAGTTCCCTTTGTATATTAAAAACAATAACCCGGAGAAAATTTAATCAATCATAAACAATTAATTTACTGAAAAATGAATACATTATTTATTTTATTACAAGCAAAAGGAGAAGGCTCTTCCTGGATGCAGTTGCTGCCGCTATTGTTGATTTTAGTGGTATTTTATTTCTTTTTTATTATGCCGCAAACAAAAAAGAGCAAGGCTCAGAAAAAATTCAGGGAAAACCTGAAAAAAGGCGATAAAG
Source organism: Bacteroidota bacterium (assembly GCA_024280235.1). Classification (GTDB taxonomy): domain Bacteria; phylum Bacteroidota; class Bacteroidia; order Bacteroidales; family F082; genus Sulfidibacterium. The sequence goes on along the minus strand of JAJRQN010000260.1, from coordinate 1,730 downwards.
TTGTTACCATTGGTGGTATTCACGGAAAACTTGCTGAGGTTAAAGAAAAAACCGTTGTTTTGGAAGTGGGTACAGGCGGCATGAAGATGACCGTTGAAAAATCTGCTGTGGCTATGGATAACGAAACCATTGTTCAGAAATAACCGGTTCTACAACCATTTTGGTGGGTAAATTGTTATTGTAGTGCTAAAGGAATCAATTTGGGGGAAGACCGAAGACCGAAGTATTTTCATTGTCATAATTGCTGGTAATTCTGTTATATATACTGAACACCGCATGTTGAGATACTATATTCAGGATGCTCTTTTCCTTGTGACTTCGGACTCCCGGCTTCGGGCAATTTAATAATTACTCAATATGGCAGTCTCCCACTAAATATGCAGTAGTACCAATTAACCAAGTATTATCACACTTTTTTTTGAGAATCCTCCTTTTTCCGGTAGTTGGAATAGGGAGGGTTTTTTATGTTACCTCCTCGAAATGCAAACTTCTCCCGGCGTGTTTATAGCAGGGATGACACGTTTCGTCTGTTATTTCCATTATCACGTACAATATATTTTTTAAAACGCGAAGATTGCAGGACTTTTGCAAATGAAAATTAAGAAATGATGAAGAAAGTAATCTTTGCTTTGCTTGCGATACTTCTGCTCGGCGCGTTTACTGCTCCCAAAAGAAAGTCCGGAATAAAATGTCTGAAGCAGTCAGGGAAATTTGTGGTGGATGGTAAAACCACCGAATGGAAATCGGACTCGTTGCAATATGATAACAAAACGGGCTTTGCATACGCGTTCAGCAATAATAATCAATCGCTTTTTGTGCAATTGAAAATGCTGAATGCTGAAGTGCAGCGGAAAGCATTGATGACCGGATTGACCCTCTGGATTGACCCCAACGGAAAAGGAAAACACATATTGGGAATTGAATATCCTCAGGGACGTATGCATGAGCATACCCGTAAAGCCGGCCAAAGAAATTACGGTCAGCACCGTCCGGAGGCAGGCCATCGAATTTCACCGGAGCAACTGCGGATGTTTAACGAGCGCTATTGGTCGGAGCCTGTCATGTTGAAGGGGTTTGAAAAGGCCGGAATAAAAGATGCTTTTGCGGGAGATGATGGAATCCGTGTGATACTGCAAATGGATACCCTCGGCCATGTTGTTTATGAGGCCAAAATCCCATTGAAAATGTTGTTCGCCAATCCGGCAAACTATTTGACTAAGGACAAAACTTTTTCAATATTATTTGAAACCGGATATATCCAAATAGACATGTCGCGTATGCAGGGAAATGGCGGCATGGGTGGCAGAGGCGGGCATATGGGCGGCGGACAACGCCCCAATCCTTCACGCATGGCTTTTATGCAAAGTATGGCAGAATCCAGCCGGTTAAAGATCAAATCAGTACATTTATTTCAGGAAAAATAATTCGATAAGATGTCTAAAACAATCAGATATAGTTTGCTTTTAATGTTGAGCATTTTTATGGCTTCAGCCCTGTTTGCCCAACGTCCATCTAACGAAAATGTGAAGGCAGCATCGGGTTACGGTGGAGCCATTTACGGAAAAGTAAAGGAAAAAGGAAATAAAACGCCCATGCAATACACCAACGTGGTGCTATATCGCCTGCCCGATTCGACTATGGTTAACGGAAATATTACGGCAAAAGATGGCTCTTTTAAGTTTACAGGTTTAAAATACGGTCGCTATTATTTGAAAGTACATTTCCTTGGT
>JAJRQN010000259.1 GCA_024280235.1 Bacteroidota bacterium | reverse complement strand
CAAACCATTGATGCCCGCAAGGCACTTTTTGGCCCCTCGGCCTTTGTGGACATTATCCATAATCTCCAACTCAGAAAAACAGATGCCGACATATCCATTGTTTCATTGCTTTCCATGAATGCACGAATCGAAAAAGGCGAATTACATATGCGCGACCTGTTCAATCTTTACCGATACGAAAACTATCTCTATACCATGAAACTTTCCGGCAAAGAAATCAAAAACCTGTTGGAATACTCATACGGTCTTTGGTTTAACACCATGCAAAGCAAGAAAGATCATCTGTTGCTCTTTGAAAAAGATGCAAACGGTAATCTGGTAAAATCGAAATGGACAGGAAAACCCATGCTGAAAAATGCTTATTACAACTTTAACTCCGCAGCCGGCATTAAATACACGGTGGATGTAAGCAAAAAACCCGGTAACCGGATTCACATTCTCTCCATGGCCGATGGTAAACCCTTCGATATGAACAAGATGTACACAGTAGCCATCAATTCATACCAGGGCAATGGCGGCGGCGGTACGCTGACCAAAGGGGCAGGAATACCCAAAAACGAACTTTCGAAACGTCTGATTTCCAGCTCAAAAAAAGATATCCGCTACTTGATGATGCAATGGATAGAAAGTCAAAAGGAGGTTCAACCCAAAGCACTGAATGACTGGAAAATCATTCCTGAAAAATGGGTAAAACCGGCAGCAGAAAGAGACTATGATTTGATGTTTGGAGAAAAACCATAGTTTTTTTTGTAGTCTAATGATAATAGTATTGAATGGTTCTTTAAAAACAAAAAAATGACAAAAGAAACACCATTTACAAGAAATCCCGCAAAAAAAAGACACAGGCACATGATTTGCCATTTTACAAAAAGGAAAATGAAATTCATTTAGATTCTCCATACTTGATAATACGAAAACAAATCGTTGCAAGTATGGAAGCCTGACCCTGCTCGATTATATTCGGTAATAAAAATCATATCATTTAATTTAACCTATTTAAGTAATAATACTTCAAAATGTTCTTAAACTAATTTTAATTAAGCATTAAAACTACTTAAAAATTAATTTAGAGTGCTATTTTCTAATTTAAATATAAACCAATGGAAGAGAATAAAAGTAAATCAAACTTGATGCAGCAGTATCATCTCAAAGGGAATCCGGGTATCGGATTAATTATGGCAACTTTTGGATTTTTTATCGGGTTTGCCGCAGTTTCGTTGTATGGCCCGGTAGCGAGCAAATTAAAAGAAGTGCTTGGAATTTCAGGCTTTTTGTTAGGTTTGCTTGTGGCAGCTCCAAACCTTTCCGGCTCGTTGTTGCGCATACCTTTTGCCGCCTGGGTGGATAAAGTCGGAGGTAAAAAACCTTTGGCCGTTTTATTAATATTGGCCGTCATCGGCATGGCAGGTTTGTCCATTCTTTTGTTAATATTTTATCCAGACCACATTAGCAAAAATATGTATTGGCTCATTGTATTTTTTGGCATATTAAGCGGAAGTGGAATAGCAACTTTTTCAGTTGGGATAGCGCAGACATCCTATTGGTACCCACAAAAGAAACAAGGAGTTGCACTCGGTACATATGCCGGCGTAGGGAATCTGGCTCCCGGTATTTTCGGAATTATCCTGCCTTTTGCATTACGTGGATTTGGCTTACCTGTTTCTTATTTACTTTGGTTCGGCTTCCTTTTAATAGGCACTTTAGTCTATATCTTTTTCGTTCACGATGCCTACTATTTCCAACTAATTAAAAAGGGATTAAAACCTGAAAAAGCGAAAGAAATATCCCAGGAGTTAGGCCAGGAACTTATCCCGACAGGCAGCACACTCGAATCTTTAAAAATATCAGCAAGAATCCCAAGCACGTGGGGGCTGGTACTGCTATATTTTACTTCATTTGGAGGTTTTCTCGCTCTCACCGGTTGGTTTCCGGTTTATTGGGTAAAAAATTATCATTTTGATTTAAGAGAAGCCGCACTGTTAATGGCATTTGGTTTTTCATTGCTTGCTTCAGTAATTCGTGTGTACGGGGGACATATTAGTGATAAATTTGGTGGAGAACGTATTGCCATATTAAGTTATCTTACGGTTTTGTCAGGTGCCATTATTTTGTTTTTTGCTCATGTTTTTTGGTTTTCATTATTAGGCGAGATTATCATTGGTGCCGGTATGGGCGTGGGTAATGCCGCAGTTTTCAAACTGGTTCCAAAATATGTCCCCAAAGCAACCGGAGGTGCGGCAGGATGGGTTGGAGGACTTGGAGCATTTGGAGGTTTTGTTGTCCCTCCCATTCTGGGAATTTTTGTGGATCATTATGGTAATGCAGGTTATGCCAAAGGCTTTATCGTTTATGTCATTCTCGCATTGATTTCCATTACAACATCAATTATCCTGTATAAAGTTCACAATAAGAAAGCAATTGCTTAACCTAAATATTAGCAAGATATATATAGAAACAACAGTATATTATGAATAAAAAGACATCCTATATTTTAAAAAAAATGCGTTTTTTCAAAGCGCGTGAGAAATATTCAGACGGCTGGAGCGAATTGAATTCTCAGGGGAGAGATTGGGAAGATTTTTATCGTCGCCGCTGGCAATATGATAAGGTTGTTCGTACTACTCACGGAGTAAACTGTACCTGATCGTGTAGCTGGAAAGTATTTGTTAAAAACGGAATTATCACGTGGGAAAATCAAGCCACCGATTATCCCACTACCGGTCCCGACATGCCGGAATATGAACCACGCGGGTGTCCGCGGGGCGCATCATTTTCGTGGTACACATACAGCCCGATACGCGTAAAATATCCTTACGTCAGAGGTGTTCTGCTTAATTTTTGGAGAGATGCACTGAAAGAAGCCAATGACCCTGTAAAAGCCTGGCAACTCATCGCTGAAGATGCTGAAAAATCAAAAGCTTATAAAACAGCGAGAGGGAAAGGCGGTTTGGTTAGAACTTCATGGGATGAAGCCAATGAAATTATTACGGCACAACTTTTATATACCATAAAAAAATACGGCCCGGACAGAATAACCGGATTCACACCCATCCCTGCCATGTCGATGGTCAGTTATGCTGCCGGATCGCGTTTTCTTTCTCTCATAGGCGGTTCAATGCTTAGCTTTTACGACTGGTATGCCGACCTTCCGCCGGCATCGCCACAGGTATGGGGAGAGCAAACCGACGTGCCGGAAAGTGGCGATTGGTATAATGCCGGATACATCGTTATTTGGGGCACCAACATTCCGTTGACACGAACTCCGGATGCGCACTTTATGACAGAAGTACGTTATAAAGGAACCAAGGTTATTTCGATTAGTCCCGACTATGCAGAATCGGTAAAATTTGCCGATGAATGGCTCGCTGTTAATCCGGGCGCGGATGGTGCTCTCGCTCAGGCTATGACGCACGTGATCCTCAAAGAATTTTACGTTGATAATAAAACAGAATATTTTTACGATTATGCTAAGAAATTTACCGACCTGCCATTTTTGGTTTTGTTAAGAGAACAAAAAGAAGGCTTTACGGTAGATCGATTCTTACGGGCATCCGATTTAAATTTACCTGTGGAGAACAGTAAATGGAAAGAGGTGATATTGGATGAGAAAAGTAAGCAAATGGTTATCCCGAATGGTAGTATTGGCCACCGTTGGGAAGGGAAGAAAGACTGGAATCTTGAAATGGTTGATGAATTCGGCCGTGAATTTAATCCGCAACTAACTATGTTGGGAAGTGAAGACGAAATGCTCACAGTTAACCTCCCCTATTTTGATGACAGGGAGCGTTCTGTTTCGCATCGTGATGTTCCTGTAAAACGAATTGAAATCGATGGAAAGACTCAGTATGTTACCATGGTTTTTGATTTGATGTTGGCAAATTATGGCGTTGCACGTACAGACGGACAAAAGAACTATCCGGTAAATTATGAAGATAAACTTCCATATACGCCTGCATGGCAGGAACAGTTTACGGGAATTAAGGCCAAACAGGTGATCCAAATTGCCCGCGAGTTTGCTCAGAACGCAGTCGAGACAAAAGGCCGTTCCATGATTCTTATGGGTGGAGGAATCAACCATTGGTTTCATGCTGACATAAATTATCGCACCATTTTAAATCTGGTGCTGCTTACCGGTTCTGAAGGCGTAAACGGCGGAGGATGGGCACATTATGTAGGACAGGAAAAAGTCCGGCCATTTGAAGGTTGGGCAACAGTGGCCTTTGCCCGCGACTGGTCCCTGCCTCCCCGTCTGCAAAATGCCACTTCCTATTTTTATTTTGGCACCGATCAGTTTCGTTACGAAGAGATTCCAATGAGCGATTTAATTGCGCCAACCGTTGACAAACCACGATACGAACATCCTGCCGATTACAACGTGCTTTCTGCCCGTCTAGGCTGGTCTGCATCGTATCCCCAATTTAACCGGAATTCGTTAAAGCTGGTAGATGAAGCCCAAAAATCGGGAGCTAAAAATAATGAAGAAGTCATTCAACATGTTGTCAACGAGCTTAAAGACAAGAAATTGGAATTCTCGCTCGAAGACCCTGATAATCCGGTAAACTTTCCAAGAACACTCTTTGTGTGGCGAGCCAATTTAATCTCCAGTTCAGGGAAAGGCCACGAGTATTTTCTAAAACACTTATTGGGAACCCATCAGGGCGTGCTGGCATCTGAAACCAAGACGCTGAATAACACCAAAGAGGTAAAATGGCGCGATAAAACACCGGAAGGAAAACTGGATTTACTCGTTAACCTGGAATTCAGAATGTCCGGAACGGCACTCTATTCAGATATTGTTTTGCCGGCAGCTACCTGGTACGAAAAAACAGATCTTAGCAGCACCGACATGCATCCGTATGTACATCCTTTTAATCCGGCAATTTCTCCCCCGTGGGAAGCTAAATCCGACTGGAACATCTTTAAAAATCTGGCAAAGAATTTTACCTAAAAAGCTAAAAAATATTTACCCGAGATTCAGAAAGACTTTGTTGCAGTACCTTTGTTGCATGATTCTCCAGGCGAAATAGCACAGCCTTTTGGCAAAATTAAAGATTGGAGTAAAGGTGAAACAGAAGCCATCCCCGGAAAAACAATGCCCAAATTTGTTGTTGTCGAGAGAGATTATACCCGCATTTATGAGAAATTTGTTTCTCTCGGACCATTAGCAAAAAACAATCCGATGGGTGCAGATGGCATTTCATGGTCTGCAAAAGAAGAGTATGAAAAATTGAAACAATCCATCGGCATTCATAATTCAGGATTTAACAAAGGGTTACCAAATTTGGAAGAAGCGGCAAGTGT
>JAJRQN010000021.1 GCA_024280235.1 Bacteroidota bacterium | reverse complement strand
ACGTGTTTTTAATAAAATTGTCGGAAAACCATGCGTTTTTATCTTTAAGAATCAATATAATAATTTATACATCAATAATTTAAGCGTTTTTCAGCAGATCCTATTACAGGCTACGCCATAGGTCATCCCTACGGAACTGCGATATAGTCCCATGGGGACGACTCAACTTTCAGCATTGAAATTCATTTCAATGCCTGCACATGTATGAAAGAAACAAAAAAAGCTGCCCGAAAGCAGCTTTTTTTATTGCAGTTTGATGAAATCAGTTATTCAATTTCCCAGGTATTTCCGCTGTTGAGCAAGTCGTCAACATTTTTATACGGGGAAACTTCTTTTTCATGTTCCACAGAGTTTCAGACAGCGTCTTCGAGTGTTTCAGCTTTTACCGAGCGGATGACGCCGAGGGCTGCCGGAAATTCCGGAGGAGCCATACTGGCCAGCATCATGTGGATACCGGTATCTTCCGTGGTAGGATCGTGAACCAAAATATCATCCTTTGTAATTCCGTTTTCTCCGAGTTTTACCACTTTCAGCCGTGTGCCTTCAAGAATTAATCCTTTTTCTTTCTCTTTCCCAAAAAGCATTGGTTCACCGGCTTCAAGAATAAGCTGGTTGTCATCTTTGGTATCCCTGCCCGTAATCAACGCATGGATCTTGTTATTATAAATAACACAATTCTGTAAAATTTCGACAATAGAGGCACCATGATGCAGGGCAGCTTCAATAAAAATCTTTTGCATCAGTTTGGGGTTGGTATCAATTGCGCGGGCAAAGAATTGTCCACGTGCACCGATAGCCAGTTCTCCGGGATTGAAAGGCGTTTCAAATGTCCCCTGCGGGGAAGTCTTGGTTTTTTGTCCCTTGGGCGTGGTTGGAGAATACTGGCCTTTGGTAAGCCCGTAAATTTTGTTATTAAACATCAGATAATTGATGTCGGGATTACGTCGGGCAATGTGAATAAAATGATTTCCACCAATGGCCATAGAGTCGCCATCTCCGCTAATCATCCAAACACTCAGTTTTGGGTTAGTAAGTTTTATGCCCATAGCGAGGGCGGCAGCACGTCCGTGAATACCGTGAATACCATAAGTATTCATATAATAAGGAAAGCGGGAGGAACATCCGATACCGGAGACTACCACAAAGTCTTCTTTTTTGTAACCCATTTGCTGTCCCACGATGGGAAAGATATTTGCCACCGATTTCAAGATGGCGTGGTCACCGCATCCCGGGCACCATTTTACCATCTGATCGCTTTCAAAATCCTGTTTTGTAAGCTGTAATTCCTGAGGTTCTATTTTTTGTTCCATGATATTATTCGTTTAAAAGGGAGTCAAATTTTGTTTTCAATTCTGACACCATGAAAGGTAGTCCCTGAACTTTGTTGTATTGTTCATATTTGAATTCGGAATGAGTCATGCGCAGATAATTGGCAAACTGCCCCATGTTGTTTTCACAAACGATAATTCTTTTGAATCCTGAAAATACCTCATGAACATTCTTGGGCAAAGGCATTATATGCTTGAACTGTGCCATACTAATGGATTTTCCTTCGGCCCTTAGTTCTTCAACAGCAGTGAGTAAAACACCATAAGTGCCACCCCAGCCAACAACTAAAAGATCGGCTTTGTCATCGCCATCAACTTTTAGTTCCGGAATAAAGTCGGCCACTTTGTCCACTTTTGCCTGACGCAAATCGGTCATTATCTGATGGTTCAATGGCTCCTGCGATACATTTCCGGTAATATCTGCCTTTTCCAATCCGCCTAATCTGTGACGCAAACCGGGTGTACCGGCAACAGCCCATTTACGGGCAAGTGTTTTCGGATCGCGTTTGTATGGTTTGTAATCAGGATCGTTGGCTTTGGCAATGGGAGGATTAATCTCTGGCAAATCGGCTACTCTCGGAATTTTGAAAACTTCCGAACCGTTGCCAATAGAACCATCCGTGAGCAGAATAACAGGAGTCATGTGTTCCATGGCGAGCTTGGCAGCTTCGTAAGCCGAATAGAAAGCATCGGATGCGCTGGTGGCAGCGAGGACGATACATGGTGCTTCACCATTGCGTCCGTACAGAGCCTGCATAAGATCCGACTGTTCCGATTTAGTAGGCAACCCGGTGGAAGGACCACCACGCTGTACATCCACGATAACCATAGGAAGTTCTGTCATAACAGCTAATCCGATGGCTTCGCTTTTCAGTGAAAGTCCCGGCCCAGAGGTAGTGGTAACAGCCATAGCGCCGGCAAAACTACCGCCAATGGTGGAAACCACACCGGCTATTTCATCTTCGGCCTGCTGTGTAACACAGGCAAATTGTTTGTGTTTGGAAAGTTCCTGCAAAATATCGGTGGCTGGTGTAATAGGATAAGAGCCAAGGTAAATTTTACGTCCCGAACGTTCGGAAGCAGCCAGCAAGCCCCATGCAGTGGCAAGATTTCCGGTAACATTACGATACCGGCCTTTGTTCAGGCTGGCTTTCTCAATACGGTAAGTGTTGGTGAAGACTTCCAGTGTTTCAGCATAGTTAAATCCTGCCTCAAGAACTTTTTTGTTTGCTTCAACAACCAACGGATTTTTCCTGAACTTAGTTTCAAAAAAGGGGAAAGTCCTGGTATAGTCTCTATTGAACAAATAATAAATTATGCCAAGGGCAAACATATTTTTTGATTTGAGAACTGATTTATTATCCAAATCCAGCTCTTTCACAGCCTCTTTTGTAAGTGTGCTCAAAGGCCCGCTAACCAGCAGATGTCCCGTTAAAGAGTTATCTTCGAGTGGGTTAACATCAAATCCGGCTTTTCCAAGGTTTTTTTCTGTAAATTCATCACTGTTTACAATGATAATAGCATCTTTTTTTACCCATTTCAGGTTAGCTTTCAGAGAAGCCGGATTCATGGCCACCAAAACATCCGCAAGGTCGCCGGTGGTGTGAATATTCTTATGCCCAAAGTGAATTTGAAATCCGGAAACACCGGACACTGTTCCCTGGGGTGCCCTAATCTCGGATGGATAATCCGGAAAAGTGGCAAAATCGTTGCCTGCAAAGGCCGTTGAATCAGAGAACAAATTTCCGGTAAGCTGCATGCCATCACCCGAATCACCGGCAAACCTTACAACTGCTTCCTCTATTTCAACTACTTTATCTTTTTTAGCTGTCATATTACATTATACTTTTAAAATGGTACTGGCAAAAGTAAATCAAATATTTTCCTGACCACCATATATTAAGAATTTTTTAAAACGTTTGTTCTCTTTCTAAATAATAATTCATATATTTATGGGGTGCTGGAAGTCAGTGTAATGCCCTAAAATATTGTGATTAATAAACAACCGTAAATTCTAAATTATAAACAGTCTAAATTTAACAAAAGTTTTTTTACCTAATCTGGATTTTATAAAAATTATTTTTTCTTACCTGATAATTGTTCTTTATTTAAACATTCGTTTTATATTTGTCGCTTTAATTTTAAACTAATTAAGTTATGGCATACAAAATTGACCCCGATGCATGTACCGCTTGTGGTTCCTGCATTGATGAATGTCCAGTGGAAGCTATCTCTGAAGGTGATGTTTATGTAATTGATCCTGATTTGTGCACAGATTGTGGCGCTTGTGCCGATGTTTGTCCTGTTGAGTGCATTCATCCGGAATAAGAAAGTAAATTTTTTTAAGAACCCTGCCGGAAGGCGGGGTTTTTTTGTGCCATTTAATAAACAGTTTTGCCTGTTTATTAATTTCATATATTATTGATAATTAGGATCCTGTCATTATTACTCCGGATTTAAATCCAAGTCTGCATTTGAGTTGTCCGCTATGCAGACTTCAATCATTTCTCTTCTTGTCCGTCCGGTCAGACGGACCTGCCCGGATCCCGGACAGGCCTGCCCGAATTCAGACGGGAAAACAGTTAAAAGTCCCCAATGAAGACAAACCAAAGCCATATTCTAAGAGAATGTGACTTTTATTTCAAAAACTCAGGCGACTGGTATTCCGGATTGGGATATTTGTAAAAGCCTTCTCCGGTGCTGATGCCGAGCTTCCCTTTATCAAGAAAATTGACTTTTATGGCTTCGGCTCGTTTTTGGGCATTCAGATCACCCGTCTGTTTGGCTTTCAACAGCATCACATGATACATTGTCTGCATCCCTACCAAATCCATGATGCCAAAAGGACCAAATTTAGCTACCGTGCTTATCATCCACGTTTTGTCAATGGTCTTGAAGTCGGCAACGCCGTTAAAGAACAGATTTCCCGCGGCAGCAAGTAACGGCGACAAAAGCGTGTTGATGACATAACCGCTTTGCTCTTTGTAAAGAGGTATGGGAACCATCCCCATGGCTCTGGCAAATTCTACCACCCTGTCAAAAATATGTTTATCTGTTTTTGGCTGTCCCATAATCTCGGCAATATTGGCCTCCCACACAGGATTGGCAAAATGCAAGGCAAGAAATTTTTCGGGACGTCCGGTTTCCGCTGCATACTGACTGGGAACCATGGTGGACGAGTTGGTGGTAAAAATAGCTTTTTCAGGAGCCACAGCAGACAACTTTTTATAAAAATCTTTTTTTATCTCCAGCACTTCCGGAACCGATTCGCTAATAATATCAGCATCTTTCACCGCTTCCGCCAAATCGATGGTATAGGTTAACCGCCCGAAAGTATTTTGAACTTCTTCACCGGTGGCTCCACGCCGTGCTTTAAACCAGGCTGCGTAACCTTTATGTTTTTCCATAGCGGCATCAAGTGCCTTGGAATCAATATCATATATGGTAACATTAAATCCGTGAAAAGCTGACTGCCAGGCAATCTGTGACCCCAAAACGCCGGCTCCGATAACAGTAACATTTTTAATCTCCATGATTCATATTTTTTGGCGCAAGTTAGCAAAAGTTAAAAAATACAGCCGCTTAGATGTGTTTGTATTTTTCAATAACTTTGCAGCGATAAAAGCAGAGAAAGCATGGATAGGAAAAAAGCCAGGATACTGCGTGAAAAAAAGACTGTCGAAGAGATGATTCGGCTCTACTGCCATGAACATCACGGAACAAAAGGAAAAGAACTCTGCCCTGATTGTACGGCTATGCGCGATTACGCCTTTTTAAGGATTCGGAAATGCGTTTTCGGGGAGGACAAGCCCACTTGTAAAAATTGTACCATCCACTGTTATTCACAACAGAAAAAAGACCAAATCAAAGAAATAATGCGCTATTCAGGGCCACGCATGGTATTTCATTTTCCCGGTCTTGCACTCATCCACCTTATCGATGGATGGAAAGATAAATCCCTGATAGAGAAATTTTTAGAGGCGAAGGAAAAAAAGAATTCCGGAAATTAAAAATATTCTGTTTCCGCCTTTCGTTTTCCCTTTGTGAAAGAAGAGCCTCATACACGCAACATATTTGAAAGATGATAAAGAATATTTTTGCAAGGGTTCTAAATGACAATCTATCCGGCTCGGGGCAAATTCTGTTTGGGGTGCAACAAGCACTTTTGCAGTATGCACAATCAAAAAAGATATTGAACCAATGGCCCTCCTGGAGCAACTGGCAGAACCCGAACAACACTTCCCCCAATTTGCGTTGTTATTTCATTTTTTGAGTGAACTGAAAGCATTTATCATCAAAAACCCTTCGGTAACAGGAAACCTGTTGGAGAAGTTTGTCTTGCATTACCGTAACCGGTGGGAAAATACACAGCAAAAGGCCTCCGAAAATCTTTTAGCAAACCTCTCTTTGTCGGGAAAAGCTATTTTGCTGCACAGCAACAGCTCCGCCATCCACAACCTGTTTCGGCTTATGGCAAAAAGAAAAATATCTCCCACCATATGGCAAACGGTATCCTCTCCGGCCAACGAGGGATTAAAACAGGCTGAGATTCTGAAAGAGCTGAAATTCGATGTACATGTTTTCCATGAAGATGCCACCTCAAAGTTCATCACAAACATTGACCTGGCTCTTTTCGGTGCAGATTTACTTTGGGATTATGCCTTTTTGAATAAAACAGGCACTCTTCCGCTAACATTACTATTCAGACATTTTCAAAAACCGGTTTATGTGCTGGCAGAGAGCCGGAAAAAAATCAACACAGCGGCAATAAGTGAGAAAAGGCCCGGGAGTTTCCCTGACGAGCAGCCAAAACCTGCAGAAGAAATAATGGAAAATCCCCTGCCGGAACTGCATGTTCACAATTATTATTTTGAGAAAATACCTTTGTCTTTGATTAAACAGATTTTTACAGAAGAATAAACAAAACAGCAAACATATTCATCTCGTTATGCAAAAAAACCGAAAACCAGCCTTATTTGCACATCCACTGGAAACTGAATATGATACTGAACGATTGTAATGGACAAAATAAATAACACATTGAGGTTTATGAAACGGTTTGTTTATCATCCCGTATCGGTAGGATCTTTAGTACCTTCATCTAAAGGATTGTCCGGATTAATCACCAGCAGTCCTAAGTTGTCCTCGGCGAATGTAATTGTAGAATTGGGGTCGGGTACAGGTGTGTTTACCGAGCAAATAATGCAGCGGGTAAAAAAGGACACACTTGTCTTTGCTTTTGAAATAGATTCCTTACTGGCAAAAATGACTCAGGATCGATGTCCGCATGTTGTTGTAATAAATGATACTGCGTTAAACCTTATAGGGTATCTGGAAAAGTATTACGTAAAAAGTGTAGATGTCATCATCTCAAGTCTGCCATTTGCCGGATTTGATAATACTTCTCAGAACATGTTATTGGAAACCATTTTTAATGCTCTCTCCGAAGGCGGAGAGTTTTTGACATTTACTTATCTGTATAACACATTTTTACCCGGAGGCAGGCGCTTTAAAGAAATAATTAACAAGAAGTTTCTCAATTTTACAATATCAAAACCTGAACGGTCAAGCTTTCCCCCATCGGTTGTTTATGACTGCATAAAACATGACCGCGATAAAAAGACAGAGCAGCAGAAGAAGAAATAAGATTACAAGATATTTTTTGCAATTTCGCGGATGTTATCCGACTTGCCCATGGTGTAAAAGTGCAATCCCGGCACTCCAAATTTCAACAGCTCTTTGGATTGCTGAATAGCCCATTCCACACCAACCTGGCGAACCGCACGATTGTCTTTGCATTTTAATATTTCTTTCACCAGCGCTTCGGGCATATCCACATGAAATGTCTGTGGAAGCACAACAATCTGGTTACGGGTTGTGATGGGCTTCAATCCGGGAATAATTGGTACGTCAATACCTTTTGCACGGCAGTTTTTTACAAAGTCGAAATATTTTTGATTATCGAAAAACATTTGTGTAACAATATAATCAGCACCGGCTTTGACTTTCTTTTTCAAGAAATGCAGGTCACTTTCCAGGTTGGGCGATTCGCTGTGTTTTTCAGGATACCCTGCCACCCCGATACAGAAATTGGTAGAACGGTTGTTTTTTATGTCCTTTTCAAGATAATGACCACGGTTGAGTTCGGTAATCTGTTTTACCAGATCAACGGCATAGGAGTTGCCATCGGGTTCAGGTACGAAAGTTTTCATGCCCACCGGCGGGTCTCCACGCACTACAAGCAGGTTCTTAATCCCGAGAAAATTAAGGTCGATCAACGCATTTTCGGTTTCCTCGCGTGTAAATCCGCCACAGATAATGTGCGGCACCACCGGAATACCATAACGATATTTGATAGCAGCCGAAATACCTACAGTACCGGGCCGTTTTCTGACTGTACGTTTTTTCATCAAGCCATTATCCAGCGTATCGTAAACCACTTCCTGCTGATGGTAAGTAATGTTGATAAATGCCGGATCAAATTCAACCAGCGGGTCGATGGTCTGCTGAATGGCAGTAAAATCCTCTCCTTTCAACGGGGGCAACAACTCAAATGAAAAAAGAGCCTTATTGGAGCTGGCGATATGTTCTGTAACTTTCGGTTCGTTCATACTTTTTGAGTTTATTCGTTTTCAGCGATATTCATATTCAGTAATCTTTCCACTTTTTCTAATGGCAATCCTTTTCTTCCGGCATAATCTTCAAGTTGGTCGGGCAAAAGTCTTCCCACATTGAAATATTGTGCCTGTGGATGAGCAAAATAATAACCGCTCACCGAAGCTGCCGGATACATGGCATAATTTTCCGTTAGCCGGATGCCGGCTTTCTCTTCCACTTTCAATAAATCGAAGATCGTGCGTTTCTCGGAATGCTCCGGACAGGCCGGATAGCCCGGTGCAGGACGAATACCTATGTATTTTTCGCGCAGGATTCTTTTCATATCCAGCTTTTCATCGGAAGCATAGCCCCAAAACTCTTTGCGTACACGTTCGTGCAGATATTCGGCAAAAGCTTCAGCCAGCCGGTCAGCCATAACCTTCAGCATAATAGCCTGGTAATCATCGTTATTTACTTCAAAAGTTTTGATATGTTCCTCGATACCTATGCCTGTGGTAACAGCAAAGAAGCCGAGCCAATCGGTTATGCCTGTCTCTTTGGGGGCAATAAAATCGGAAAGACAAAGATTGGGTGTCCCGGCCTCTTTTTTCTCCTGATTTCGTAAAAAATGGAAGTCGGCAAGCTTTTTATTCTCATTGGAAAATATCTCTACACTATCGCCAACGGCATAAGCCGGATAAATCCCAAAAACGCCTTTTGCCCGTAACCATTTATCTGAGATAATCTTGTCGAGCATCTCCTGCGCATCGTGAAAAATCTTTTTGGCCTCTTCCCCTTTCACGGGATCATCGAAAATGGCCGGATATTTTCCGTTAAGTTTCCATGCATGGAAGAAAAATGTCCAGTCGATGTAAGGTCTGAGTTTTTCCAACGGGTAATCCTCAAAGTATTTCGTTCCGATAAAATTAGGTTTACTGATATCCGATATTTCCCAGTTGGTTTTGAAGCGGTTCTCACGTGCTTCTTTCAGGCTGATGTACTGTTTTGCTTTTTGTCGTCCGAAATGTTGCTTCCGCATTTTTTCGTAAGAAGTTCTGATTTCATCCACATATTTTTTGTGTTCGGTGGGAGAGAAAAGTTTTGCCAGCACGCCGGTAACTTTGGAGGCGTCTCGCACGTGAATCACCGGCTGGTTATAGCCGGGAGCAATTTTTACTGCCGTGTGAATATCAGAAGTTGTTGCTCCGCCAATGAGTAACGGAATCTTTAATCCTCTTCGCTTCATTTCGGAAGCCACCTGAACCATCTCTTCCAACGAAGGGGTAATCAGTCCGCTGAGACCTATCACATCAGCATTTTCGTTTTCGGCAATCTCCAGAATTTTCTCCGCAGGTACCATCACGCCGAGGTCTATCACCTCGTAATTATTACACGAAAGCACCACGCCGACAATATTTTTTCCAATATCGTGTACATCGCCTTTTACAGTGGCCAGTACCACTTTTCCCGCATTGGCGGCATCGCCTTCCTGCTTTTCCGCTTCGATGTAAGGCAACAGAAAAGAGACAGCCTTTTTCATTACTCTGGCGCTTTTTACTACTTGTGGCAGAAACATTTTCCCTTCACCGAAAAGGTCGCCCACAACGTTCATTCCGGCCATCAACGGTTGTTCGATGACGTTCAAAGCTCGCGGAAGTTGTTTGCGTGCTTCTTCCACATCTTCCTCAATAAAATCAGTAATACCTTTTATTAGAGCATGTTCGAGCCGTTTATTGACCGGCTCTTTTCGCCAGACATCAGCTTTTATCTCTTTTTTTTGCGATTGGTTTTTAACTTTATCGGCATACACCAATAGTCTTTCCGTAGCATCTTTCCGGCGGTTGAGTACTACATCTTCGGCGAGCGTACGCAGTTCGGAAGGAATTTCATCATAAATCTGCAACATCCCCGGATTGACAATTCCCATATCCATCCCTGCTTTGATGGCATGATACAGAAACACCGAGTTGAGGGCTTCGCGTACAGGATTATTCCCCCGGAAGGCAAAGGAGAGGTTGCTGACGCCTCCGCTCACCTTAGTATAAGGAAGGTTTTCCTTAATCCATTTGGTGGCCTTGATAAAATCGACGGCATAATGATTATGTTCAGCCATTCCTGTGCCGATAGCGAGAATGTTGGGATCAAAAATAATATCTTCGGGAGGAAAATTTACTTTTTGTGTTAGCAGGTCGTAAGCACGTTTACAAACTGCGATACGCCGCTCATAGGTATCTGCCTGGCCTCTTTCGTCAAAAGCCATGACCACTGCAGCAGCGCCATAATCTCTTATCTTTCGGGCATGGTCGAGAAACTCTTTTTCCCCGTTTTTCAGGCTGATGGAGTTGACAATTCCCTTTCCCTGAATACATTTCAAACCGGCTTCGAGCACTTCCCATTTGGAAGAATCGATCATAACAGGCAGGCGGGAAACTTCAGGGTCGGAGGCCAGCATGTTCAAAAAACGAACCATCTCTTTTTTTGCATTGAGCATGCCGTCATCCATGCTTACATCCAGAATCTGAGCGCCATTTTCCACCTGATCGCGGGCAACGGAAAGCGCTTCTTCGTATTTTTCTTCACGGATGAGACGGGCAAAACGTCGGGAACCGCTCACGTTGGTACGCTCTCCGATGTTCACAAAATTCTTGTCTTTTTCGATGACTACAGGTTCCAGCCCACTCAACTCAGTTATGTGCTTTTTGGGAGGAGCCTGTCGCTTTTCTGCTTTTTCTGCCAGACCAACCATTTCGCGAATATGTTCTGGTGTGGTACCACAGCACCCACCCACAATGTTAGCATAACGGTTGTCAAGAAAATCCTTGATATGGGCTGCCATTTTGTGTGGACTTTCATCGTATTCGCCAAATTGATTTGGCAAGCCGGCGTTAGGATAAACACTTACCGGAAAAGGCGCAATACGCGAAAGTTCAGCAAGATATGGTCTTATTTGCTCGGCACCCATGGAACAGTTCAACCCGACGCTGAGCAGGTCAATGTGTTTTATGGAAGTGAAAAATGCCTCTAATGTCTGTCCGGAAAGAGTTCGTCCGCTGGCATCCGTTATGGTTCCGGAAACCATCACGGGAATTTTCTCTCCCTTTTCTTCCATGATTTTTTCGATGGCAAAAAGCGCAGCTTTTGCGTTGAGCGTATCGAAAATAGTTTCCACAAGCAGGACATCCGCACCACCTTCAAGCAATGCCGAAGCCTGGGCATAATAGTCTTTCATCAGGTCATCGAAACTTACATTCCGGTAGCCCGGGTCATTTACTTTTGGCGACATGGAAGCGGTTTTGTTGGTGGGGCCCATAGCTCCGGCAACAAACCGCGGCTTTTCGGGAGTGATTTTTGTAAACTTATCCGCAGCGATACGCGCCAGTTTGGCCGCATTCAGATTCATTTCATAAACATAATCTTCCAGATTGTAATCGCTTTGCGAAATGCGTGTACCGTTGAAAGTGTTGGTTTCAAGGATGTCGGCACCTGCTTCGAGATACTGCTCATGGATTTCGCTAATAATCTGTGGCTGTGTGATATTCAGCAGGTCGTTATCACCTCTGAGCAACTGTTTTACATTTTTGAATTGCTCACCGCGGTAATCTTTTTCTTCGAGTTGATAGCGCTGTATCATGGTTCCCATGGCACCATCGAGTACTAACACCCGTTTTTTCAACTCTTCTCTTATGTCAGGTTTTGTCTTAGTCATTTTAATCATAGTTTAGTATTCGTTCTCCGGTGAAAAACTCACCGAACAAAAGTAAACATTGGTATAAAGATAATATTTACACGTCTGCTAAACGGATGCGTCTTGTTTTTTCATTGAACTTTTTTTAATTTATCATTTCCCATCAGCCAAAGGCTGACAGGTTAGGTATTGGCACCTTTTCCGTCTTTTGCGGAAGGTTGCCAGAGCTTCACAGAGCCTAATCTCTCCACCCTTCTTTATAAATCAAAATACCTCACAGAAAAGGAGGGATTTGAATTATGGAACAAAGATAGGAAAAATTGTTAACGGGGAAGATGTCTGTTTTTTTGGTACTACTGCAAATTTTGTGGAAAACTGTTGTATCGTGTAATTATTGACTTGTTGGAAGCCGGAAGTCAGAAGTCGGAAGAAAATAACGTCCTGGCAACAGGTTCTTTAATATACCGTAACGGGTATAGATAATAGATT
>JAJRQN010000020.1 GCA_024280235.1 Bacteroidota bacterium | reverse complement strand
GTCAGACAAATTTATGACCTTTTAAAATTTAAATATGTTCCCTTCCATAGGAAAAAATCCGTAGTCCTACCTGAGGAAATTTTAAAAAATGACTCATCTTGAAATCAAAGAATTGCAGATTTTTAGCTGCAATGTGGGTTAGGGTAACTATAGCAGCGAGAGCCGCTTTTTCTCTTTTCGTCCGCCTTTTTGGGGAAGCTTTTTACTCCTGATTACTATTGGTATTTCATTTTACCATTACCATTACAAACAGCTTTCCCGTAAAAATTGTTATGGTTTTTTTTGAAAGGGATTCTTTAATGGTCTATCTTCAACAATGAAAAATTATAAGTCCGGAAAATCTGTATGTGAAAGGTTTGTTTCCGAAATGATCCCTCATCAAGAAGTGTTCTACTCCATAAGTAAAGAATATTATGAATGGTTTTACTTTGCAAGTATATCTTTCCTCCCGCATATTGTTTTGTTCTGTATGTTTATTGTTTCTTTAATTGGTTGTTCATGTATAAATGTCTGTACAAGAATAATTTGATTATTCCAAATTTTTGAAACTATTGGGAGGATACCCCAAAGATTCACGGGACACCATTTTATACCGGAATAGCCAGAAGTACATTAAAGCCGGTTCTTTCTATATTGTTAGTCAACTTTTATCTCATTTTGTTGTGATTGCCCGACGACAAAATGACGTATTGCAAATCTGACTTGCCAGATTACGTCAGGGGAAAGTTCTTAATGAAATGTTAACCCGAATTCGATATAAGATTTAAACCATAGAAAGCCAATTGTGCGACATGTTTGTTGCTAAAAATCATGAAGTTATAGTGGGGCTTTTACAAGTGGTTTTTAGTGCAAAGCTTATATCGAACCCAGGTTAATTCTGAAAGCCTTTACCATATGGAGCAACAGGAAAATGGATTTCTATTCTATTGAAAGTGTTACCGACTTTTCCGGTTTCAACTCAAAGTCGGTTTTCAATCAGGTTTTTAAAGAAGTTACCGGAGTATACTCCTCAGTTTTTAGAAAAGCTACTACTTCCGCAAAATAATCTGCTCCCAATTTATGTAGTAGGAAATATCTAAAGAAATTCAATAACCAACTGCAGCCGCTTCAAACTTTACTTGCTATTTTTTCGGATAGTTAATAATATCCCTGATATCATTGTAAAGCGGCTTTAACTTTCGGTACATACGGCTGTAAACACGATGATAAAGCTGGTCATAAATCCGCACATTTTCCGGGATAGGTGTATAAGTCTCACCGATTCGACACATCTTTTCGATGGCCGTTTCAAAATCGGGATAAATTTTTAATCCCACGACAGCATTAATGGCAGCACCGAGGGCGGAAGTCTCAAAGGTGTGCGGTTTTTCCACTTTCATGTTGAAAATATCGGCGGTGAGCTGAAGGGCGTTTTTGCTCTGTGAGCCGCCTCCCGAAACCCGTATTTTCTCAATTTTCACACCGGTTTTACGCTCCGTGCGGATGGCGCCATCTTTCAGCGCATAAGCAATTCCCTCAAGGATAGACCGATACAAATGCGCACGCGTATGCACATCGCCAAAGCCTATAACAGCTCCTTTGGCTTCAATACCCGGCAGTTTCACACCCGGAGACCAGTAAGGTTGCAGTGTAAGCCCCATGGAACCCGGCGGAATATCCGTAATCATCTCATCAAAAAGTGTTTCGGGTTCAATATTTAGCTCTTTGGCACGTTCCACTTCGCGATAACCAAATTCATTTTTAAACCATTTTATCATCCAAAACCCACGATAAATCATCACTTCGGTATTGAAATAATGAGGAATGGCACTGGGATAAGCCGGAAACATACGTACCACTTCAAGATAATGGTCGTTCACCGTTTGAATGGTGGCGGTAGTGCCATAACTCAAACAACCAATTTCCGGCGACATAGCTCCCGATCCCAATACTTCGCAGGCTTTATCAGAGGCAGCGGCAATAATAGGAAGCCCGGCAGGAATACCGGTTTGCGTCGAAGCTTCCGGTGTAACTTCTCCGATTTTATCAGACGGAAAAATTAATTTCGCCAGTTTTTCCCTTTCGATGGGAAACATTTTTGAATTCACCTCCCTTGATTTGGAATAGCGGTGTTTTTTGTAATCGAAAGGAAAGAAACCGACCATATTTCCGGTAGATTCAGTATAATTCCCGGACAGCCTGAAGGTCAGGAAGCCGGATAGTAGCAGAAACTTATCAGTCTTTTTCCAAATCTCCGGTTGACTTTGCCGTATCCAGTTGGCTTCGCTTTCTTCAATGGCATAAGCAACCGATTCGTAAACTCCGGCCAAATGCAAGGCAGCTTTGGTGATTCCTTTTGGCCAGTTTTCCACTTTTGCCTTACGCTGGTCGAGCCAGATAATAGCCGGACGCAGAGGTTTCCCGCTTTTGTCGATGTTTACCACCGTACTCCGCTGGGTGGTAACGGCCATTCCTTTGATTTGCTCAACGGGGATTTGGCTGTTTTTTAACAGCTGCCGGGTTGTCTTACAAAGGATTTCCCAGAAATATTCCGGGTCTTGTTCTGCATAACCGGGTTGCGTGGAATAGTAAGCTTCGATGGGCGTTTTTTCGATTTCACAAATGTTTCCCGCAACATCGATGAGCGATGCCCGAATGGATTGAGTGCCCACATCAATCACCAGAATGTAAACCATCGTTGCTTCCGTTTTGCCGTTTGTCATATAAAGAATTTTGTGATTTACTTAAGTCCCAATGTGTTACCGGGGTTCATAATTCCTTTCGGATCCAGATTATCTTTGATGACCTGAAGAAGTCCCATGGCTGTTTTCCCCATCTCTTTCTCCATCCATGGAGCCAACGCCCGGCCAATGCCATGGTGATGCTAAAGAGAGCCGCCGTTGTCGAGAATTGCATCCATCAGCCCATGATGATAATCGAGATAATCCGGCATTTCCTCTCCCTGTTTCATTGGACTGAGAAATGTAAAATAGAGATTTGCTCCATTTTCATAAACATGCGATATATGAGACATCACATGTGTCCGTTCCCTGCTTTCAAGGTATACTCTGACATTCGTCCACAAATTTAATAAATTATCCCAGGTTACCGATGTCTCCACCGTATCGGTCATAATGCCGGCATCCATAAGCGGGTCGCGCATATAAGCACTGTCGTATCGTTGTTTCAACCAGTCTTTTGTAGGTTTGGCTCCGATAAAAAAGCTTCCGTGCTTCCGGGCAATTCGTTTTATTTTCTTTTTCACTAAACGGGCGTAGGCTTTGTTACCTTCAATGCTGACAAACATCAGGCATCTTTCTCCCTGCCGGTAACCTTTCATCTCTAAAAATTTATCGGAAAGTGAGTTGTCGAACCCTTTAATTTTAAAAGCAGTGGTGGTTTCCACAGGATCCGAAAGGCGGAAAAGATGCGGAAAGCCTATGCCGGCCTGCATAATTTTGCGCATACTTTGGGTAGCCGACTGACAATCTTTAAAAACAAAGGAGGCAAGTGCCCTGTTTTCAGGCTGGTACTTTCTTATTTTCAGCGTAATAGAAGTAATGACGCCCAGCGTTCCTTCCGAACCGATGAAAATCTTATTTAAATCCCATGCTTCCGCTGTGGCGGGGAAATCTTTGGTCTCGATGATTCCCGCAGGCGTGATAACCCGCAAAGCCAGCACCAAATCCTCAATTTTGCCATAACCGGTGGATGCTTGTCCGGCACCTCGGGCAGCTACCCATCCGCCCACAGTGGAGTACTCAAAAGACTGCGGAAAATGGCCACAGGTAAAACCACGCTCGTTCAAATACTTTTCCAGAACCGGCCCGTAAACGCCCGGCTCAACGCGAACAGTAGAATTGACATCGTTTACCTTTAGAATTTTATTCAAATGTTTCGTCAAATCCAGACTGATGCCACCATGGGGAGTTTCCACGCCGCGTGTTACCGAAGAAAGGCCGCCCACAGGTGTTACAGCAATATTTTCCTGCTTACATAGAGTCAGGATTTGTTCAATTTCCTTTTCCGAACGAGGTGTTATCACCAAATCTGGAGGTGTGGCTATTTCTCCTTTGCGTAAATACAATAAATCACCGTAAAATTTACCGAACGCATGTGAAGCACGGGAATAATCATCTCTCAGGACATTCTCACTTCCTGAAATAGTTTCAAATTGCTGCCGGACTATTACCGGGATCTTCGGTTTCTGAGACAGCCTGACTTCCTTGTTACCGTAAAGAATCTTTTTATCGAAATCGGTATCCGTATATTGAAATTGCTCTTTAACAAGTTCGACAACACCCTTTTCCAGCTTCTCTTCGCGTTTGTCTCCCCATTTAAAAATAGAGCGGTAAGTTGTTTTCATGGCTGATTATGTTATATCTTAATTCTTACATTCGTTGATCACACTGTGGGTAGCATAAACCGTTGTTGCACTTTCCGGATTTCGTCTTTGCGTTTTGCCTCATCCCAGTTTAAATAATCTGCTGCCAGTACAACTGTTTTTTTTATGACGACATCCCCCGGATTTCCCAACGTGCCGATGCCTGTTCTCCGGAAAAGAATATCGGAAAGGGTCAAAGCCTGTTCCTTTTGCAGCGCATAAGCCACCTCCGCCAATATCTCACCATCATCATTCAAAACTTCCGCTAAGTTACTATTTTTACGTGCCAGTTGGAAAATGGCATGGCTCTCGGTTCCATAATTTTTACCGAGATATTCCACAGTTGCCGTAGAAAAATCAGGATATCCGTTCCTGAGTTCACTCAAGAACATCTCCATATTCTTGATATCGCTGCCGTAAAGTGGCTGTTTGTGGGTAGTCTCTTTCGGAAGATTTGTCTTCAGTTTTCTCTGAATTTTTTTTAGCACATCCACCGCAAGTTGCCTGCTGGTGGTATATTTTCCCCCCTCCACAGTGAACAGACCATCCAAACCCTCATCAGCATTATCAAAAACCTCATACTTTCGGGACGATTCATAGGAATTTTCCGTGTCAGTATCGGCAAGCGGACGCAAACCTCCGTAAAAGAACAAAACATCCTCATATTTTAAATCCGCTCCGTTGAAATTGTCGTTAATATCTTCAAGCAGCCCAATGATACTCGCTTTGGAAACTTTGTAATCGTCAGGGTTCCCAAAATACTCTTTGTCGGTAGTACCTATAAGGCTATGGCCACGCCAGGGCATCACCATGATGTGCCGGTCTTGTTTTGTCATCACCGTAACGGCATGGTCTTCACAGATTTTGCGGGTAACGATATGGATACCTTCGGAGCGCCGGATGTTGTGTTTTGTGTTGCCTGTAGTGGTCGATTTTATGACCACATCGGCCCAAGGGCCGGCACAATTTACCGTTACCGGAGCTGTAAAACGCCCCTCCTCGCCCGTTATCAAATCCTTTACCAAAATACCTTTTACCTGATGCTCTTCGCGAATGAAAGAGACCATCTGTGCATAATTTGACAGACGGGCGCCATAAGTTTCGGCAGATTTCAAAAAAGCAAGAGTCAGCCTTTCGGGAAAAATACTCTGACAATCGTAATAAACCGTTGAGCCGGTCAGACCCTGCGGTTTTACACAATGTTCCGTAGCCAGCGTCCGGCTTCGCGACCATGCTTTAAAATGCGGAAGGCGTTTGGTCGGATCCATGGTATAGCCCTTATCATAAGAAAGAATATCGTACAACGCCATTGCGATAAGCAACATCCATTTTCGGCTCTTGAATTTCCGATACGAAGGCATCATAAAAGGAATGGGATAGACAAAGTTGGGGGCAATATCACTCAGAATTCTCCGCTCCCGCAATGACTCGCGTACCAGTCCGAATTCAAGATTTTTGAGATAACGCAATCCGCCGTGGATAAGTTTGGAAGTGGCCGAAGAGGTGGCAGCGCCAAAGTCATTTTTTTCAAACAAAGCCACTTTTAAGCCTCTCGTTCCGGCTTCGTATGCCAACGCAGCCCCCGTGATGCCGCCTCCGATAATGATGAGGTCAAATGAACCTGTTTTATGCTTTCCAATGTATCGCTCCATGGCTTTATGCTTTATAAAGTACAAAGTTGGGAAACAAAAAGCGGAATTTTTTTAACATTTGGTAAAAAAACAAAATGATTGAAAGAAAATTGTTTTTTTATTATAGGGCGTGTCCTCGCCACACGGGGTCGGGCTTTCCGCTATTACTCCTCGCTCGTACCTCGCTGTGGGGTAGCCGCTGCAATCCCTCACGCAAATATCCGGCCATAACTCTATATATCGTTTCTGTAACCTGCTTTTGCTCAAAATTTTACGCTTCGCCGCAAACGGCTCAGCGACTGGGAAGTAATGCCGAGATAGGAGGCAATATATTGCAACGGGACATGCTGAAAAATATCGGGAAACTGTTTCATCATCTCATCATACCTTACTTCCGCCGGCTGGGTAATGAATGCGTAAATCCGGCTTTGCGTTTGCACAAACATCTCCTCCATAATCCGGCGCCCTACCCGTTGCCAGTTGTTATACCGGTCATATAAAGCTTCCAGATGATCCCGATAAATGACAAAAAGTTCACAATCAGTTATGGCCTGAACAATCTCGAAAGAAGGCGTCTGTGAGACATAACTCGGAAGTGCCGTAACAAAAGTATGTAATGGCGAAATGTCGCGGGTGATTTCATTTCCATCATGGTTGTACAATACACGCAGATAACCTTTTTGTGTAAACGAGATGTAGCGGGCTATCTCACCTTCCCTGATAAAATAGTCGTTTTTTTTGAGATTTCTAATTTCGATAAAAGGCATTACAGCTTCCCATTCCTCCCGGCTGAGATGGGCAAATTGAGTTACAAATTGTTTTAAATCGTCATACATAACATGCTTTTTTTCAGGATTATCCAAAGGTAAAAATATTTTCCGGTTCTATGTCTTTTATCGTCATGCTTTTTACTCTCTGAGGCAAGGTTTAGCTAAGGGTTTACGAAATAAGTTCTCCGGATCAGGAGAAGTTATTTTGTTCGATAACGAGGCAAAAATGCAGGTATAGCAAATCTATGGCGAGGCTTTTTAACAAAGTTAGCGGGCAAAAGAATGAATATAAACGCAGTAGTTGTTTCTTAACAAGTCCTAAGGAAAGAAAGGGTCTGGTTATTAGGTATTTGACAGGGGAGTTGCAGTTGGCACACGTTGAAAATATGCTCCGTAGGATTCTGAACATTAAGCTCTGGAGTTTGAAGTAAGGAAAATTGGAATAAAACAGAAATTGGATACTTTTGTTCTATGGATAGAATCACCCTGTTTGCTGAGATATTATTACCGCTGCCTATCCCCGGAACATTTACTTATCGTGTGCCGTTTGCACTGAACGATATCATAAAACGCGGACAGCGGGTTTCGGTACAATTTGGCCCGCGCCATGTGTATGCCGGGCTGGTGGCCGATATTCACGAACGCCCCCCACAAAAAGGAACCCCCAAATATATCTTATCCGTTCTTGACAAAAAACCACTGGTCAACGATTTGCAATTTCAATTTTGGAAATGGATCTCCGGCTATTACATGAGCACTTTAGGCGAAGTGATGAATGTGGCGATGCCTTCCGCATTCAAGTTGAGTAGTGAATCAAAAATAGTTTTGTCGCCCGGATTCACCCCTGATAAAGAAACTTTGAACGAATCGGAATACCGGATTACAGAAGCATTACTTCAAAGAAAAGGATTGACTATCAATGAGGTAACCAATATTGTCGGTTATCAGAAAGTACTGCCATTACTAAAAACCATGATTGAACGGCGGCTTATCGTCATGGAAGAAGAGCTGAAGCAACAGTACAAACCGAAAAAAACAAAAATGGTGAGGCTGGCACCGGACTTTTTCGATGAAGAAAAGTTGCAGGAGCTGATGGACCAATTAGGGAAAAGGGCACACAAACAACTGGAGCTGGTGATGGGGTTTCTTTCTCTGTGCGGTTTCCCACTGAAAAAAGATTTTTCCGTAACAAAAGCTGAGTTGTTAGCCAAAACAAAAGTGAACGATGCCGCACTAAAAACGCTTATGGACAAAGGTGTTTTCCTTCTTGACGAAAAAATTATCAGCCGTTTTACCGAAGAGAACAACACATCGGGAAATTCGTTTACGCTAAGCGCAAGCCAGCAGGAAGCTTACACATCGCTAACAGAACAGATGCAAAAGAATTTGGTAGTGTTATTGCACGGCGTTACCTCCAGCGGAAAAACCGAACTATACATCAAGCTTATAGAAGACACGCTGCAACAAGGAAAGCAGGTGCTCTACCTGTTGCCTGAGATTGCGCTTACCACGCAAATTATTCATCGTCTGCGAAAGCATTTCGGCGATGAAATAGGCGTTTATCATTCACGATATAACCAAAACGAACGGGCCGAAGTATGGGAAAATATCGCCGGACTTCAGCAGGCCGGCATACACAAACCTTATCGTATCGTTCTGGGACCACGTTCGGCCATGTTTCTCCCGTATGAAAATCTCGGACTCATCATTGTAGATGAGGAACATGACGCCTCGTACAAGCAGTTTGATCCTGCGCCACGCTACAATGCACGTGATACGGCTATCTACCTTGCCACACTTCATAATGCCAAAGTAGTCCTTGGCTCTGCCACGCCTGCCATCGAAACTTATTTCAATGCCAAAAACGGAAAATACGGACTGATTTCTCTTACCGAGCGCTTTGGCGGAGTGAAAATGCCGGAGATAAAAGTGGTAAGCATTAAAGAGGAAAAAAGAAGACGCCTGCTGAAATCACATTTCACTTCCGTTCTGCTTGAACATATAAAACAAGCGCTTGAGAAAAAGCAACAAGTCATTTTGTTTCAGAACCGCCGGGGTTTCTCACTGAGAATCGAATGTGAGCAATGCAACTGGATTCCGCAATGCAAAAACTGCGATGTTACCATGACTTACCACAAAAAACAGGAGTTGATGAAGTGCCATTACTGTGGTTATTCAAGACCGGTACCGGAAGTATGTGAAAAATGTGGCAGCCCGCATCTCGTTATGCAGGGCTTTGGTACCGAAAAAGTGGAAGAAGAACTGTCTATCATATTACCCGATGCCCGCATCGAACGTATGGATTTGGATACCACCCGATCGAAAAATGCTTTCCAACGCATCATTTACAACTTTGAAAACCGGAAAACCGATATCCTCACCGGAACGCAAATGGTAACAAAAGGTCTTGACTTTGATAACGTACAGGTAGTGGGTATCCTGAGTGCCGACAACATGCTCAGCTTCCCCGATTTCAGGGCATCCGAACGTAGTTTCCAGATGATGGAACAGGTGAGCGGTCGTGCCGGCAGAAAAAAGTATCAGGGAACAGTCATCATCCAAACATGGCAACCCGGTCATTCCGTGATCCGCGATGTGGTAAACCACGATTTTGAAAGCATGTACGCCCGTGAATTGACAGAACGAAAGCGATTTAAATATCCGCCTTATTACCGGCTGGTGATGATAAAGCTGAAACATAAAAAGCCGGAACTTCTTAACGAAGCGGCAGCCGTGCTGGCCCGCGATTTGAGAGCACATTTTGGCAATCTGATTTACGGCCCGGAGTACCCCATGGTCTCACGAATAAAAAACCTGTTTATCAAACAGATACTGTTTAAAATTCCCCGTAACAAACAACAAGCTGAAAAAAAACAGCAGTTAAAGCAAAGACTAAATAATTTTAAAATGTTATCGAAATATAAATCTGTACGGATTAATGTGGATGTGGATCCGCAATAGAATTTTTTCTTCACATAAATTCTGACGGCCAATATACTCCCTGCTCATTGAGAGAAACAAGCTCATCCTTTTGTTTCAACCGGATTAAAAATCATGGATATTATCAGCTTTCTGATTTAAAATCAGAAAGAGCATGGCAAATCGGAAAGAATATGGAAAATATTATCCATTTCAGCACCTGTCTTTTCGAAGGAGAAATGACTGATAAGTTTCCTGATAAGCGAATTTATCCTCAGGAGATTTCTCCCTTCGGATGAAATGACAACATAATGCAGAAGGATAGTTTTTCGTATTTTTGAAAAAAATTAAAGCCAATGGAATTTTCTCCGCTTACTACTGTTTCCCCCGTAGATGGCCGTTATCATGGCAAGACAAAAGTCCTTTCGGAATATTTTTCCGAGTACGCCCTGTTTCGTTACCGCGTTCGCGTGGAAATAGAATATTTTATTGCATTGTGCCGGATACCGCTTCCAGGACTGGAATCATTTGATCCCCTATATTTTGACGGATTAAAAACCATTTACGAAAACTTCACACCGGAAGATGCCCAAGCCATCAAGGAAATAGAAAAGACTACCAACCACGATGTAAAAGCGGTGGAGTATTTTATTAAAGAAAAAATGGAAACCGCCGGATGGAGCGAATACAAAGAGTTCATCCATTTCGGGCTTACCTCACAGGACATCAACAACACGGCTGTTCCGCTTTCGCTGAAAGAGGCGCATAATTTGGTGATTTTCCCGGCGCTGGATAACCTAAAGAAGCAATTGCTTCAGCTGGCCTTTCAGTGGAAAGATATTCCCATGCTGGCACATACACACGGACAGCCGGCTTCACCGACACATCTCGGAAAAGAAATATATGTCTTTGTGGAACGGCTGGAAAACCAGTTTGATCTGCTGAAAAACATTCCTTTTTCAGGAAAATTCGGCGGCGCCACCGGTAACATGAATGCCCATGTGGTAACTTATCCCGACACAGACTGGGAAACTTTTGCCAAAGAATTTCTTGAAAAACAAATAGGAATCCATCGTCAAAAAACAACCACGCAAATAGAACATTACGACTATCTCGCCGCTTATTTTGATGGGCTGAAACGTGTTGACAATATCCTCATGGACATAAGCCGCGACATGTGGATGTATATCTCCATGAATTATTTCAGACAAAAGATTAAGCCCGGAGAGGTAGGATCTTCGGCCATGCCGCACAAAGTGAATCCCATTGATTTTGAAAATGCCGAAGGAAACCTTGGAATGGCCAATGCACTTTTTGAACATTTAGCTGCCAAGCTACCGGTTTCGCGTCTGCAACGCGACCTGACCGACTCCACAGTCATTCGGAATATCGGCGTACCGCTGGCACATTTACTTATTGCCATACAGTCATTGGGAAAAGGGCTGGGAAAATTGATTTTGAATGAGGAAAAGCTGAAATCCGACCTTGAAAATAACTGGGCCGTAGTAGCGGAAGCCATTCAAAATATTTTGCGGCGCGAACATTACCCGCAACCTTACGAAACACTGAAAACTCTCACTCGTACCAACAAAAAAATGGATGAAAAAGCAATACATAATTTTATTGACAGACTTGATGTGTCGGAGGTTGTAAAAAAAGAATTAAAAGCCATCCGTCCGGAAAATTATACCGGACTGGAGCTTATTTAAAATAGTATTACCAGCTTATGTCGGCTTAGGGGCATTCGGATTTGCAACCCCTGTCAACAACCTGAACAAAAGTATTTTAACATTGTCAAATGATAGAATTTTTAGAAAATATTCAATTAAAAAAATACAACACTTTCGGCGTGGAAGCCAAAGCTCATTATTTTGTTGCTGTATCAAGTTACGATGAGCTAAAAAGCCTGATTGCAAACCTAAAACCGGCAGAAAACAAACACCTCATCATGGGTGGTGGAAGCAACTTGCTTTTTACTAAAGATTTTGACGGTTGGGTGATGCACAGTGAAATTCATGGCATCGAAATCATAGAGGAAACGGACAAACAGATTCTGCTAAAAGTCGGCAGTGGTGAAAGCTGGTCCGATTTTGTGGATTTTACGGTGGAGAAAGGCTGGGGCGGGCTGGAAAATTTAAGTCTGATTCCGGGATCAGTCGGCGCTGCACCGGTACAAAACATCGGCGCTTACGGCGTGGAGCAACAAGAGGCATTTGTAAACCTCGAAGCATGCAATTTGATAACAGGAAAAAAATGTATACTCAATAAGTTAGAATGTGATTTTGACTACCGCCACAGTATTTTTAAAGGTGCCGAAAAAGGAAAATGGTTTGTTTTAAACGTAACTTACCGATTGGAAAAAATACCGAGGCCTAATCTTAACTATACACCTTTACAGAAAGCATTTGAAAATACACCCGCTGAAGAAATCACGGTAAAGGCTGTGAGTGAAGCCGTAAAAGGTATCCGCCGTTCAAAATTACCAAAGCCCGAAGAGTTGGGAAACGCCGGTAGTTTCTTTAAAAATCCTGTGATATTGCATGAAAAGTTTCTCAACATACAACAGCATTTTCCGCAGATTCCTTTTTTCTCTTCGGAAAATGGAAAAGTAAAAATTCCGGCTGGCTGGCTTATCGAACAGGCCGGGTGGAAAGGGAAACAAATAGGCAATGCCGGTGTACATCACCAACAAGCACTGGTCATTGTGAATTGTGGAAAAGCCACGGGAAAAGAGATATTGCAACTATCCAAAGATATTCAAAATGATGTCTTACAAAAATTTGGCATTATGTTGGAGCCGGAAGTGCTGATTCTGTAAGCTTATACCGTAAACTCATTTATCCAAAAATCGTGCTTGTTGCAAAAGCTGGTGGCATAGAGTTTTCCATGAAAACCAGTCGGCAGTTCAAAGTTTGAAATAGGTTGAACATCAGTCGGGAAGAAGGTTTTTGAACCCAATACCCCGCCGGATTCATCCACCAGCGTATGTCTTACAATATAATGTTTTTCGCTCATGGGATGTACAGTATGTAACCTCACTTTGATTCCTGCAACAGTTACCTGCGGCACATGGCTTGCGGCTTTTCCATCCCACCTTCCCTGATCTTTTTTTGTGTAGATAACACCCGGAAAACGATTTGTTTTTCCACCTGAATTTCCGGAGTTTACTGCCATAAGCGGTCCGGAAAATGCAATAGCACTTGCAGCAATCAGGCTATTCCTGATAAATTTTCTTCTGTTTTTCATTCTTATTTTTTATTTTATGGTTTATAACAAAATATAGTGACAGATCTCATTTTAAACGAGATTACGAGTTTTCAAGGCAGGGCGGAGCGTTAAAAAAATGTTTAGTAAACATCTTTAGCAAACGAACCAGCTTGCAGAAAGAGGTTGCGAATAGCCACTGTTTACCCTGTGAAATAATAAAGCCCTTATTTCACAGGGTGAATTTAAAACTTTTGCAACGAAGAGAAAACGCGAAAGAACAAGTCGGAACCGTTAGGTTATTTCGTTTTAATCCCTCAATATCGCAATAGTTCTGCAAATATACAAAATTATTTGTAATGTTTCCAAATAAGAAGGCTTACAAGCTCCACTCATTCGGATTTGCACCATGTTTCGCTTCTGGTAATGAACCCGAATGTTTAGAGAAAAGCGATTTGAAATCGCCGGAGTCAACAGGTAGGGTTTACAGATTCCAACCTGAGAAGGATTTATTTCAAACCTTGCAAGATTATAAGAGAAAAAATCGTGCTTTCAATACTACGAAAAACAGAATAACAATTATTTAAAACCGTCAGGAACAGGTTTGGGAGATGGTTTCCTGCCGTAAAAGACATCATCCATTTTCAGTGCCACTTTTCTGAAAGAGGAAGAGTTATGCATACCAAAACGTACCAGATTATGCAGATTATTATCGGGATGTGAATAAGGGCAGACGCTGATGCATCGGCCACAGTCGGTGCCGGCAATGGTCCAGAAGGTAAAACAGCTTTCCTGATTAATTTGCCATCGCAGACTTCCGGTGATAATTGCGCGGTCGTTAAACGAGATAGCATTGGTCGGACAGACGTCCGCACATTTTTTACATTGCATACAAGCATCGATAACAGAATAATCGTGCAATGGCATATCCGTAATCAGAGGCAGGTTGGTAGTTACCACCGCAATTCTCACCCGTGGCCCCAGTTTGGGAGTCATAAGCAATCCCATGCGGCCAATTTCGCCAAGACCTGCAGCGCGGGCCACCAACGGGCAGACCACCTCATAATTTCCATCGATATGTGCCCTGGCTTCATAGCCGAGACTGCGGATAAATTTTGCTACCTGCAACGCAATACGGCCTGATTCAAGATATTGCTGTCCCGATTCCATAACCATGGTTCCGGCAGGCGCTGTTTGAACCATTTTGTGATCCATCTCTACCGTAAAAGCAAGGGCGAAACGGTGGCTTTTTACAAATTTTTGACCATAACGTTCTCCCCTCCCACCGGTTGAATAAATATGGTAATCCTGCAATTCGGTAATACCACAATCGACAGCACCCAGCTTTTTTGACCAGTTTTTCAGGTAATTACTTACACGTTGAGCATCCACCGGTATTTTTTTCTCAGCTACGGTTCCATTCACAAAAGTGCGCAAAGCGGCAATAGTCTCAAAACTGGCATCGGCTGAAGCAAAATAGAAAGAGTTGTACTGCGTAGTTCCTCTCTGTAACAGCCCGGCATTTCTGCGAAAGCGGTCATCCCGAACTTTTTTATCAGGATTTTGCAGGTAGTAGTCCTTAAAATTGTCCGTGCCGGGGACAAGCTCATTTCGTGAAAACATGGTATCGCGTTCATCGATTCGTGCAGCAGGTATAGCCTGGCGGTAAGCACGGTTTCTTTTATAAGGAACAAGAAAAAGCAATATCCCGGTCAGCAAGGTGACAATGAGAAAAGAAAAAACAAAGATCTTTCCTGTGAAAGAAACAAAAGCCACCACAAAAAATGGCAGAGAAAACAGCCATACTCCGACAAAAAAACGTTTTGCAGCGAATATTTCATGCTCGCGTAGAGAAACCACCACGGCATAAATAAAGAAAAGGAACAATCCTGCTCCCGACAAAATCAGGATAAGCTGCATCATTAATCGAATTAATCAGAATCCAAAAATAAGCAAATAAAACAGATACATCCTGTTTACAACCAGTCGCCATATAGTTCCGGTCTGCGGTCGGGAAGGAAAAGTTTCTTCGCATGAGAACTTCTCACCTCATCGAGATGAATGTTACAATACAAAATCTCTTCCGTACCACGGCCGGCTTGTGCCAACAACCTGCCATCCGGGCCGCACACAAACGATTCGCCGGAGAAATCGAGATGTTCCTCCACGCCCACTCGATTACAAAGCGCTGTAAAATATCCATTTTGGAAAGCAGCAATCTGCATTTCAGCTTCATACAGTCCTTCTGTCCATTCACCGGCAGCACCGGCCTGAGGCGTAATCACCAGCTCTGCACCAGCTACCGCCAAAGCCCGCATAAACTCAGGATAATGCCGATCGTAACAGATGGCAACGCCAACCTTCCCCACTGCCGTGTCATAAACAGGTGCACCTGTATTGCCGGGCGTATAAAATGTCTTTTCATGGAAATATTCATAATCCGGAATGTGCATCATGCGGGTTTTCCCCAAAATAGTTCCATCCGCATCAATCACAGGCGAAGTATCAAAAGTATTTTCTCCATCCAGCTCATACAGGTTGGGGATAATGACCATCTTATGTTTTTGGCAAGTAGGGAAAAAGCTTCCGTAACTGATCCGGGAATGGTTTCAGCAAGCCTGTTTTTATCTTTTCCGGCGGGATACTGCGGATAGAAAGGCTCAAATGCCAACTCGGCAAAAGCCACCAACTGAGCACCATTGCGGGCCGCTTCTTCGGCTGCTGCGAGTCCTTTTTTCAGGTTAGCTTTTTTATCGTGCCCCGCCTTTTGTTGTATCAAAGCTATTTTCATAAGGAATAATTTTTGAAGCGTAAAAGTAGGAAAAACAAACACATTATTTCGGGATAATCTTTCAGCGACTTTTCGAATACTATATTCTCAGGTATATTTCATTTTTCTCTATTTTTACATAACTTTTTTTAAGAAAAGCCATCGAAGCATGAAAAATTATTAAACTTTGGCACAGGAAAAAAACAGACTGATTGGCGCAGCGACTATCCCCGTGGTATTACTGCTGATTATGTGGATTATCCGGTTTGTGGAGTATGGTTTTGGTATTGACCTGGCATTTCTCGGCGTCCATCCGCTGCATGCCAACGGTCTGCCGGGAATCATCCTCTCTCCGTTTATTCACGCTGGTTTTAAACATTTGGGAGCCAACTCTGTACCTTTTCTGGTATTGGGGGTCGCTTTGTTTTATTTCTATCGTGATCTGGCGCTTAAAGTTTTGGGATTTATCTGGCTGATGACTGGTATCTTGGTTTGGTTTGGCGGACGCGATGCCTGGCATATTGGCGCAAGCGGTATTATTTACGGTATGGCTTCTTTTCTTTTTTTCAGTGGTCTTATTCGTAAAAATAACGGGCTGGCGGCGCTGGCGCTGGTAGTCGTTTTTCTGTATGGGGGCCTTGTATGGGGCGCTATTCCGGGTTTCTTTCCCAAACAGCATATCTCGTGGGAGTCGCATCTCGGCAGCTTGTTTTCGGGTTTAGTTATGGCTTTTTACTACCGGAAATCAGGTCCGCAACGTAAAAAATACTCCTGGGAGTTAGAAGAAGAAGCGGAAAACGAAGATGATGAGGATTCTTATTGGAAAAATCCAACCAATACGTGGACAGACTGGGATGATTAATTAGGGTCTGCTGAAAAACGCTTAAATTATTGATGTATAAATTATTACATTGATTCTTAAAGAGTAAAATGCATGGTTTTCCAGCAATTTTATTAAAAACACGCGCATTTATTATAGCCACAATTTTAAAATTTATACTGCTCAGCTGCACGCCATCTTTGTATCTTGTTCAGTTCGAAGTATATGGATACATCTTCACTTCACAAAATCCAAATCTGACGAACATCTGAGCTTTTCAGCAAACCCTAATTAGAAATTCCGGTCATTCTGTGGTCAGAGGCTTCGTGCGTTACTCGCTTCGCTGTCAGACAATAGTCATTCGCTTCGCTGTCATTCAATCGTCAAATGGTTGCAAAAAGATTGTCAAGGTTGAATTAAACTGCTTTCTTCTGGACTTTTCCAAGAATAAAATGATTGTACAAGAACAGTGCAATGATGGTAACAATTCCAATGGCGCTGAAAAGCATCCAAATGCGGTAGGGGTGATATGTGTTCCATAGCATCTGCGTGAGGCCGTGCTGGTCTGTATGCAGTAATACGGCAGCCCGTTTCAGATAATCGTTTTGCGTAAATTTCTCACTG
This sequence comes from Bacteroidota bacterium, assembly GCA_024280235.1. Classification (GTDB taxonomy): domain Bacteria; phylum Bacteroidota; class Bacteroidia; order Bacteroidales; family F082; genus Sulfidibacterium. The sequence continues at coordinate 7,282 of JAJRQN010000020.1, read as the reverse complement.
ATAGGTTGAATCTGTAATCCGCGTTTGGCCACAAAGTGTTCAAGCAAACTAATTTTATCAGACATAGACTGATAAACAGGGCCGGAAAAAACACCAGCCAAATAATTTCCTACAGCCACCGGCAAAAAAGAAGTACCCATATACAAAGCCTCCTTATTTTTTGGAGCAATTCGCCCAATATATTCGGTAAATTTTGGCGAGCTGGCCATTTCGCCAATGGAAAAAATAAAAATACCGAGGATAACATAAAAACCGTTATTGGTTCCAAAAGCAAACCCAATACCTACTGAAACTACCATAATGCCGCTGATGATGGCATTGACAGGTTTCAAACGCATAACAATCGAGGAGATGATAATTTGAAAAATAATGATAAAACCGGCATCGAGATTAACCATCATTTCTGGTGCAATAGTCCCCTTTTCGGTACCAAATGCTGCGGCAAAATCAGGAGAGAACCCATGTATCCACTGATAAATCATGGAGGTATCTACCCATTGATCAATAAAGTTGGGAAGCGTATAAAAAAGCTGGTTAAACATAGTCCAAAAGCCAATCATAATAATTAGAAAAGCAACCAGTTTAATATCTGACAAAGCGGTAAAAATATGCTTCAACGATTTCCAAATAGAATCCCAGAAAGCATCCGTATTTTTTTCTCTTCCGGGTTCTTTGTAAAAAATCAAAGCAAGCAAAATATTCACAGCTATGGCCGAAGCAGCCATAATAAAAACAATGTGCCAACCATAAATGTGTCTTAGTTTTGAAGAGAAAACAGGGCCTATAAATCCGCCGATATTCACAATCATATAAAAAATACCAAATCCAATGGAGGAAGTTGTTTCGTCTGTAGTTTTGGCTACTGTGGCAGAAACAATGGGTTTAAAAAGGGCAGCTCCCAATGCAACGAGCAGAAAAGCGCCATAAACGGCAGTATAGCTTCTGGCCTGGCCCATAAGTAGATAGCTTAACGAATAAATAACAAAAGCGATAATAAGCATCTTCTTGTATCCAAACCGGTCGGCAAGTGCTCCGGTAAACAGCGGCAGGAAATACAAGAGAGCCGTTACTGTTCCCATCATATTTCCTTTTTGCGTCTGGGTAAAACCCAATGCACCGGTATCCGTTGACTGGGTTAGATAGAGTGCTAATACTGCAAACAAACCATACCATGCCCAGCGCTCAAAAAGCTCCATGGTGTTGGCAATCCAAAATGTTTTTGGAAATTTCTTAAAGACCGTACTGATTTTAGTCATTTCTAATAGGATTAATTTTTTAAGGGGCGAAGATACAAATAATGCCGAATTTTGTTTATCAGCGTATCCGGAAGTCCGGTAAGCTGCTTCACCTGACGGAAGTCGCTGAAACCGTTTGCTTTCCTGCGGGCATTAACAAGTTTTTTCGTGGTTTCGTAATCGATGTAGGGATGATGCAAAAGCTGTTTGAAAGTGGCAGAATTCAGGTCTGTTTTTTTAATTTTTGTTGTGTCAATACTAATATAGGTTTGTATGGCATCATAGGTCGCTGACTCCATTCCATATACCTCACGTAATTGTGTGCGGGAGTAAAAACCGCCAAGCAGCGTACGGTATTTCAAAATCCGACGTGCTAACCAGGGTGGCAGCAGAAGTTTCTGCACAAGAGCAGCCGAATTAGCCGTGTTGATTTCCACTTTCATTCGGTTTGCAGATTTTTTCCGGTAAGATTTTTCGGAAACAGATGCTTTGAGATGTGGTATCCGGATAAAAGGTTCAAGTACCTGATATTCAGCTTCTGACAGACAATATAACTTTTTTAGATCTTCCTTTTTGCGAAAGCGCCCTCCTTTTGCCACGTAATGTTGCATGGTTGTTATCTGACGCGAACTCAATCCCATTTGTAATCCCTTTTTCATGGTAAGACTGTTGGGGTCAAACATAACGGGATGAAGTCGGGAGGCAGCCTGCTTTGTTGTCAGCTTTCCGATATTCTGTAAATGGACGAGATGTAGTGAATCGTTTAATGATTTTTGTGCTGATTCAAACCGAGAAACTTCCATGTCGAAACTTGTGTAATCATTCTTTTGGGGATGGATTAAATAAGGTAACAGAGAGTTGAAGAGTAATAGTAAAGCGATGATTATCAATAAAATAATTATTCCTCGTTGTTCGCTTTTGTTTAAAGTGAAAAAGCTGCGGATCCAATATTGAATTTTCTTGCGCATAGTAAGTGAAAGAAGCCGGAGCATCTTCCGGGTTTTCAGTTAAGCTCAAAAATAGTCATTTTTACACAAAGAAACGGGAAGCAGAAACCACGTGAGAAAAACAGGCTATTCCTCATCCTCATCACTGTCTGGTTTTTTCGGCGTTTTGAGAACTTTTACGAAAAAATAAACAGTAATCAGGGTAACGGAACCCTGTACCAGAACCATAAATATCAATGCTGATGTACTCATGATATATGGGATTTAGCAGTTAATTTTCTTTTCTTTGAAGCAAGGTGAACCATAAAACTCAACCCTAAAAAGGTTGACAACAACAGGAGTCTCGACATATCTTTATAAAACATGGGTGTGGCAGCTCCCTGCTTAAACCAGATGATTTTTTCATTTAAATGAAAGACCTGAGAGATGATACTATCACTTGCCCAAGGCCATGTGCCATGCGTAAGTAGCTGGTTGAAAGCAAGCTGCCAGTCAACCAGCTCACCATGTAATGGTTTTATCATAGCGCTGATAAAAATAACAAGGATAAAAACAGGTGTAATCCACTTGATAATAAATTTATAAATGGTGGGGACTCTAATGTCGGAACCACGGGTGATTTCTTTCCAGCCTTTATCCATACCGAATATCCATGAAAACAAAATAACTTCTGCCGTAGCAAAAATAACGAGAGAAACCGTCCCCGTCCAGTAATCATATTCATTGAAAACGCCTATCTCGAAGAAGAATATGGTGGGCAAAGCCAATATCAAAATTATCAGACCAAGAATAACAGCACTTTTTTTACGACCCCAGCCGAATTCATCTTCCACAAATGCCATAAAAGGAGTTCCCATAGCCAATGAACTGGTAATTCCGGCAAAAAACAGTAATCCGAACCAGGCTATTCCTGACAATGTGGCGAGGATTGGCCCCCATTGACTGAACAGGAAAGGCATGGTTTTAAAAGCCATCATAAAACTTGCATTTTCTTTGACCCAATCGATGCCCATATATCCAACAGCAATAGGAATTACGATAGCGGCGCCCAAAACAATTTCCACAAACTCATTCATCCATCCTGCCGTCATAGCGTTGAGGGCAATGTCTTCATTTTTTTTGACATATGCGGCATAACAATGGATAGTTCCCATCCCGACTGAGAGGGTAAAAAAGATTTGTCCCGCCGCCGCAAGCCACACTTTCGGATTAGCGAGATTATTAAACTTAGGCTTCCACAAAAAGTCAAGACCAAGGTGCGAGTTACAGGTGGCGCATCCGGCTACACCGGTGGCTCCCAGTGTAATAGCTCTGATAGCGAGAAAAACACCAAACAGCAGCAACAACGGCATGGCAATCTTTGCCACTTTCTCGACACCACCGCTCAGCCCTTTTGAGAGGATGTAGATGTTAATAGTGAGAGTGATAAGAAAAGCAACTATAGCCCACACAGGAAAGTTGACAGCCACAAGATGACCTGCCGCAGGACTGTGAACGCCGGCATAAGTATCAAAAGCAGCACTCACCTGATGGCGCGACAACCCTGAAAAACTTTGTGCAATAGATTTAAAAGTATAGGATAGTGTCCATGATTCAATGTAAGTATAATAGGAAATAATCCCCAGATTAGTAAAAATACCAAAAACGCCAACATATTTCCACAGTCTCTTCTTGGACATACTGCCAAAAATAAAAGGTGTGGAATGATTTCCTTTCACGCCGCCATATCGCCCCATGGACCATTCAATCCACAACAGTGGCAATCCCATGAGCAGGAACGAAACGAGATAAGGAATGATAAAGGCCCCGCCTCCATTGCGGATAGCTTGTACGGGAAAACGAAGAAAATTACCGAGGCCAACGGCATTTCCTGCCATGGCCAGAATGAGTCCTATCCTGGATCCCCAGGCTTCTTTTACTTTTGGCATTATGTAATCTTTTTGCCTAATACTATATTTTAAAAATGCAAGTATAAGAAAATGTCCGTTTTACTACTCTTTCCATGCTGACATTATATTAATTCCAAATAACGACTATCATAATAACCTGAGTTCGACATAAGATTTACACCACAGAAAGCCAATAGTGTGACAGATTTGTCGCTAAAAATCACGAAGTTATCGGGATATTACAAGGGGTTTTTAGTGTAAAGATGGCGTGCTATTGGCTTTTGAATGGATTCATTTCGATAATTAGCCCCTATACTTCCTCAAATTCCCTCGAATTATCCCGATAGTCCTTCGGAAATTTGAGTTGTCTATGGACTAATTATCTGAAACTGTGGGTAAAGTTTATGTCGAACTCAGGTTAATACTGTCATTTTATTTTGTCCCCATCTTCAGGCGGAAACGCCTGAAGATATCCCGCACCTCTATCGCACAGCCACAAAGCGGCCGGCGTAGTTTGCTTTCTTACCCAGAACGACAATAAAATAGATGCCGTTATGACTATTTTTAAGAGGGATTTCGTAAAGATTATGGGCAGCTGTTACCTCTGAGGAAAAAATCTCTCGCCCATCTGCGCTATAAATACTAACCATGACTTCTTTTTCATTCAAAGGGAGCATAAAATTTACCCTTTTTCGTACAGGGTTGGGCATGATGGTTAGTGGCTTTATTCTGTTTTCTTCCGTTGTATGCAAGCCTGTTACCTTACCGGGCGAAGCATAAAAAAACTCCAGCCCGCCGCTAAAATTTCCGTCCACCATCTCCGGTTTTCCATCATCGTTGATATCTGCTATGGCGGCGGCTGTACGGATTCCAAGATCAAAAGAAACTCCGGTTGTGTCCAGCAAGATTCCAAGGCTATCCGATTCGGTAAACTTCCCTTGCAGGTTACCATCAATGTTTGAAAAATAAAATAGCTTTCCTTGTTCGGAGCCAACTACCAAGCGGGTATAGCCTGAGGCATCACGATAGAAACAGGGTGTGCTGTAACCATCATAGCTCAGGTTGTAGTCGGTAACATTAACTTTCCCCAGGCTATCGGTAACCAACGAAAAATGAGGATTATTTTTCGGGCCGTTGTTGTGATAATAAGTCAGGTTGCCTGCTTTCTGACCGATAATCAAATCGGGAAGTCCATCTTTATCCAAATCGAATAAAACAGGGGCGCTGAAAGCTTTCACTTTTATGTTTTGGTAGTTGGTATCGGCAATTTCAAAATGTCCGTTGCCTTTATTTTCTACAAAAATCAGGTTCCCTTTGGCATTACCCGCCAGCATATCTGTCAGTCCATTTCCATTCAGGTCGGCAAAAGCGGGATACAAGCCAATCCACTTGTGTTGGAGAAGTTTCCCGAAATCCAAATCCTGTGGCTGAAAAACAGGTTGCCCGGCTGTGCCAACATTTTTATACCAGACAATTTGTGAATAATAGACCGAGTGCAGAATGAAATGGTCATAATATGAACGCTGATAAGTACCGTAATTTCCAACAAATAAATCCTGTTTTCCATCATGATCCCAGTCGTAAATTACGGGATAAGCACCTGACCCCACATCAATCATTTAGTCTTGCAAAAAATTTTTGGTAACGAGATGAAAACAGGGTTTGTCATTTTTTCCGGAATTCAAAAAGAGCCAAACCGAATGTTTGTTTTGCGAAACATACAATCCCGGATCGAAAGGCGAAACCAGCAAATCTTTTACGCCATCGTTGTTCACATCGATATAAGCCGCGGCTGGCATGGAATACAGGCGTATTGCACTACCGTAGTCAGGAAAAAGCGTGTCGTACGAGACAATGTGAGCAGATTCTTTTGTGCCACCGTTCATAAGGGCAAAAAGTCCGGGATAATCCACGTCGCCGAGAAGCAAATCTTTTACGCCATCACCATTCAGGTCAAGCATGCAAAAGGTGGAACCCGTATGTCGCCTGGCAGTGGCATCTTTTTTCACTTCCCGAACTAATGTGTCGGTAATACCTGCACCGTTGACACAGGTATCAAGAAAAAGAGCGTTGGACTCATCACTTTCGGCAAAATGTCCCCAGCAATATTCGGTTTTTACATAATCCAGCGAATCGGGAATGCCATAATCTTCCATCGACATGTTTTTGTTCATTTCCACAAACGACCCCAGGCCCCAGAAAGAAAGAATGTCTAAATCGCCATCACCATCAATATCCACAATGCCCGGATAATCAGCATAAGTAACGAACAGGTTAACTTTCCCGGCTTCCGCTTTCGATTCCAGATAAGGATAGGCTACTCTTTCAAAACGCAGTGTATCGGTGGATATATTTTTGTACACAATAATGCCTGCCCATCCCGGCGAGTAGGTGAAAATATCAGCTTTGCCATCGCCGTTGTAATCAGCAAAAATGGCCCAATCGTAAAGCCGGGGAAAATCTTTAGCATACTGCTGTTGCAGTGTGTAATCGATGGTTTCGGGATTGCCTTTGTTGATAAAACACATGAGCCGGTCGCCCTGCCGGTCGAAAGCTACCAAATCCTTTATGCCGTCTCTGTTGATGTCAATGCTCCCAAACTGCATGCTGTTCATGCCGCCGGCCCACGGATAGCGCAGGTTCTGCGAGCCATTTCTACCGGAGCGTACCAACGGGACATTTTGTCCGTAAATACCAAGGCTGGCAAGCAGCAGACAAAGCCACAGAATCAGGAATTTTCTTATCATTTTCATTGAACTGCTAAATTAGAATATTTTAGGTTTCACTAATATCCTCTTCGTTACTCCTGTTTTTATACTCAACATATCTGCATTTCCCATACTTCCGTATTTTTGCTTTTTTAAAAGGATGATTATGACGCTTTTGATAGAAAATATTAAAACACTAATACTTACCGAAGACACACCACGTCTTTTGGTAAAAGGGAAAGCTATGTGCCAAATGGACAAAATCGACAATGCCTGGTTGCTATTGCGTGAAGGAAAAATTGCGGATTTCGGCGGCATGAGCGAACTGGACAAGGCAAACCTGCTTTTTGAAACCGAAGAGGTAAAAGTGCTGGATGCCACCGGAAAATTAGTTTTTCCCTCTTTTGTGGATTCACACACACATTTGGTTTATCCCGCTTCACGCGAAATTGAGTATGTGGACAAAATCAAAGGACTTTCGTATGAAGAAATTGCCAAACGGG
>JAJRQN010000258.1 GCA_024280235.1 Bacteroidota bacterium | reverse complement strand
TTGTTGAAGATTGCCAAAGTGGCCTACCTGTCTCATCGTATGACCGTAGAAGATTATCTGAAATATGAAGACGAATTGGTATTGGAAAAATCACATTTGTACAGCGTCAAAGCAAAGAAATGGCAAACACTTGTGCAACTTGCTGTAATCTATGGTAATGATATTGAAAAGATTGTAAAATAAATTTCCACGAAAAAAATATTTCATCATGAAAAAAAATAGAAAATCAATTATCTGGACCATCGTCATTATTGTTATTGTAATAGCAGGTGTCCTGAAAATAAAACATGCTAAGGAAAAGGATGCTTCCCTTCCTCCGGCCAAACAGTATGCAATAGTCGTCTCCACGATAAAACCAAAAATGAAAAATGTTCAGCTGACACTTCCGTATCTCGCTATTACCGAAAACGATAAAGATGTCATGCTTGCCTCACGTATTTCGGGTCGCGTCATCTGGATAACAACCAGCGGAAGTCTTGTAAAGAAAGGAGAGGTGATTGCCAAACTTGATAACACCAGCATTGTTTCCGGAATAAATAGTGTCAAATCGCAGATTATAGCACAGGAAACGGTTCTGAAGAATTTGAAAGCAACACATCAGCGTACTTTGGAAATGATGAAGGTGGAAGGCGCTTCTATCGAGCAGTCGCAGGCTGAAGAGAGCAAAATTGCAGGCCTAAAATCACAGGTCGAATCACTCAAACAAAAACTGAATGATTTAAATAATACATTGACTTATGCTACTATCAAATCGCCGGTGAACGGACGTATTTCCAAAACCATGGCGAACAAAGGCGATATGGCCATGCCTGGACATCCCATATTAAGTGTGAGTGCAATAAATGGTTTTTACCTGCTGCTTCGTGTGCCCACCGACCTGAAAGTTTATGGTATTACCCGTAATGGTAAAACCTATGATGCTATTTCTTTACACAGTACTTTCAACAGCCTTGCCGAGTATAAAGTATATGTTGACAATTCGGAAATGACCACGGGAAATCGCGTGGAGGTAAATGTTATTATCTATAAAGGTAACGCTCTTGAACTGCCTTTCGACGCTGTGCTGAACAGAAATGGTAAGAGTTATGTGATGGTGCGTAACGGTGATCAGGCTGTTCCTGAAATGATTCATCCTGTGCAGAGTGGAGAGCAGGGAATGGTTGTGAGCAATACTGACCTTGTCGGGAAAGAGCTGGTGGTTGCAAAACAGGATATCTTGTTAAGATTGCTTGGAGGAACTTCACTTAAAGTTGAGGAGGAATAAATTATGTTTAACTTTTTTTATAAACGACCTTATCTGTTATTTTCAATAATCGGAGGTTTTTTCATTATGGGAGTTGTGGCGTTGGCAACGCTTCCAAAGAATCTTTTTCCCGATGCCACTCCGCCTGAGGTACTGGTTATTACCAATATACCCGGTGCTACGGCACAGGTGGCAGCCAACACCATTTCCAAGCCCATCGAAGAAGAAATATCGCGGCTGGGCATGGTTACTGATGTGAGTTCCGTCAACGTGGCCAATTTTTCCATTGTATTGGCTCAGTTTAGCTATAAAAAAGGCTTAAATGCCGCTGCCGTGGACGTAGCCAATGCACTATCCATTGCCAAAGCTAAATTACCAAAAGATGTGAATCCTGCTGTTTATACGGTGGGTGATTTTACCCTGCCGGTGGACGTGATGTCACTTTCGCCAAAAAACAATAAAATTTCGTTACCGGAAATTCGGAAAATAGCCCAAAGTTTTATCAAACCTTATCTGCTGAGTAATCAGGGGATTGGAAATGTTGAAGTTTTCGGTGGCTATCAAAGCGCAATTAATATCGATGTAGATCCGTTCAGAGCCAAACGCTATGGCGTGGATTTTGCTACTATTGCCAAAGCTATTCAGTCGTTGAATCACGATATTCCGGTTGGCTTTGTCAAAGGAAAAAATGGATTCTTTACTATCACCATTTACGGTGAGAAAGACGAAGTAGCTCGTTTAAAACAAATTCCTATTCTGCCCAATGTCCGGCTTGGGGATGTGGCTGATGTGAAATGGGGTTATCAAAAACGTACCAGCGGTTACATTGGCAACGGAAGACAAGCCATTGCGTTAAGCATTCAGCGTGCACCCGGAGGCAGCGTACTTTCTGTCAGCAATGTTGCTCGTGCACAAATGAAAATATTGGAAAAAGAATATCCCAACATTCGTTTCCAGATTTCTGATACTCAACGCGATTTGATTAAACTTTCTAATGCTAACATGTTGAGTGCCTTGCGCGATGCCATCATTTTTACATTGATTGTCGTATTCTTTTTTCTTGGGAACTTCCGTGCAATTATTGCCGCAGGATTTTCCATCCCCATGGTGTTCTTTGGAACGCTGGCGGTTATTTGGCTGGGCGGCGGTGAACTGAATATTGTAATTTATACTGCTATCATTCTCTCGCTCGGAATGTTGACAGATGATGCGGTGGTAGTACTCGAAAATGTGGAGCGACATCTTACCAGCCTGAAAGAAGACCTTGATACAGCAGTCCAAAAGGGAACCAAAGAAGTGATTGCTCCTGTTTTCGCCGGGACAGTAGCCACCATCGCCATCCTTTTTCCGTTGATGTATGTGGGCGGTTTTCCGCAGAAGATTTTTAAACCTTTGATCTCAACTTTGATTATTGCGCTACTGTTCTCTTTCTTTTTGTCCATCACCTTTATACCTCAGCTGCTGAAAGTTATGTATAAAAACGGGGTGAAAAAAACAAAAGTGGAGCTTTGGTTTGACAGAGCTTATCAGAATACCTTAGGCAGATTGGTGGAACCCTATTTAAATGTGCTGAGATTTTCCAACGGGAAACACCGGATATGGCGCCGTGCCCTGCTTATAGTTGGAGTCCTCGTGATATTAATCATCAGCGTTAAAACGATTATGCCGACCATTGGCCGTGATGCCATGCCTCCTATGGATACCGGAATTATTAAAGCCCAAATAGGTTTCAGCTCCAACGAAACAGTGGATAATTCCGAGGTCAGGTTACAACCGTTTTTGAACTGGCTTGACAAACAGAAATGGGTAAAAATGAGTTCTGTGGCTTTTGGAAACGAAAAGGGAGTGCTCAGCCTTGGCAGTGGTAATCTGCCTTCGGAAGCTACCATTACCATCAATGCTGTGGATCGTTTTCAACGGAAACTTACCATCTGGCAACTCGAGGATACCATTCGCCAAAAACTGGCACAACTGCCCGGTCTGAAAAGAGATGATGTTTTTGATTTTGGTGCTACCGCCGTTTCTACTGTAAAAGCGCCATTGGATGTTCGTCTTCTGTCGCCTTATGTGGACGGACTGGGACATAAAGCTGATATAGTGAAGAAAGCTTTAAGCAATGTCAGAGGGCTGACTTCGCTATCCACAAGCTGGGACAAAGACTTTACGGAAGTAAAACTGGATGTGGATGAGAACAAGGCGCTGAGTTATGGGATAACGCCATATCAGATAGCAATGCAACTCCCTGTAAAAGGGCAGGTTGTGGGATTAGCCGGTAATTTCCAGTCTATGAATACACAGTTTGTCCGGTTGTATCTGAAAGGTAAATTCAGTCAGAATATCCAAACATTGAGGCTGCTTCCCATCAAGACAAAGTTTGGTGAGGTTCCGCTGGAAACGCTGGCAAAAATTTCCAAACAACTGACCTACGCCAAAATAGAACGCGACAAACTGATGTATAGCGTGGATGTCAACGGTTATCGTGCCAAACGGCCTGTTACCCATCTGACAACCGCTGCTATTGCTTCTTTGAAAAACGTAAAATTAGGCGGTGTCATTATTAGCCAGCAAGGTGATATTGCAACCATTAACGATAGTTTTGCACGAATGATCAAAGCGATTGGTCTGGGAATCATTCTTTTGCTAATTGTTCTGATTGCTATTTACAAGTCGGTACGAATGGCGCTTATTATGGTATTTGTCTTGCCACTTTCCATGATTGGAGCTGCATGGGGCATGTTGCTGTTTAACAAACCGAGCTGTTTGCCCAGCATGTTAGGGATTTTGCTTTTGTTCGGGATAATTATTAAAAATGCCGTACTGCTCATAGATTTCTATCAGGACTATCGGGCAGGTGGAGACTCGCCTTTCGAGAGTGCCATGGAAAGTGTGCGTGTACGTTTTCGTCCGGTTATGATGACAGCTTTCGGTACCATTGCCGGCATGATTCCTATTGCTCTGGAAATGGCGGTGGGACTTGAGCGCTTAAGTCCACTGGCGGATGTAGCCATTGGCGGCCTGCTCATCGGTACTTTGCTGACGTTGATTTATGTGCCTATGTTTGCTTATTCCGTGGATTACAAAGACAAGAAAAAGCAGACAGTGAAAATAAAATAACAGACCGATTTAAAACGTTTTATTATGCAAAGGCAGAGGGAATTTTTCTTCTGCCTTTTGTTTGTTGAAATGTTATGGACTAGGCGACTGATTTTATTACTTTTCCCTCTATTTTATCTTTTTCCGTAATAATCATGGGCGACTCTTTCGTCATCAGCGTAAATCCGACCACCAGCGGCATAAGAATGCTGAAGAGAATCATCCAGTCGTTGAGAAATTTGTTGTTGTGAATGCTCATGCCGGCAACAAACAGCAGACCCGAAATTTGTCCGATCCAAAGCAACAGCCCCTGCGAAATGGATTCGGGAGCCGGATAACTGATCTCGGCAGCATACTGAAAACCAACCGGGCCGGCACTCATAATGAAAAATCCAAGAATAAAGGCCGAAGCAAGGGCAATATCGTAAACCACAGCCGGATTATGAATAAAATAGCCGGTAATGCTCAGTCCCAACACGCCGGGCAGTGCGCCCATCGTACAAATTACGAGAAACCGTTTACGCATACGATACTTGTCCGACAGGGCAGGGATGATGAGGGCGCCGAAGATACCGCCGATAAGCATAAGTCCGCCGATAAGTCCGTTGGAATCCTGTACGCCGAGGTTGGCTGATATGGAATCGGTCATAGAACTGATGGCGTTGAAAATACCGAGTCCTACCAAAAATACTAAAATCATAAGTATCATATCACGCTGTTTCAGAATATGTTTGAGGCCTTTGAAAAAACTTTGACGAACCAAATCGTCGGCAGCGGCAGGCGTGGGCGGCTTCTCTTTCAGCAGTAACAGCGTAACGACAGCGGCGCCGAAGGTAATCCATCCGTAGGTCATAAGCATGTGTGGAAATCCACTTCCGTAACCTGGCAAGCCGGGATTGGTTCCGATAAAAGCCGGCGTGATAAGCATGGCAAAGATAATCCCAAGATACTGCGACAGAATGGCAAGACCTGCCGCCAGTCCGCGTTCGCGCAGTGGAAACCATCGTACTGTTATGGCAGTTACGGCATTCAGCACAAACGGCTGTGCAATGGCCAGCCCAATCTGGGCTATAACTACAATCAGAAAACTGTCGGCATAAAAGCCTTTTAGCAAGCCTGAGACGGCAGCGATTATCGCCCCGAGGCCAATGGCTTTCCGTATGCCATAAGTGTCGATGATATAAGATGCCGGAAAACTCATAATGATATAAACCAGCATGTAAACCATAGCGAGAAAATCGATATTGAAAAAGGAGTTCGGGTTGAATTGCCCGTGATAGAAGACTTCTGCAGGTCGCTCTACAGCCGCATGGGTAAGCCATTGCAGCTGAATGACAATCGAAATTAACATAAAAACACCTAGGATGACCCATCGGTATCCGTACACTTTGTATTTCTTTTCTGCCATAACAAAGAATTTAATTTACTATAATAATATATGCCCGCTCTTTATAAAGGCGCAAATATAGGAAAATCAGACTATAGCAAAAAAAGCGTTGATTATTTAGGTAAATATTATTTTGAGATGATTATGGAAATCGCAACAATCAAAAAAATACAGCGGAATGTTAAAACCTGCTGTTTTTTGTAAGAAAATCTCCATTTGTCCGACTATACTACCGGATTCAAAAAGCAAAAAGGAATTGAATAACAACTAACCGGTTGATTAATAATTTATAGGATTCACTATTTTTAGCAAATATAAAGTTAACAAACATAAAATTTAACAAGGAAAATAATTAAGACGAAAGAACTTTTAGAACGAGTAGAGAAAAAGGATGCCATCCTGATTGACATACGACCTGTTGATGCTTACAATGGGTGGAAGCTGCAAGGGGAGAGGCGGGGTGGTCATATCAAAGGTGCAAAAAGTTTTCCCTTAAAGTGGACAAAGTATTTCGACTGGATTGAGATTTTACAATCCAAAAATATTACACCTGCAAAGCCTTTAATTATTTACGGATACAATACGGAGGATGTGGAAAATGCTGCCGGATACTTTGTAAAAGCCGGATCTAAAGATATTTCTGTTTATAATCTTTTTAGGGACGAATGGACTTCAAACCCTGATTTACCCATGGAGAATTTAAAACGGTTTCGGAATCTTGTCCCCGCGCAATGGGTTCAATCGTTGATTTCAGGAGAATACACCGAATCATACGAAAACAACAAATTTGTGATTGTTCATGCCCATTACCGGAATCGTGGAGCCTATCTGTCAGGGCATATTCCAAGCGCTGTTGATATGGATACTCTGGCACTGGAATCTCCCGAAACATGGAACAGGCGTTCACCAGAAGAGTTGAAAAAGGCTTTGGAACAACACGGTATCACTTCTGATACAACTGTGATTTTATACGGTAAGTTTATGTCACCGATTAATGAGGATCCTTTTCCCGGAAGTGCAGCCGGACATATTGGGGCCATACGCAATGCACTTATTATGATGTATGCCGGTGTGAGAGATGTGAGAGTGCTTAATGGTGGATTTCAGTCATGGATAGATTGCGGTTATGAAATTAGTACTAAAGATGTGTCCAAAAAGCCGGTAAAAGATTTTGGAATCGCTATTCCCGCCCATCCGGAATTTGTAGTTGATATGCCGGAAGCCAAAGAGATGCTCATCTCAAAAGATGCGGAATTGGTTTGTATCAGAAGCTGGCCTGAATATATCGGTGAGGTAAGCGGTTACAACTATATTGAAAAAAAAGGAAGAATTCCCGGCGCAGTTTTTGGAAACTGCGGAACTGATGCCTATCACATGGAGAATTATCGCAACGAGGATCACACTACTCGTGAGTTTCACGAAATTGCCTCCAACTGGGAAAGTGTGGGTATAATACCCGAAAAACATCTCGCTTTTTATTGCGGAACCGGTTGGCGGGGTAGCGAAGCCTTTTTTAATGCCTGGCTCATGGGTTGGCCTCGTGTTTCCGTATTCGACGGGGGCTGGTTCGAGTGGAGTAACGACCCTGAAAATTCTTTCGAAACGGGAATTCCGACAACAAATTGAAATCCTCAACATGGAAAACATTAAAACAGAAACCGATTTGGCCATAGATGTGCTGGCAGGGTTATCGGCACCGGATAAATACCTTTTGTCTAAATATTTTTATGATGATAATGGAAGCAAAATCTTTCAGGATATTATGCAAATGCCCGAATATTACCTGACGGATTGTGAACTGGAAATCTTCACTCATAATAAACAGGAAATCTATCAGGAATTTACAAAAGGAAATAATCACTTTGGTCTTATAGAATTGGGCGCAGGCGATGGTGTTAAAACCAAAGTGCTGTTGTCTCATTTTCTTAAACAATCGTGTGATTTTGAATATGTTCCCATCGATATATCGGAAGAATCTGTCAAAAATCTTGTGATGGAACTAAAAAAAGAGTTGCCAACCTTGCGGATAGACAGTAAAGTAGGTGATTATTTCCAAATGATGGAAGATATCAACTTATACGACAGCACTCGAAAGATACTCTTGTTTCTCGGTTCCAATATTGGTAATTATAACCGGCAGGAAACACTTCTCTTTTTATCCCATCTAAAAGCGGTAATGAAATCGGGCGATTTACTGTTTATCGGCTTCGACCTGAAAAAAGACCCTGATACAATTTTGAAGGCCTATAACGATCCCTATGGTTATACTTCCGCTTTTAATCTTAATCTGTTACAAAGAATAAACAGGGAGCTTGATGCAAGTTTTGATTTGTCGGCATTTAAGCATCAGGAACATTATGACCCCAAAACAGGAACGGCAAGAAGTGAACTTGTCAGTTTAAAAAAACAGCAGGTAGAAATCAACAGTTTAAATCTGACGGCATCTTTTGAAAAGGGCGAGCCGATCTTCATGGAACTTTCTCAAAAATATGATGAAACTTCAATTTCGGAACTGGCGCAAAAATCAGGCTTCCAAATTGTAAGGAATTTCTTTGATCAACGACTATATTATACGAATTCATTATGGAAAATTTAATCTGAAATAACTATGAAAGCAATCTGGAATGGAAAAGTGATAGCCGAAAGCGATAAAACGGTGAACATTGAAGGGAATCAGTATTTTCCACCCGAATCTGTTAACAAGGAATTCTTGTCAAGGAGCAACCTGCATACAGTTTGTCATTGGAAAGGAACAGCTTCCTATTTTGACATTGTGGCAGATGGAATGGTCAACAAAGATGCTGCATGGTTCTACCCCGAACCTTCGACTCTTGCTGAAAAAATTACAAATTATGTTGCCTTTTGGCATGGCGTAAGCATTATAAAATAACCAAACACGATGGAAACACAAAATTATCAGTGGAGACTTTTGTCTTTACCTTTTAGCGAGGAGTTAAGTAATGCTATTCAACAGCAACATCATGCTGCTCAGCTGATTGCGATTGCCGGAAAATATTTAATACTGCAACAGCCTGACGACAGTAACACCAACATGCAATACCTTCCGGATTTGGAAATGCTGGCAGGAAATAAACTTTCCGGAAGTTATCGTCTTACTCTCCACCTGTCTGATCTAAAACTTGCTTTAATCAACGAAGAGAATACCATTATTGCAGACATCGGCCTCTCTGGCAAAACAAAACCCGAGGCTTACGAGGCAATGAAAAATCTATTGTCCGAACGAAAGGTGGATGTTTCTTCTCTGAAAAATCAATTACACTATGAAATTCCAAAATATGCTTTGGAGAATGGTGCTGTTTTTTCTGTCAATAACAAAATTTTTTTTCAGGAAGCCGTTAATTATCGCCACAATGCAGAGCTGATTATGAAGAATTTTGAATCAGCTTATACAGGCACTTTTCCTGTAAGAATCTGGCCTCATCATTTTGACACCGGAACCATGATTGTTTTGGCAAAAGATGAAAAGGGAAATATGACGAAAACCATAGGATTAGGCTGGGCTATTCCCGACAGTATGATGGATGAACCTTATTACTACCTAAGCTTTTGGTCCGCAAATCCGGAAGATAACTTGTCTGGCGTGTTACCACTGTCTTCGGGAGTGTGGATGACTCCCGAATGGAATGGTGCTGTTTTGCGACAGTCGGAAATTATGCAATTGAAATCTGCATCAGATCAAAACAGGCTAACCCGGGATTTTTTTAAGTTAGGAATTGAAATACTGGTAAGCCGTTTTAAACAATAATACACTCATTGATATTTCAAAATAACAACATCATGAACAAAATCAAAATTTGTCATTTCTCAGTGTTGCAGGACAGAAAGCCTCACTATGCCATAGTGATACCGACCTCGTAATTATAAGATATGATGACAAAGTTTCCATCCTTTACGGAAGGTGTCTCCATCGCGGTGCTTTGCTTGCAGATGGTTACGTGGAGGGAAATAACCTGATATGCGGCGTTCACTTTTGGGATTATCGCTACGATACGGGAGTCTCTGAATATAACGACAAAGAGGTTTTGCAGAAATTTACAGCTTTTGTCGAAAATGATGCTGTTTTTGTGGACATTGACGAAATAAAAGCTTTTGCGAAAGAACATCCCCAACCGTTTAACAGAGATGAATATCTCGGGCAATATGCCGATACCCATCCGGAAGATACCGAACCATTTACGGGCTACATTAAGGAACTGGCAAAAAACGGATTGAAGAATATTGGTCATCATGGATTTACCGAAGCCATGGGAGTGGACCGCAATACGCTGCCTAAGTGGGAAGATATACAATTTTTGCCAGCACAATTGGCCACAAGGCCATTATTTGATAATGAAGAGGTTATAACAAAGGTTGTGATTGGTAAAAAAGCAAAAAAACCGCTCACGCTTGAAATTCCCATTTTTGTTTCTGACATGAGTTTTGGCGCACTTTCGCGTGAAGCAAAAGTTGCTCTCTCAAAAGGTGCTGAAATGGCCGGGACGGGTATTGCCAGTGGTGAAGGCGGTATGTTGCCCGAAGAGAAGGAGAACAACTCCCGCTATTTTTATGAACTGGCCTCCGGAATGTTCGGATTTTCATGGGAGAAAGTAAAAAAGGTTCAGGCTTTCCATTTCAAAGGTGGCCAGGGAGCCAAAACAGGAACAGGAGGCCACCTTCCCGGCAATAAAGTTACAAATGAGATAGCAGCGGTTCGCAGGCTTTCACCCGGAGAACCTGCAATAAGCCCGGCAGCGTTCCCAAACCTGATTTCTATTCATGATTTTGCAGACTTTGCCGAAAAAGTAAGGCAAAAAACCGGTGGCATTCCCATCGGTTTTAAAATCGCGGCTTCGCACATCGAACAGGATATAGATTTTGCTCTTGCCGTTGGCGTCGATTATATTATCCTCGATGGCAGAGGTGGAGGTACGGGTGCTGCTCCTGCCATCTTACGAAATAATATCAATATTCCAACTATTCCGGCGTTAGCACGCGCACGGAAACATCTTGATAAGGTTGGAGCAAAGGATGTTACATTGATTATTACCGGAGGATTACGCATTGCCGATGATTTTGCAAAAGCACTGATGCTCGGTGCAGATGCAATTGCTGTTTCAAACTCTGCCATTCAGGCCATCGGTTGCCTTGGAATGAGAGCCTGTAACACTGATAATTGTCCCGTTGGTATTGCGACACAAAAAGAGAATCTCAGGAACCGTATCATTATTGATAACTCAGCCAACCAGTTACGTAATTTTTTTCTCGCTACCAATGCACTTATAAAAGTAATTGCCAGAGCCTGTGGCCACAAAAATATCCAGGAGTTCAATTTTAACGACCTGAGTACGTTTAATTATGAAATGCATCGACTAACAAAAATCAATTATGCCGGAGAGGTATAGGTATTGGGCAGCTTTATCTGCTGATTAAAATTGTTGTTGACTTTCATTCAACTTATATAGGGCTATTAATGAGATGTTAGTTTGTTTTGTGGTGATTATTTTCCGATACAAAACTTCCCGAAAATATTACCGAGTATTTCGTCTGATGTAACCTCACCTGTGATGGATCCCAAGTAGTAAAGTGACTGACGTAAGTCAATGGCAATGAGGTCGGAGGGGATACCTGCTTCAAAACCTTTTTGCACTTCGTTGATAGATTCCAACGCATGGCTCAAAGCCTCAAAATGGCGGGAGTTGTTGACGAGAATACCATCACCGGGACTGTCATTTTTCACATGGTTCACCAGCGTTTCGGCAAGTAGATGAATGTTCTCTTTGCGTTTGGCAGAAACGAACACAGTTTCCAGTTCAAGCAACTCTTTTAAATGTTCGGGGACTTCGTCCATCTTGTCGATTTTGTTGGCCACGAGGATAAAGTGTTTGTTTTTGTCGTGAATAAAAGTTTTAAAATCTTCCAATACCTCTTTCATGCTCCCTTTATTCATGCTGCTGATATCACAAACGTAAAGTATGAGGCTGGCCTGATTTATTTTGTCATAGGTTTTTTCGATGCCCATATTTTCCACAACGTCTGTAGAATCACGTAAACCGGCTGTATCGATAAAACGAAAAGTATAACCTTCAAGGGCAATCGTATCTTCGATGGCATCGCGTGTGGTACCCGGAAATTTGGAAACGATGGCTTTTTCTTCGTTCAGGATGGCATTCAGCAGAGTGGATTTCCCCACATTTGGCTTGCCGATAATTGCAACCGGAATACCTTTTTTCAACACGTTCCCCATTTTAAAAGACTCTTTCAGCCGGATAAGCTCTTGTCTTATGTCTTCCAGCAGATGGAAAAATTGTTCCCTGTTGGCAAACTCCACATCTTCCTCGCTGAAATCCAGCTCCAGCTCCAGCAGCGAAGCAAAGTTGACCAGCTTTTTGCGTAATTCGGCAATCTTTTCGGAAAACCCGCCGCGCATTTGCCGGATAGCCATCCGGTGTGCGGCTTTAGATTCGGAAGCTATCAAATCGGCTACCGCTTCTGCCTGTGCCAGATCCATCTTTCCATTTAGAAATGCCCTTAGAGTAAATTCTCCCGGACCTGCCAATCTTGCTCCGGCCTCAAGAATGGTTTGCAGCAGCGCCTGCTGAATAAATTCCGAACCATGACATGATATTTCCACAGAATCTTCGCCGGTGTATGAATGCGGGGTTTTGAAATAGGTGAGCAAAACTTCATCCAAAACTTTCCCATCGCTGATGATATCACCGAAATAAAGGTGATGACTTTGGATGTTTTCTTTGGAAAGCCCTGATTTTTTTGGCTTAAAGCATTTTAGCGCTGTTTTCAGGCTGCTTTTGCCTGAAATCCGGACAATGGCTATGGCTCCCATTCCGGAAGGTGTAGCTATCGCAACGATGGTATCGGAATTGTAACTTACTGTTTCCATGCTTTTCATGGCCTGATTTGTCATTATTTATAAAAGACAAAAATAAGCAAGAAATTTTAAATGGTTTAAAAAACATATTACCTTTGGCACTTCATAAAATATGGATACAAAAATTAGTTCAAATGAGTGTATTAGTCAATAATGATTCAAAAGTTCTCGTTCAGGGTTTTACCGGGAGCGAAGGTACTTTTCATGCCTCTCAAATGATTGAGTACGGTACCAATGTAATAGGAGGAGTAACTCCCGGAAAAGGTGGCCAGCAACATCTTGGTAAACCTGTTTTTAACACGGTAAAAGATGCTGTTGATGATACCGGAGCCAATGTTTCCGTTATCTTTGTTCCACCCCCGTTTGCAGCTGATGCTATTATGGAAGCGGCCGATGCCGGCATCAAAGTGATTATCTGTATCACCGAAGGTATTCCCACAGAGGATATGGTTAAAGTTAAAGAATATTTGTCAGATAAAGACAGCCGTCTCATTGGTCCCAACTGTCCCGGTGTCATTACTCCCGGAGAAGCCAAAGTGGGAATTATGCCCGGCTTTATTCACGCCAAAGGCAGGGTGGGTATTGTTTCCCGCTCAGGAACTCTTACTTATGAAGCAGTTGACCAGCTTACCAAAGCAGGCTTAGGTCAGACAACTGCCATTGGCATTGGCGGTGACCCGATTATCGGAACTACTACCAAAGACGCTGTTGAACTTTTTATGAATGACCCCGAAACGGAAGGTATTGTAATGATTGGTGAAATCGGCGGAAATATGGAAGCTGATGCAGCCTATTATATCAAAGAGCATGGCACAAAACCGGTTGTGAGTTTTATTGCCGGTGCTACTGCTCCAAAAGGTCGTACTATGGGGCATGCAGGTGCTATTATCGGTGGGAAAGCGGATACTGCCGAAGCAAAAAAAGCCATTTTGCGTGAGTGTGGAGTTCATGTGGTTGACTCTCCTGCCGATCTTGGTAGTAAAATGCTCGAAGTTATAGATAAATAGTTTTTTCATTATTTGTTGGTTTAGAGGCCTGCTGTGTTATTACAGCAGGCTTTTTTTTTGAGATAAAATCCCAGTGAGAAATTAAAGAAAGGGATGCTTCTGACAAAATATCTCAGAACTTCTCAAAAGAAATATATTTCATTTATC
>JAJRQN010000257.1 GCA_024280235.1 Bacteroidota bacterium | reverse complement strand
TGCCGCCACTGTTTTTGGCATTGTTCCGGGCAATATCCACCATTTCGGGAATCAATTCGTAGCCTTCAGGATAAGCCAGTTCCACATTCATACCAAAACGAGTCATAAGCGTGATAATACCCTGTGGAACCGACAATGGTTCTCCATAACTTGGCGAATAAGCCCAGCTCATAACAATCTTTTTTCCTTTTAAAGCTTTCAGCGACCTAAAATGTTCTTTCAGAGAAAGCAGGTCGGCCATGGATTATGTGGGATGATCCTGATCGCATTGCAGGTTGACAATGCCCGGACGAACAGGCAGAACACCGTTTTTATAACCATCGTCCAATGCTTCACCCACTTCCAGCATATATTTATGGCCTTCGCCGATATACATATCATCACGAATACCAATAAAATCACTCAAAAAGGAGATCATGTTGGCCGTTTCACGTACCGTTTCTCCATGGGCAATCTGTGATTTTTTCTCATCCAAATCCTGAACGTGCAGCCCCAGCAGATTGGCTGCGGAAGCAAAAGAGAAACGTGTGCGGGTAGAATTATCGCGGAAGTTGGAAATAGCCAATCCCGAGTCAAAAATTTTAGGAGAGATATTTTGATCGCGCATATTTTTTAATATGGCAGCAACCTCCAGTACCATTTTCAGCTCATCTTCGCTTTTTTCCCAGGTAAGCAGAAAATCTTTCTGATATAATTTGGTTTTTAGTTCTTTTAATCGTTCTATCTGTTGTTTTATGTCCATACTTTTATCTTTTTAATTTGGTGAATTATAGAGAATGGTAAATAGCCGTTATCTGAATACTCCTTATTCAAAAGCACAATTAAAGGCCATTCACCATTCCAGACTTAACTTTAGTACTATTTGTTTTCTGCAAATTTATAGGCATAAGCAGCGTAAAAAGCACTGGCTACCATCAAATGGTCTACCGGTGTTTTTTCGTTGGGAGCATGCGCCATTACCTCATTACCGGGGCCAAATCCGATGGTAGGAATACCGTAAATACCATTGATAACCACGCCGTTGGTTGAAAATGTCCACTTATCAACTTTGGGTGCTTTGCCATAAAGGTCTTTGTAAGCACTGACACCGGTTTGAACTATCGGATGGTCTTCAGGCATTTTCCAGGTAGGATAGTATTTTTCCATACCGTATTCCAGTCCCGTAAAAGCTGTTTCGCTATATTGCAACACCTCTACTTTGGCGTTCATACCTTTTACAATCTCTTCAATTTCTTTCACGGCCGATTCTTTGGTTTCGCCCCAGGTAAGTCTGCGGTCGAGATGAATCTTTGCAAAGTCGGACACAGCACAAAGCGAAGGACTACCGGTAACCATTTGGGAAATAGTTATACTTCCTCTGCCAAGAAATTCATCATAAGCGAGCCGTTCATTAAGTTTTTCAATTTCAAGGGCAGCACGCGAAGCCATATAAATGGCATTTTTCCCTCTCTCAGGAGCAGAGCCGTGAGCAGATAATCCGTAAAAACTAACTTCCATTTCCATGCGTCCTCGATGTCCGCGATAAAGATTCAGGTTGGTAGGCTCAGTACTAATGGCAAAATCAGGACGAATTTTGTCTTCTTCCACAATGTATTTCCAAGGCAAGCCATCCGAATCTTCTTCCATAACACTCCCCACGAAATAAAGGGTAACTTCTTTGTCAAACCCCAGTTCTTTAAGGATACGGCCGGAGGTAACAAAAGCAGCCGGGCCACCTTCCTGGTCAGCCGAACCGCGTCCCAGTACATAACCGTCTTTGATTTCTCCGCTGAGTGGATCAAATTCCCAGTCTTCAAGATTTCCAAAATCAACAGTATCCATATGCCCATCATAGGCAAGAATACGTTTCCCATTTCCAATACGACCAATAACATTACCGAGTCCATCAATTTTCACTTCATCGAAACCGGCTTCTTCCATTTGGCGTTTCAATTCTTCCTGAACTTCTTTTTCCTGTGTGCTGAGTGATTTAATCTTTACCAGTCTGGACAGGTTTTGAGCGGTGTAATCCCGGTATTCTTCAGAAAGTTCTTTGATTTTTTTGAATGTGTCTTGCATAGCGATATATTTTAGATGAACAATAAATTTTCCGTTTGGTACCCCTCATATTTTGTTGAAGAAAAGTATCTCGGGAACAAAAAGGATGAGTGAGTGCTAAATCTTTGCAAAGATATGTTTTATTCTTAAAATAAAAATATTTATAGATGAATAAAAATATTAATTCATTTAAAATGGTAAATAAACCTAAAGTATAAACTCCTTATAGAAAAAAAATCTAAAACGATTAAAAATCATATAAAAAGAGAGGCAAAGCAGCAAGCCAGGAATCACAAGAGAGAACAAGCCGGTTCAATTTTTGGCTAAATTGGAACTTTATAAACAAATAAATTCAGCAAAACCGTATGTTTTTTCAATAGATTTGTGGAGAACCAGAGTTCATGCTAATGGATTAATATGAAATAATCTAAACCGGAAAAATCAGATTCCAGAAAACAAATTCCAGAGGAATGGGTAGATGACCAATTAACCAATAACTACTCACAAGATTGATCCCCTCACGAAATCACTACCCACAGACATCCGCACACAATTTATCAGGGTTAAGACGGGGAGGGATAAGATATATAGTTTACATGAATTTAACCAATCATTCTTATGCCCAAATATCGTCCACATTCCGAACCATTTTGGGAAGAATATGCGGTGGCAACAGTGAAAGAATCTCCCTTGTCATAAATCTAAAATCACCTCGTTGCTGCCCGTTATTTTATTTCGTTACAAATCTTAGCGATAAAAGAATCGTTGCACAGCAAAACCCTGTTGCTCAAGTGTTGATTCTTCTCTTTTGATAAATCTGACAATTTCTGCCATAGAAACAGAAAAAGAAACGCCGTAATTGATTATTTTCTTGTGGCTTATAAGTGCCTTGCCCGCATAAGGCTCTGATTTACCGTAAGCATCAGCACGGTCAACATCCGGTTTAAGATAATGAATGGTGGTTACAGAAGAAGAACTCGCCATGCCCACCCATTCAAATTGAGAAGAGCCATCCCGAACTGCAAATACAGGGCCGCCGCTGATGCCACGATTAAAAATTGCATTGGTGAGAAAAAAACCCGTTTTGTTATTATCCGGTTTGCTCACAATCCCGTTTTCCACCATTTTATGTTCCTTGGGAAAGCCCATAATATAAACAAACGTACCCCAATCCAGTTCGGAAGACTTTCCAACCGGAAAAGGCAATTTCTTCTGGATTAACGGAAGCCCTGAGCAGGGCAATATCGTATTCATTACCAATGGCTATTGCTTTTGCCTCCTGATTCTCCATACCTGCCACAAAATTCTTCTGGTTAAATTTTATGGTAACATTCATAACAGCTCCGGAAGAATCAGAAAAGTAAGTAACGATTGTATCTTTTGCATTGACTGCATGGACACAGGTAAGCAAAGCTGCTTTATCCCTGTCCATATAAACAACGGTGGCAGTTTCGAGTAGAGAAAGATGAGAAGTTTACGCAAAACAGTAAATCTTTCCATATGGCCCTTATCAAAACATGCCGGAGTCATATGTGTGTTTTTGTCAAAACTATAGGAAACATAAATGGAAATTACATTCAGGCGATAAATGGACCGGACAACTTTACCCAATTGTATGGAAACACCGCTGACCTCCGGGCCGTATTTATATGGGCCTGCTGTCTTTTGCCCTGTTTTACTCATTCATCTCCTTTGTACTCGATATTTTCATGAATCTTTTCTCACGCAAACATGAGTATCAGGCCGATGCCTATGCTGCATCGTTAGCACCGGGAGAGAGTCTGGTTCGTGCTCTAATAACACTTTCGGTTTCAAGCCTGAGCAACCTTCAGTCCCATCCTCTTTATTTGTTTTTTCATTATTCACATCCCACGTTGCTACAGCGGAAAGCGGCAATAGATGAGCAATACTCCGCTGTTTAGTAAGAGGTTTTCTTGAAACTAAAAAAGGAAATAATTGTTTTTATGACAATTTTAAAATCGGTTAACGGACTGGCAATCATGGCATATTGGTTGTCAAGAGCAATTCTTTCTTCCGGGTTGTGCACCTCGGAGGAGCGAATCTGCCATAATCCCGTAATGCCGGCAGGAGCTAAAAAACGGTATGACCATTCGTCAGTTGTCAAATGCTCTGCTTCATAAAGTGGTAAAGGGCGGTTTCCAACAACTGACATGTCGCCTTTGAGTACATTATAAAACTGAGGAATCTCATCAAAATGAAATTGTCTCAGGATTCTGCCTATATTTGTTATTCGCGGATCATCTTTCATTTTAAAAAAAGTGTTTTGCAGCAGATCTAATTTTCGCAATCTCAGATATTGATTTTCACATATTTCCACCCCGTCAATAAAAAGCATGGGTGAGCAAGGCTTTCCCAGACGTTTGCAATCCGGACAGTTACTCATCTTATAGCCATTGTCAAGGTGATGTTCTTTTCTCTCTTCTTTCAGATATTCATTGAGGGGAGAAAGTTTCGACAGCCCCTTATCTGCATTACTTACCATCGTCCGGAACTTGAAGAAAGTGAAGATGTCGTAACCTGTCCCCACACGTTTTTGAGAGTAGATAACAGGTCCTTTGCTTTCAAGTTTTATCAGAAGCGCAATAAGTAGAAGCAACGGAGAGAAAAAAATAAGAGCCATGAATGAAAAAATGACATCAAACACTCTCTTCCAGCGACCAATTCTGTAGTCAGAATATTTTTCTCCCTCTTTCCTTTTTGTTTTCAAAATTTAAAATCAGATTAATAAAGATAATAATCGTACTAATTATTCTTAATGATAAAAAAACTGCTTAATAGCAAATCCATGCTTCTCAAGTTCCGGCTTTATTCTCAGGACAAACTTAACAA
Source organism: Bacteroidota bacterium (assembly GCA_024280235.1). Lineage (GTDB taxonomy): Bacteria > Bacteroidota > Bacteroidia > Bacteroidales > F082 > Sulfidibacterium. The sequence goes on along the minus strand of JAJRQN010000257.1, from coordinate 15,140 downwards.
TTTCTTTCATTGGGACAGAGAAGGTAACTCCATAATTTATCATCCTCTTTTTGTTGATAAGTAATTCACCTTTATAGGACGTTGATTGGCTGTAAGTATCTGCTATGTCGATATTTGGCTTCAGGTAGAAGAAGGTGCTCACTGAGGCGGAACTGGCAATTCCAACCCATTCAAAGTGAGAGGTACCGTTTCGAACTGCAAATACAGGGCCGCCGCTGATGCCACGATTAAAAATTGCATTGGTGAGAAAAAACCCCGTTTTGTTATTATCCGGTTTGCTCACAATCCCGTTTTCCACCATTTTATGTCCTTTTGGGAACCCCATAACATAAACAAAAGTTCCCCAGCTTAATGCGGCGGATTTCCCTGTCGGGAAAGGCATAACACGTACATCCTCTTCCGGTTGGATGGTAGCCATAAGTATTGCAATGTCATGTTTATCGTCGGTAGCCAGCAATTTCACATTGGGGCTATTCAGCCCGGCGGCATAACTCATCTGCTTTAGCTTTATGGCTATATTGCTAATGATTCCCGAGGAGTCTGGAAAATAGGTAACTACAGTATCCGGAAAATTTACCACATGTGCACAGGTCAGCAAAGCCGCTTTGTCATGGTCAGCGTAAACAACGGTTGCAGTTCCAAGAACCGACTGATTGGAAACAGAACGTGAAATGGCATATCTCTCCGCCTTACCTCTTTTAAAATCATCCAAAGTTATGTGCGCACTCTTGTCAAAAATGTAGGACTCATAAAAGGCAATAACATTGAGGCGATAAACAGATTGGGCCATTTTATTCAAAGCAGCTGAGACTCCATAAGCCGGAGGGCTGGTGTCATATCTGTCATTAGTTGTATAACGAGGCTTTGCCACAGACAGACTTTGTCGCGAGCATGACCAATTGGCCGAAACCAATAACAAAAAGAAAAAAAAAGATAAGAAATACTTCATATCATATATCACAAATTACAAATCCTTTTTCTTTAAAAACAGATAAACAATCACCACAAAAAGAACCGAATAAGCAAGACAACTCCAAACATCGAGCCATGAAACCGTTTCCCGGAAGTTGACACCAAAAAGTTTCATTAATGAAGAATTTGGAATATCAATCAAATGTGTAATCATTTTTATGGGAAGAAAACGTGCCACACCCGCCGGAAGTTTGTAAGCAATAATAGGCTCGGCAACATAGTAATAGAGAGCAAAGATTCCTATGGCCAGCCCCTGCTTTTGCAAAAGAAAAGCAAACATCATCGCCATGAGCAAAAAAGTAAAAACTTCCAGAAAGTAAGCTGGTACAAAAAACATTTTCGAGAAAATCATAGCCGCATTGATATGCTCAGTGTAGAAAAACCCCAAAAGCAAAGCCGACAAAAACAAAATCAGCGTTACCGCAAGAGCAATAAAAAAAACGAAAATCACTTTGGAAAACAAGAATTCAACACGGCTCATGCCAGACATAACATTTTGCCGGATAGTTTTATAGCTGAATTCATTGGTAATAAAAATGATAACGATAAAGGCCAGAAATATCTTAAAAAAACCTGCGAGAAATGCGAGGTTATGCCAGACATAAGGAAAGCCGTAAAGCGAAAAGTTGGGAATTGTAACGGGCGAATTTTTCCCCACATTGGACACTACTTTGTTTATAAATGCCTCCGCACCCATAAAAACCAGTACCACAAGCGCTACATACAAGGCGCTCAATATCCAAAAAGTACGGTTATAGAAATACTTTCGGAAATCTATTTTTATTAATCTATTCATGGCTTTCGGATAAGAGTTCAAGAAAATATTTCTCAAGACTTTGACTGCGGACGACCAAATGATTCAGAAAAATGCCCTGTCCGGCTAACATCTTGTTCAACATTTCGGGTAAAAAGTCATCAGCTACATCCAATACGAAAAGTCCGTTTTATTTTGTAACAGATTTCACCTGAGGTATTTGCTTTAATACCATTTGTAATTTTTCCGGATTCTCTGCTGCCACTTCCAGCCTTATTGTATCACCCAGCGCTTCACTCACGGGACCGGCATAACGTTTTTTCCCTTTTTCAAGAACCAACACATGGGTACACACTTTCTCCACTTCATCTAACAGATGGCTGGCAAGGATAATGGTAAAGCCACGTTGTGCCACGCTTAAAATAAGATTACGGATATCGGCAATACCTTTAGGATCCAAGCCATTGGTAGGTTCATCCAAAATCAGCACCTCGGGACTTCCCAGCATGGCCGCTGCAATAGCAAGCCGCTGTTTCATTCCCAATGAGACACTGCTGTATTTGTACAATTTCCGCTCGGATAGTCTGACCATCTCAAGTACTTCATCTATCTCGTTATAGCCGGCACCACGGATATCCGCAATGATTTTCAGATTTTGAACCGCAGTCAGATAAGGATAAAACAGCGGTTGCTCCAACAGTGCGCCGATACGCTTGCGCAAAGCGGCGTCTGGTTTTTTCCCAAACCAAAAATGTTCGCCTCTGTCAGGCTTAATGATGTCGAGTAAAATACCGAGAGTTGTAGTTTTCCCACTCCCGTTTGGCCCGAGAATACCGAAAATGCTCCCTTTCTCCACCTTCAGAGAAAGCGAATCCAGTGCCTTCAGCCGGCCATAAGATTTACTCAGATTTCTTATTTCAAGAATTTCCTTTTGCAAAATAATTTCTTTATATAGTTTGACGTAAAAAGATAAAAATTATTACAATAATAATGAAAAAACCATCGTAAAAGATAAATATATGTACTTTTGCCGCTTCATAATTAATTCCTTATAAACACAGTAATATGAAAGTAGAAAACAACAAGGTGGTTACTATGACATACACCTTACATCTAAATGACGAGCAGGGTGAAGTAATTCAGAAAGTGGACGAAAGCAAACCTTTTGTTCAAATGTTTGGCGTTGGCGCTTTGCTACCTAAGTTTGAGAGTAACCTCAGCGGATTAAAAGAAGGCGATACATTTGGCTTCGGACTTTCTGCTGAAGAAGGTTATGGAAACCCTTCGGATGAAGCTATCCTGAAGCTTGAAAAGAAAATTTTTGAAATTGATGGTAAAGTGGATGCAGAAATGGTTGCCGTAGGGAAAACCATTACCATGCAGGATAACAACGGAAATCCGCTGGATGGAAAAGTTCTTGCTGTTGAAGAAGACAGTGTGATTATGGATTTTAATCATCCACTGGCAGGCGAAAATCTCTATTTTACCGGTTCCATCCTGAATGTTCGCGATGCCTCGGAAGAGGAACTGTCGCACGGACATGTTCACGGCGCCGGCGGGCATCATCATAAGTAAACTTTATTTGTAAAGTATGAAAACAGCAGGCTTTTTATTAAGGTCTGCTGTTTCTTTTTTCCAGCCGGTCATATTTTGGGTAATTATTTTCTCCGAAGGCAAAGTCAGGTCGCAGGCAACACATAACAGCATTTGCGGTTTACATGTTTTTATCAGACTCTCAAGCATCCTGTTGTTGCGATAAGGTGTCTCGATAAATATCTGACTGACACCTTTCTTCCATGCATCCTGTTCAATCTCCCGAATTTTTTTTACCCGCTGATGCGACTCAATGGGCAGATAACCATGAAAACAAAACTGTTGGCCATTGAAACCGGAAGCCATGAGGGCGAGAATAATGGAATTGGGACCCACCAGCGGAACAACCCTGATTTTTTTGTGATGAGCCAGTTCCACAACCGCTGCACCCGGATCGGCAACGGCAGGTGTTCCGGCCTCTGACAGTACACCAATATCTTCTCCGTTTTCGGCAGGCTTCAGAAAAGCATCCACATCTTCCACAGCCGTACGCTTATTCAACTCAAAAAACTGCATATCATCAATGGAAAGCGGATGCCCCGATTTTTTGATAAACCGGCGTGCCGTACGAATGTTTTCCACGATAAACACATGGATACCGTAAAGAATCTTCCGGTTGTAAGCAGGAATAACCCTGGGAATATTTTCGTTGTCTCCCAGGGTAACAGGGAAAAGATATAAGGTTCCTTTTTTTGATTTTGTCATTATTGAAAATTTATTGCCAGGGTAAATGATTTAAATCTACATTGCCACCCGAAAGAATAATCCCCACTCTTTTTCCTTTCACATCGACTCTTTTTTCCAAAACAGCAGCAAGAGGAACAGCAGCCGAAGGTTCCACCAATATTTTCATACGCTCAAAAATCAGGCGCATAGCTTCCACGATACTTTCTTCTTTGACGGTAACAATGTCGTCCACAAATTTCCGAATAATAGGGAAAGTCAGTTTTCCGAGGGAAGTAAGCAGACCATCGGCAATGGTATTTGGATTTATGACGGGAATAAGTTTTCCCGATTTAAAAGAGCGGTAAGCATCGTCTGCGCCGGCAGGCTCGCAGGCAATCACACGGGTTGTAGCAGAAAAGTAATGTGCGGACAGGGCCGTTCCGCTTAGCAGTCCGCCACCTCCCACAGGACAAAGAATAACATCGAGGCAGGACTGTTGTTCCAGTAGCTCCATAGCGACAGTAGCCTGACCTTCAATTACTTTCAGATTATCGTAGGGATGTATCTCTACAGCTCCTGTATTGGCAATTACTTTCTTTAGTGTTGACTCACGGGCCTCAAGAGTTGGTTTACAGAAAGTTATCATGCCACCGTAGCCCTTTACGGCATCGATTTTTACCTGCGGGGCATTTTCGGGCATAACGATATAAGCCTGAATGTTTCGTAAAGCAGCAGCACGCGCAAGAGCCTGAGCATGATTTCCTGAAGAATGTGTAGCCACTCCCTTTTGGGCTTCCTTATCATTAAGAGAAAAAATGGCATTCACAGCGCCCCTTGATTTGAAAGCCCCTGCTTTTTGAAAATTCTCACATTTAAAAAACAAGACAGATTCAAACCTGTTGTCCAGAAAAGCTGACTGCAAAACAGGTGTGCGATGAATTCCAAAAGCTATCCGCCGGGCAGCGGATACTATCTGATTTTGTGAAGGGTATTCCATTTCACATGATCACACATTAGTTTTTGCCATATCGACAATCTTGTCTGTGGCCTTTTCTAATAATTTAAAAACGGCTTCGCAATCTTTTATGCCGCTGTTGTATGGATCAGGAACTGTTTTGTTTTTTCCATCTTCCAAAGTATTCAACAAATAATCTACTTTGGCTTTCTCTTCATCTGTTTTGGCAAGAGCCATAACATCATTATAATTTTTGGCATCCATGACGAAAATCTTGTCGAAAATGTGGAAGTCTTCTTTCAGAAATATCCGTGCTTTGCCCTCTGGTGAAAAGCCATACTTATTCGCAACTTCAAACACTCGTTTGTCCGGTGGTTCATTAATATTGAAAGACTCAAAACCTGCCGAATCAACTTTTCCTTCAATATTATTTTCCTTGAATTTTTTTTTCAGAATCGTTTCGGCCAACGGAGAACGACACACATTTCCCAAATCTACAAATAACACATTCATAATGTTTACGTATTGATTAATATTTTGCCCTAAAGTACAAAAAATTTCTGATACAATCCCTGTTTCCATGCGGTTTTGCAAAAAAAATCCTGCAAAACAAAGCTTTACAGGATTTTTTTTGATACTGAATGATTACATCTTCAGCTTTTTATCTATTTCGTCCACATAAATGCGGAACCGGCGATCCGTTTCAATCAGATTATTGACGGTACGGCAGGCATGCAAAACGGTGGCATGGTCTTTATTACCACACTGAAGTCCAATGGTTGCCAGTGAATTTTTGGTATGCTTTTTAGAAAAAAACATGGCAAGTTGCCGCGCCTGAACAATCTCTCTTTCTCTTGTTTTAGAGTTTATCAGGTCCAACGAAATATCAAAATAATTACATACCACTTTTTGGATATAATCGATAGAAATTTCACGGGTAGTATTTTTTACAAACTTATCAATCATCTGTTTTGCCAGGTCCAGAGTAATGGTCTTTTTGTTTAGCGAAGCCTGAGCAAGGATGGAAATCAGGGCGCCTTCCATCTCCCGAATGTTAGTAGAGATATTGTATGCTAGGTACTCGATTACCTCATAAGGCATCTCAATACCATCGGTATAAAGTCTTCGTTGCAAAATAGCAATTCTGGTTTCCAAATCGGGAACCTGAAGGTCGGCAGCCAGCCCCCATTTGAAACGCGACAGCAGGCGAGGCTCCATCCCCTTCAGTTCCACAGGAGGCTTATCCGATGTGAGGATGATTTGTTTGTTATTTTGGTGAAGATGGTTGAAAACATGGAAAAAAATATCTTGAGTTTTCTCTTTTCCGGCCAGAAATTGAATATCGTCCAAAATCAACACATCAATCATTTGATAAAAATGCACAAAATCGTTTTGATTGTTATTTCTAACCGAATCGATAAATTGATTGATAAACTGCTCGGTCTGTAAATACAGAACGGTTTTCTCGGGGAAGTTAGCTTTCACCTGAAGTCCGATGGCATGAACAAGATGAGTTTTACCAAGCCCCACCTGACTATATACAAGAAGCGGATTGAAAGCAGTCTTTCCCGGGTTTTCGGCAACTGCCCATCCGGCTGAACGAGCCAGCCTGTTGCAGTCGCCCTCCACAAAATTGTCGAAAGAATAAGTGCTTACCAGCTGCGAATCAATTTTAAGCTTCTTCAGTCCGGGGATGATAAACGGATTTGGAATTTCACGTGATCGGCCTCTGTTCAAATCAAGGGGCATGTTGACTGGTTTGTTACGTACGTTTCCCTGCTTGGTAGCCGGATAATTTACTGTTACAGGTTTTTTTTGATCCAGTTGAGATCTGTCCATGATAATACTGTACTCAAGTCGTCCTGAAGACCCCATCTCACGCTTAATCGTTTTTCTTAGCAGATCAATATAATGATCTTCAAGCCACTCATAGAAAAACTGACTCGGCACTTGAACGACCAAGATGTTATTTTCAACTTTTAATGGTACAATAGGTTCAAACCAGGTTTTGAAACTTTGGTAGGGAATGTTATCTTTTATTACGGCGAGACATCTTTCCCAAACCTCATCATGTTTTTTTTTCATTCGCTGGTAAAATTTTTATCAACAATTAATCTTTTTATTAACAACTGAATTATAATCCGCTAAAAATCAAGCTAAAATTCAATAGGAACTCCTTAATAATTTCTTAACAAAGAAAGAACATATTTGGTGCAAAAAAAAGGAAAAAACCTATTGACTTTTGTTTTTTTTTGTCGTAAATGCTGCAACAACTTGCCGAAACTCAAAAGTCCTGATAATCTATCATTTCACTGTTAATTCATATATTCTTTTAAATTTTTCTGCAACAATCTCCTCCCGGTTTCTTTCTACAACTAAAACAAGTTCACAACTTAATGAAAAATCCTGTTTCAGAACATGTAGATTCTCTTCCTTTACAATACGCATTACCCGATTCATTTGCGGATAGTCAAAAGAAAGTGTCATCTTACGCGTAATAACGGGAATAATAACTTCCGCTTGCTCAATAGCATCATGCGCTGCCGTTTTGTAAGCACGTATTAAACCTGGAACACCCAGTTTGGTACCACCAAAATAGCGAATCACAACGATAATTATATCAAATAATTCTGCTGAGAGTATCTGATTCAGGATTGGTTTCCCCGCTGTTCCCGAAGGCTCCCCATCGTCGCTACTTCTATAGAATTCATCTTCAGGCTGAATCCTGAATGCATAACAGTGATGCCTCGCGTCATGGTATTCCTTTTTCATCTGCAAAAGAAAATCCTTTGCCTCCTCCTCTTTCTCCACATGGAAAGCGCGGGCAATAAACTTACTTCCCTTCTCTTTGTAAAGCCCTTCAGAACCGCCTCTTATGGTTTTATACCTGTCCGATAGCTGCATGTTCAAAAGTATGAAATTTTATTACGGCAACGATAGCCACTATTAAATAAGGTGTCTTTTTTATTGGCAGCTACGGTTTCCTCGCGCAAGGCCGGCGCCAACCGTATCGGGCTGTCCGCTTATGGTCTTCAGCATCAGTACTTTTCAGCTAAGCGAAACAATGAGCTTCTTCGTCGCTTTTGTATGCTAAGCTTCAATTAGTGCTGATGCCTCCGGGCTATCCGCTGCCATCTTCCTTCGGAACTCCTTCGGAGCCTGCTGCATCTTATGTTGATATATTACCATTGCCTGAAAGAGTTGCGCCGCGTCAATAATTCTTTCTTTCCACTGGACGAAACTTCAAAATCCATCTTCCAATTTCCTTCCCGCACCCTAAAAACCGTATTTTTGCGTTACCAAAAGTAAAAGCATTCCATGGGAGCGTTGTACAAAAAAGAGATTCTTGGATTTTTAAGCGCCATCACCGGATGGGTGGTTATCGGTATCTTTCTTGCGGTAACCGGCCTTTTTTTGTGGGTTTTCCCTTCCGGTGTTAATGTGCCTGATAATGGTTATGCCAACCTGAACGGTCTTTTCAGCCTGGCACCTTTGTCTTTCTGTTTCTGGTTCCTGCTGTTACCATGAACAGCCTTGCCGAAGAGAAACGCAGTGGCACATTGGAGTTGTTGCTTATTCGCCCGCTGAGCGACACAAAAGTTATTCTCTCCAAATACTTCGCTGCTTTGACACTCGTGGTTTTGTCTCTTCTCCCCACGCTGATCTATTATTATTCTGTTTCCCGGTTAGGATTTCCGGTTGGCGACATTGATTCCGGCGGCTTTTGGGGATCTTTTATCGGCTTGCTTTTTCTCGGATCTGCTTTTGCCGCCATGGGTATCTTCTCTTCTTCACTCACCGGTAATCCTATTGTTGCTTTTCTAACCGCCGTGGTTCTCAGTGCTTTCGTTTACATGGGATTTGATTTTGTTGCACCATTTTTCGGGAGTACAGTGTTGTTTGTTCAGTCGCTCGGTATTGGTGCCCATTATGCCTCCATGAGCAGGGGGGTTATCGACTCGCGTGATGTGATTTATTTTTTGAGCCTGAACCTGTTTTTTCTTTACCTGAGTGTTAGCGTTTTGGGAAGGAGGAAATGGAGATGAAAGAACAGGCTGTTTCTCCGAAGGGAAATATCAGAAAGCAATACAGGAAGCGGTTGTTGGCGGTTGTTTTGCTCATTGTAGCTGCCAATTATCTTGGTTCGCTTTATTTTACACGTATTGATCTGACCACCGACAAACGGTTTACGCTGGCTAAAGTTTCCAAAAAGATACTGAAACATCTAAATGAACGGATGACCTGTACGGTTTATCTGAAAGGTGATTTCCCTGCCGGTTTCAAGCGGCTTGCCACGCAAACCCGCGAAATGTTGGAGGAGCTTCAGGCATACAACAACCAAATCCGGTTTCGCTTTGTGAATCCTTCCGGCTCCGCAAATCCAAAAAAAAGGATGCATTTTTACCAACAGCTGATAGACAAAGGATTAAGTCCCACCAATTTACAGGTAAAAACAAAAAACGGACTGGAACAACAAACTATTTTTCCGGGCGCTATCCTGCAATACAAGGGACAGGAGATTCCGGTTTTGCTGCTCAGTAATGAGCGAAACATTCCGCCCGATGAGGTGTTGAATCATTCCATCGAAAATCTGGAATTTGTTTTTGTCAACGCGATTCATAAACTGGAGCAGCAGAAGAAGCCATCGCTGGCGTATCTTACCGGTCAGGGTGAACCTGAAGGGAAGCGTGTTACCGACATTTTCAACAGCCTGCATGATAATTACGCTTTTAAACATGTGAACATTGACACTTTGCCCAATCCTTTGCTGGAAAAGGGAAAAGGAGACAGTGTTGTTCCGCGGTTTCGGGCGCTGATTGTGGCCAAACCCCAAAAGACATTTACCGAAAGGGAAAAACTAATGCTGGACCAATACATCATGTACGGTGGCAAAGTGCTTTGGCTGATAGACCCGGTTCTGGCCAGTATGGACAGCATAAAGCAGTCGGAGACAACGGTTTCCATTGACTTAAACCTCGGATTACAGGCGCAGCTTTTCACTTACGGGGTGCGGCTAAACAAAAACCTGCTCCTCGATTTGAATGCGGTGCCTATTCCGGTGCGAACGGGACAGTCCGGAAATAGGCCACAGATACAAATGTTGCCGTGGTATTATTATCTGTTGGTTACTCCGCGGTCGAATCAGCCGGTGGTGCGTAACCTTAACAGCATTGAAATGAACTTTGTCAGCAGCATAGATACGCTGGCCATCAAAGGGGTAAAGAAAACCATTCTGCTGAAGACGTCTCCTTATTGTGGTGTGGAGAGCGTGCCCGGCATTATCAGCCTTGCCATTTTGCGACAGAAGCCTTCACCTGCCTTTTTTCGGGGGCCGGCGCAGGATGTGGCGGTGCTGCTGAGTGGAAAATTTACTTCTGATTTCAAAAACAGGATGTTGTCAGGATTGAAAAGTAAAGTCTTTCCTTTCCGGAAAAGCAGCGTGCCTACCCAAATGATTGTTGTCTCCGATGGCGATTTGTTTTTAAATCAGCTCAAAATTCCGGATGGTTATCCGTTGCCACTGGGATATAACCAGTTTACCCGCCAGACTTATGGTAATAAAGAGTTTATTCTGAATACATTGAACTATCTCACTGATGGCCCCGGCCTGATTTCGTTGCGTACCCGCGAATTTAAACTAAGGCTGTTGGACAAGACAAAGATTAACCGCCAGCGCCTGCAGTGGCAGCTATTTAACGTGTTGACACCATTGATGCTGATGCTGATTTTTGCTTTTGTCGTGATTGGTTTTCGGAAACGGAAATATGGGAAGAAATGAGGGTGAAAGGGTAGGAGTGTGAAAAGGTAAAAGAGGAAATATTCTGATGGTTTGGAAAGCTCAACGAAGAGATTGGTGTTTCCCGGAAGCCGCTGATGGTATTTATTTTCCTTCTTTTCTCAGTTTGTCAGCAAGATTGTGATAATATTTTGATTTAGCCGGATCGCTGAGGCGGGCGTATATGTTGCCGAGAAAAAGTGCGTTTGCAGAAGTAGATTGCTGCGGATATAGTTTCCGGAAATAGCTTAGCGACCTTTTGAAGTTGACGGTTACCACCTTAAATGCTTTTAGCAATTCGACATACTGGCGGCGGGTTTTGTTCTTGTTGTAAGCTTTCATTTCTGCCTGATAGCGATTTTCGGCAAGCCAGAAATATTTTTTGGCTTCATAGTCGAGTGCCATGATGTTTTTAGGGGCTGATTTCAGAATTTCGGCAGCGAGTTTGTTGCAGTCTGTTGTGTTTTTCAGCGCGGCGTTGACTTTTAGAAGATTGGCTTTGTTGGTAACATTGTCTTTGAATGGCTGCGGCAGTTTGTTCCAAAGTTTCAGGGCATCTTCCCAGTTTTCGCTTTCCACGTATGTGGTAAAAAGTCGTTCCTGTATGGGATGAATGGCTTTTCCGGCGGGATATTTCTTCACGTATTTTTCGAGGACGTCAATTTCCAGAGACAGGTTGTTGACTTTCCGGTAGATTTTGGCGAGTTCGATAAAGGTGGACGGAGTAACCGAAACCGAATATTCAGCTTTTTCTAAAAGTGCACGGGCTTCCTCTGTTTTGCCGAGTTTAAGGGCCGCAAGACCGGCTTTGGTGTAATATGGGCATTTAATTCCTTTGTTCCGTCTTTCATATCTGGAGATGGATTTGTTCCACAAGGCAAGTGCTGTTTTATAGTTACCCTGATTGTAAGCTATCTGTGCTTTATCCTTATGTGAAGTTCGGGCATATGCGTTAAAAGTAAATGCTGTAATAAAAACCGTTAGCATCGCTATCCATTTCAATCTTTTCATTTGTTTAAAATTTGTAAAATATTGATATTAAATACCTTGTCATTATAGCCTTGGATTGAAATCCAAGGCTACATTTGAGTCGTCCGCTATGCGGACTTTAATCATCCCCCTGTGTGTTTAAAATTAAACATGTGTGTTTCATTTGTTTATAATTTTGTAATTAACTGTTATCTAATAACATATATTTATTTATCATCCCCGCTTGCTGTTGTAACAACAGGCGGGGCAAGCTGCTCAATCCGATGATTATTTTTTGGGGATAATCATTCCCTTGTGTGTTTTAAACCAATCATGAGTGTTTCATCTGCATGTTTTTTGAAGGCGCAAAAATAGGATTTTATCGTTAACCGGTATCCTGCTCTTATTTTTGTGTTGAGAAATATTTGAGTACTGCCGGAGATATAATTGGGAACGTTTTCTGCGGCAGGGATGGCAGCGGATAGCCCGCAGCGCCAAAGCAGTTGGGAAGCAGGCAGAGGCGGGGCGACCGGAGGAAGCCCCCGCAAATGCCATTGCTGACCCTGCTTTTGGGGCGAGGACTATGAGCGAACAGCCCGTGAAAGCCTGTGGGAAGGCCGCCCAAAAGATTAAAAACAGCATGTAAAAAACATTATTTCACTTTGGAATGGATTTTGTAAAAAAAGAAAGCGTTATTTTTGCATAAAATATTGAAACATGGATTTAAGCAAAATTTTGTCGATTGCCGGAAAGCCGGGTTTGTATAAACTGGCCGGGGAGGCAAAAAATAACCTCGTGGTGGAGTCGCTGACGGACGGAAAAAGAATGCCTGCCTTTTCGCATGAGCGCATCAGCTCGCTACAGGAGATCAGTATTTATACGACCGGTGAGGATTTGCCGCTGCATGACGCGTTGAAGATGATTTATGAAATGACGGACGGCCGGAAAGTGGATAATCCGAAGAAAATGTCTTCGGCACAGCTGAAGGAGCTTTTCAAAAAGGCGATTCCTGATTATGACGAGGACAGCGTTTATGTGTCGGATATGAAAAAGGCTTTCACATGGTATAACACTCTGTTGGAAAAGGATTTGCTGGATTTCAGCGAAGAGGAGAAAGAGGATGAAAAGTCGGAGGCCGACACGGAAAAACAAGTGGCCGACACGGAAGAGCCGGCGGCTGACAGTGAAGCTCCGGTTGCTGACGACAAAGAATAGACATGTTTTACAAAACCTTCATCAGGCCTTTGCTGTTTTGCTTTGACCCGGAGAAGGTTCACCATTTTGTAAGTAGTTCCCTGCAATTTATTTTCAGGATTCCCGGAATGGCTGCGTTGGCGCAAAAAGCTACGGAGGTGAACGATGTGCGTCTGGAACGGGAAGTTATTGGGTTGAAGTTTAAGAATCCGGTAGGTGTGGCTGCCGGTTTTGATAAAGATGCCTGCCTTTTCGGTGCTCTCGGCAACCTTGGTTTCGGCTTTGTGGAAGTGGGAACGATAACTCCTGAGGGTCAACCTGGAAACCCGAAACCACGGCTTTTCCGGCTGCCTGCCGATGGGGGTCTCATCAACCGGATGGGTTTTAACAACGAAGGAGTGGATGCCGCCTTACGCCGGCTGAAAAAGCGCCGGAAAACGAATGTGATTATTGGCGGAAATCTGGGGAAAAATACGTTGACACCCAACGCACAGGCCGCAGAAGATTACCTTTTGCTTTTTGAAAGACTTTTTGATGTGGTGGATTATTTTGTGGTGAATGTGAGTTGCCCTAACATCAGCGACCTGCACGAACTGCAGGACAAAACGGCGTTACAGGATATTTTGGGCCGGTTGCAGAGACTGAATCGGCAGAAGTCTTCACCGAAGCCGGTTTTACTCAAAGTTTCACCCGATTTGAACTTTTCGCAATTGGATGAGGTGATAGAGCTTGTGGCGGAAACCGGTATTGCCGGCGTGGTGGCGGTGAATACGACCATTGGCCGGACGCAATTGAAAACTTCGGGAAAAAAGGTCGGCCATATTGGAAATGGTGGCCTTAGCGGCAAGCCGCTTAAAAACAGAGCCTTGCAAGTGGTGCGCTATCTTTCGGAAAAATCGGGGCGGGCTTTTCCGATTATCGGTACGGGCGGGATTTTTACGCCGGAGGATGCGCTGCAAATGCTGGATGCCGGCGCTGACCTCGTGCAGGTTTATACAGGATTTATTTACGAGGGGCCTTTTATCGCAAAGCGGATAAACAAAGCTGTTCTGAAAAACTTTGGTGGCCGTGGCCGGTAATAGTCATCCTATTGCCTATGAATAAATTCACAGGCAATAATTGAGTCGTCCTGACGGGACTGTAACTTAGTTCAGTTGGGGAGGACGATGATTGCAGCATGGACTTCAGTTATTTTTTTGTCCAGTCTGAATCTTCCAGCTCAAAAATTTCATTCACCCCTTTTGCGAAAACATGCGCAATTTTCAATGATAGCAGGGTTGATGGAACATATTTTCCCAGCTCAATAGCGTTTATGGTTTGTCTGCTTACAGATACCAGTTGCGCCAATTCGGCCTGGGTAATATTCTTTCTGGCCCGTTCAACTTTTAATAAGTTCTTCAAAATTTTCGTTTTAAATCATTTAATCTGAAATTTTACTTTATAGTAATGGTATATGAGAACGTAAGCAATTAATTGTAATTGAAGTATATAGAAGACTTTAAAGTTGGCACTTCTATTAATAAGTAGAAGAATCAGGGCAAAAATCCATGTAAAAATCAGGGACTTTTCCAGGCTCATGTATCTCAGCTTCTGAAGAAACTCATCTTCGATTTTCTCTTTTGAAAAAATATACAAAAGAAAACCACCAAAGGATAATGTTATACTTATCCAATTCAGCGTATTGCTCAGCTCCGGTGAAATAATCTCTTCATAGGTCGCCGAACCCTTTTTGGTATTATTTATTCCCATTCCGGCATTATAGCCTTCCACATAACCCTTTTCAAAGGAATTAATACCGGCAGCCATAGAAAACAGGATAGCAATGAGGACGATAATAGTGCCGGCTCTTTTACAACAGAAAGGAAAATACGTTTTCATTTTCAAATACATTTAAATTTATTCGGATACAAAAGTAAAGTAAACTATTTATAATGTCAAGTAAACATTACATAATGTTAAAAGAAATAGACATGATAAAGAATATCACCGGGTTTAATCTCCTGTCCTTTTATTTTGTAGGCCTGAACGTAGTCATTCCTGGCAAAGCTACTTTACAAGACAGGTGGTTTTCGTTCAGCTGTTAAATAAATTCACAGGCAGAAACTGAGAAAATATTCAATAATTTTCACAAAAGTTTGCTACGGTGCAAATCCGAATGAGTTGTGGTATCTGTTAAATCATCTTAAATCCTGTTATTCCATAACGGAAAGTCATAAATTTGCTCAAAAGAGCAGCACGAAAACCTGTTCCAAATACAATAT
>JAJRQN010000019.1 GCA_024280235.1 Bacteroidota bacterium | reverse complement strand
CGGTTTTTGGCCCGTTGCAGATTCTCAAAGGCACCACCGTAAGTGATGTAATAGCCTGACGGTAAGTTGAGTCCGGCATCCAGTTTTTGTTTGATCTCTTCTACCAGTGATTCCACATCGCGGTCCCGGACGTTTACGCCCACATAAATTCTGCGGAATGTGTTGTCGCGCGAAATCTGCATAGGCCCGGGTTTGTAGCTTATCTCCGCCACCTCTTTAATGGGAACCTGATTGCCGTTGGGCAGGTCGATGTACAGGCTGCGCAAATCGTTGATACTTTTCCGGTGATTTTTATCAAAACGAATAACGAGGTCAAAACGTTTCTCTCCTTCGAAAATGACGCCGGCTTTGCTGCCTGCAAAAGCAGAGGTAACATAGCGGTTCAGTTTACGGATGTTGAGGCCATATTGTGCCAGTTTTTTCCGATTGTAGCGTACCGTCATTTGTGGTAGTCCTGCCGTTCGTTCCATGGTCACATCCTCTGCTCCGGGGATGGTTTTGATGATGGCGGCAGCCTCCTCTCCTTTTTTGGCAAGGACTTTCAAATCTTCGCCGTAAATTTTCACGGCCACATCTTCACGCACGCCTGTCAACAACTCGTTAAAACGCAACTCCAGCGGCTGGCTGAAGGCAAAGTTCAACCCGGGTAATTTCGATACTTTTTCCTTGATTTTTTGTACCAGCTCTGCTTTGGTTTTTGCCGAGACCCATTTGTCTTTGTCTTTCTCAAGGATCAGAAAACTATCGGTATAATCAAAGCCCATGGAGTCGGTGGGAATATCGGCCACCCCGATACGAGCCACCATGGTTTTTACTTCGGGAAAGTTGGCGAGTATTGTCTTTTCCACCTCTTTTTCGCGTTTCACGGTTTCGGAAAGAGAGCTGCCGGGACGCAGGAATGTCTGCATGGCAATATCCCCCTCGTCAAGGACGGGAATAAATTCGCCTCCCATACGCGAAAAGATGAAGATAGAACTGGCAAAAATGAGTACTGCAATTCCGAGAACTGTCAGTTTATGTTTGAGTGAAATCTGTAGCAGCGGGTCATACATCCGCTGAATGCCTTTAATCAGTTTTGCACTGAGCTTTTCCAATCCTATTTCTAACACGGAGAACCAGCTTTTTTTATTTTTTGTGGGTTTCATCACCAAAGAGGAAATCATAGGGACGTAGGTCAGACTGAGGAAAATGGCGCCCAATACAGCAAAGCCAAAGGTGTAAGCCATGGGTTGAAACATTTTTCCTTCCACTCCCGTGAGAAAAAGAATGGGGGTAAACACAATCAGAATGATCAGCTGACCAAAAAAGGCTGAGTTCATCATGGTACTCGAAGCTTTGTAAGCCACTTCGTCCATCTCTCTGTCATCGACTTTGCTCTTTCCGGCACGTACTCTCTTTTCAATTTCGTGCACCGTTCCTTCCACAATGATTACTGCGCCGTCCACGATAATACCGAAGTCGATGGCCCCAAGGCTCATGAGGTTGGCCCACACGCCGAAGATCTTCATCAGTATAAAAGCAAACAACAGCGCCAGCGGGATGACGGAAGCAGTTATCAGTCCGCCACGCAGGCTTCCTAATAGTAACACCAGCACAAAAATGACGATGAGTGAGCCTTCGATGAGGTTTTTGGCCACGGTGGAGGTGGTTCGTTTAATCAGGTTGCTCCGGTCGAGAAAAGGCGCAATAACCAACCCTTCGGGCAGCGACTTCTGGACCGTTTTCAATCGCTCTTTCACATTTTGAATGACCGCATTCGGGTTTGAACCTTTCAGCATCAGCACCATTCCCCCAACAGCTTCGTGACCATCCTGGGTAACCGCGCCATAAAGGACATTATGACCAAAATGCACCTTTTCGGCCACATCTTTTATCAATATGGGAATTCCGTTGTTGTTTCGGATCACAATATTTCTAATATCGTCAAGTGAGCGGGCAAGTCCTTCGCCACGGATAAAATTGGCCATGTGATTTCGTTCGATATAAGCGCCCCCTGTGTTTACATTGTTTTTTTCGAGTGCTTCAAACACTTCAGCAATGGAGACATTCATGGCGTTCAGCTTTTCCGGGTTCAGGGCAATTTCATACTGTTTTATGCTGCCGCCAAATGAGTTGACTTCCACCACGCCCGGAATCAACGCCAGCTGACGTTTGACAATCCAATCCTGAATAGTGCGTAATTGCTGCGGTGTGTAAACCGTGTCGTAGCCCGGTTTGGCTTTGATGGTATATTGCAGAATTTCTCCCAGACCGGTGGTAATGGGACCCATAAACGGCTCCCCGAACTGGGCAGGAATTTCTTCCTTTACCGTATTGAGTTTTTCCTGAACTACCTGTCGCGGCAGATACGTTCCCATGTTGTCTTTGAAAACAATGGTTACCACCGATAATCCGAAACGGGAGATGGAACGGATTTCCTGTATTCCCGGCAGGTTGGCTATTTCCAGCTCTACCGGATAAGTTACAAACTGCTCCACATCTTCGGTGGAAAGTGTGGGCGAAACCGTGATGACCTGCACCTGGTTGTTGGTAATGTCAGGGACAGAGCCGAGGTTTATCGTCGTCATCGAATAAATGCCCACACCAATCAGCGCGAAAAGCATAAGGCTGACGATAAATTTATTTTTTATTGAAAATGCGATTATTTTGTTAATCATCTTTGTTCTGTTTAGTTTGAGATATTTAACTTATATCTGAATTCTAATAGGTTTTAGTAATAAGATAAGATTCTGATTTGAGCGTTATTGCGAGGATGTTGGGAAGACAGGCGGGAAGAGTGAGAAATAGTCTCTTAATGGCAGTAAACATTAAAAAAGAGAGATTGCCACGTCATTCCCTGCACGCAACGCTTCCTGAAAATGGCTCGCAAAGACGGGTATGTAGTAATTAAATGATTAAGCTTTTGGCGGATGCCAGATAAAGGAATAAACCGGAATGTCAACAAAAACCGGATTTTCAGAAAAAAGGCGTACCGGCGTGGAAATAAATTCCATGAAAGAGGCATCCGATTGCACAAAGGCACTGTTTCCGGTATGGCAAAAGAAAAAGGGATTGCAGATGTCGAAAGCAAAGCCGGAGGATTGCTCAACACTAAGAACCATTGTTTGCGTTTGCTGCCCGGGCATATCATTTTGGTCACTGCACGGAACTGCCGAAAGCACCAAAATAGTCAGGGATAATATGACAGCAAAAACCTTTTTCATTATTCGTTAATGTGTTTAGAAACCAAATCAATAATCTGACCAACATGGTCGTCTGCAAGAGAATAGTAAGCCAGTTTGCCCTCTTTGCGGAATTTCACGATGTTTTTGTTGCGAAGATAACGGAGCTGGTGTGATAACCCCGAAACCGAAATTCCGACCAAAGCTGTCAGGTCGCACACACAGAGTTCCGAATGGCGCAAAGCCTGTATCACTTTCAACCGGGTCGGGTCAGCAAGTGCTTTCAGAAACTCGGCCATGGTCGTTGCCGAAGGGCTTTTCGCCATTTCTCCGGCCACACGGTCAACCACTTCCTGATGAATAATTGTTATGTCGCAAACATCACTGCTCATTATGCTTTTCATTTGAATGATTGTGCAAATGTACAACTATTTTTAAAGCGGCAAGGTTTTTTTTAAAAAACTTATAAATTATTCAGGCTAAAGCACGCGAAACATTCGCGCGCCGGTAGGTACTATTGGAAAAGATTATCTTCATATTTTGTAAAACCGAATACTTCAATAGCCTTTTCCCATCATCTAACTGTTCAATTGTTATAGATTCAGATGTTCCGTTTTCAATCTTTTCAAGTTCTTTATTTAAATATTCCTGAATTGAAAGAAATTCATCATCTTCATGGATTACCTAAAGTTCTTCTTTATTAAAACGTTTCAGAAACCACATTAGATGTTTATAAATTTTATCGTTTATACGTAGCCGAATGGTTTGCATAACCTTTTTTAGCAAAAATAATGATTTCTTTCCGGTTATGAAATTCGAAGGCTGTTTAGCTTGCCAAATTCTCGCTGACATCAGGCAACATCAGGCTAACTTTACTACCCCCCATTTTAAAACCGAATTGTTTTTCGTATCTTTGTCATGTTACCGGAAAACTATCCAGCGATGATATTCATTAACCGTAACACATCAGCTTTGAATGAAAGTTTTCTTATCAGCAATATTTTAAATCTTTTCTATGAAATCACGATTTTTTTTAAAATGGACAGTGTTATCGTTGTTGGTTTTACTGACAGTATCCTGCAATAACAACCGGACACAAACACACGAAAAACTCCTTGCTTCTTATCCCGCCACAACCAATTTTCAACCCGGTGAGGCCGTTTCCATCACCTTTACCAAAGTACCCGAACTGCTGAAAGGATTGTCGGAAACAACCAAAAGTCAGGTTATCGCTCTCCATCCCGCTGTGAAAGGCCGGCTGTTTCAGGTAACGCCCATAACCATCATTTTCCAACCGGACAAACCGTTGGCTTACGACGAAACCTATCAGGTTACCGTACATCTCTCCAAAATCTTCAACCATCCCGCCAGCAAAACTTTCCAATTTACACTGAAAACAGCACCGTTGGAAATTGGCCTCGAATTCCACAACCTGTCGCCATATCCGGAAAAGAATAAAAAACTTACCCGAATTACGGGACTCATCCATGCTTCCGGAAGCCTGAATGCCGGAACACTGAAAAAAGCTTTTATGGCAAAACAGGGCGACAAAAAACTGCCTGTTTCCTTGTCTCCTGCGGACAATACATCGTTCCGGTTTACCGTGGATAGTGTTGAGCGAACCGACAAAGAGGAAACCGTTACCATTTTTCTTGACGGGAAGATGCTTGGGGCAAAAAACAACCTCAGCAAATCATTTGCCGTTCCTCCCGCCAACCGGTTTACTTTTCTGCAATACAACCTCGTCGAAAAGCCCCAATTGCACCTTGAGCTGACTTTTTCCGACAGGCTATCCTCCGGCCGGAATCTTGATGGTTTGGTCTATTTTCAGGATGGCACCAAAGCAGACCTATCTGTTTACAACAACACTATAAAGATATTTCCCAAAACTCAACTGGATGGAAGCCATAAGATTATTATTAAAAAAAGTATCCGGAATATCAGCGGCCAAAGCCTTGACAGAGATTATGTTATAGAACCCTATTTTAAAATGGCACCGCCTGCCGTCCGGTTTATCGGAAAGGGAAATATCCTTACGGGAAACAAAAAATGGATCATTCCTTTTGAAACCATGAACCTGCAGGCTGTGGACGTGGTAGTTTTTAAAATCTATGCCAACAACCTTGTTCAATTCATGCAGGAAAACAATCTGAAAAGCGACAACAGCTGGTCGTTTAAACGGGTGGGTGAGTTTATCCATCACGAAAAAATTGTGCTAACCGGAAAAAACCAGCCGGCCGATAACAAATGGAAAAGTTATGCCATCGACCTTAGCAAAATGATCAAAGCCGACCCCGGTGCCGTTTACCGTATCGGATTGCATTTTCGCAAAAAATATTCCCTGTTGGATTGTGCCGGGAAAGACACTGCTGACAATTTTTCGGACAGCACGGCTTATTTCACCTCGAACTATTATTATCCCAAAGATTATCGTTGGATGAAAAGGAATGATCCGTGCGAAAATTCTTTTTACAATTCTTCCCGTTTTGAAACCAAAAATTTCCTCGCCACCAACATCGGGCTGACCGTGAAAAATTCCGGTAACCACCAATACAAAATTTTTACCCGCGACTTACTTTCCGGCAAAGCAATAAGCAACGTCAAACTGACATTTTATTCTTTCCAAAACCAAAAATTAACCGAAACCGTTTCCAATAAAAAGGGGGAAGCCGGCGTAAGCATGAACAAAGAACCCTTTCTACTCATTGCCCAACACGCGAATCAGTTTGCTTATCTGAAGCTGACAGGCGGCAATGCGCTATCCTACAGTAAGTTTAATACCGAAGGAGTCAAACCGAACAACGGTTTAAAAGGGATTATTTACGGCGAAAGGGGCGTCTGGCGACCGGGCGACACGCTGTTTCTGACTTTTGTTTTGCAGGACAAACTGAAAACCCTGCCTGCCGGTTATCCGGTAAAAATGACCGTATTCAACGCACGTAACAAAAAAGTTTTTACCGAAACCACCACACAGGGAGTCAACCGATTTTATGTGTTCCGGATTCCTACCCGGCAGGATGCGCCCACAGGTGTGTGGCGGGCTGTGGTAAATATCGGTAACAACCGGTTTACCAAAAATCTGCGGGTGGAAACTGTGCTTCCCAACAGGCTGAAAATAAATATGATAATCGCAGGAAACCGATTTACACCGAAAAGTAATAGAATAATTACGCTTACGGCGAGGTGGCTGACCGGCGGAGTGGCTTCCGGACTGAAAGCGCAGGTTACCGAAAGTATTGCCTCCAAAAAAACGATATTTAAAGGGTATAAAAACTTCGTTTTTGACGATCCGGGGAAGTATTTTGAACCGGATGAAAAGCAGGTATTCAATAGCCGGCTCAACGACAAAGGGCTGGCCCATTTTAAAGCAGAACTACCTGAAAGTAATGGTTTGCCCGGCATGATCAACCTCACTTTTGTTACCAAAGTTTTTGAGGCCGGCGGACGATTCAGTATCGACCAGAAAAGTTTTTCCTATGCGCCTTTTAACACTTTTGTAGGTATTCGTGCACCTGAAACGAGTGTTGGTGGTTATATCGAAACCGGTAAAAACCAAAAGTTTACGGTAGTTACCTTGGATGAAAATGGTCATAAAATTTCAGACAACAGGCTAAAAGTAGAAATCTATAAATTGAATTGGAGCTGGTGGTACAATAGCAGCAGCAACAACCTTGCTTCCTACATCAGCCGGCATTATAAGGACAGGATTTTTAGCAAAGTTATCAGCACCCGAGACGGGAAAGGCACTTTTTATTTCAATGTAAAAAATCCCCAATGGGGAAGATATTTTGTACGTGTAACCGATCTGAAAGGAGGACACAGTGCGGGCATGGTTGTATATTTTGACTGGCCTTCGTCATATGACCGCGGCAACCGCTCCCGTGGCGATGCCACCCTGCTGAGCCTTTCCACCGACAAACCAAAATACCTTACGGGCGATGAGGTTACACTCAGTTTTCCTTCTCCGGCAGGAGCAAATGCATTGGTGAGTCTTGAAAAAAATAACCGTATCATCAAAACGTGGTGGATAAAAACCAAAGGAGACAAAACCGTTCTGAAGTTTAAGGCCACCAAAGAAATGACCCCCAATATCTATGCTTTTGTTTCCGTTATCCAGCCTCATTTACAAACTAAAAACGATCTGCCCATTCGTTCGTATGGTGTGATACCGGTTATGGTGGAAGACCCGGCAACTTTCCTGAAACCTGTTATTAGCATGTCGGATAAGATTCGTCCTGAATCGGATTATCGTATAAAAGTCAGCGAAGCCAACGGCCGCAAAATGACGTATGTACTGGCCATTGTGGACGATGGATTGTTGGATTTAACCCATTTTAAAACACCTTCGTTACACGATTATTTTTATAAAAAAGAAGCCCTCGCAGTCAACACATGGGATTATTATGATGATGTGATCGGTGCTTACGGCGGACGGCTGTTGCAGGTTTTTGCCATAGGCGGCGGTAACTCCGTACGTGAGCTAAGTCGTAAAAAGCTGAACCGTTTCAAACCGGTCGTTACTTTTCTCGGCCCTTTCACGCTGAAAAAAGGAAGTCGTGGGAAAACCCATAACCTGAAGATGCCCAATTACATGGGTTCGGTCAGAGTGATGGTAGTGGCCGGCAACAATGGTGCTTATGGTTCGACACAAAAAACCGTTACCGTCAGGCAACCTCTTATGGTGCTGGCCTCCATGCCACGTACTCTCGTGCCGGGCGAAACATTGAAACTGCCGGTAACCGTTTTTGCTATGGAAAAAGCCATTAAAAAGGTACAACTACAGGTTACAACCAACGACCTTTTCAAGGTGAGAAACGCAAAACAAACAATTGATTTTGACCATCCGGGCCAGAAAATTGCTTTCGTGGAAGTAAGCGTATCTCCCCACACCGGAATTGGTAAAGCTGTTTTAACCGTTACTTCCGGTAACGAAAAAGCCACATACAATATCCACATCAGTATCCGCAACCCGAACCAAAGAGTCTATCATTCCATAAATTATCCGCTTAAAGCTGGAAAAACATTGAAGACAACACCCACATTTATGGCCGGTGCCACCGGAACATCTCTTACATTTACCATTTCCAAAATTCCGCCGGTGAACCTGCAAAAAAGGCTCGATTATCTCATTCATTATCCCTATGGCTGTGTGGAACAAACTGTTTCGTCCGTGTTTCCGCAACTTTATCTCCACAAGCTGACCTCCCTTTCGGGAAAACAGCAGGCTGAAACCGAAGACAATATCACCCGTGCCATTAAGCGGTTGGCAGGTTTTCAAACCTATTCCGGCGGATTTACCTATTGGCCCGATGGACAATATGCCAACGACTGGGGCACGAGCTATGCCGGTCATTTTCTGCTTTCGGCCAAAGAATCGGGCTATTATGTTCCGACTGAAATGCTCAACAAATGGCTTTCGTATCAGCAAAAAGCAGCCAACGACTGGGTCGGAAAACCTGACCGCTACGGCAGATATCACAACGATCTGAATCAGGCATACCGTCTTTATACGTTGGCACGTGCAGGCAAACCGGCCATGAGTGCCATGAACCGCATGCGCGAAATGAACCATCTTTCCAATGCAGCCACCCTGCGATTGGCAGCAGCGTATGCACTCATCAACGAGAAATCTACGGCAAAGAAACTTATTCGTAATGTATCATGGACAGTTTCGGAAGAACAACGCTATTGGGATTATAATTGGGGTTCTCAAATTCGTGATTATGCCATGGCACTGGAAACCTACCTGCTTTTGGGTAACCAAACCACTGCTTTCACAATCTTCCAGGCGTTGGCTAAAACCCTTGGCAGCGACCAGTGGATGAGTACACAAACCACCGCTTTTGCACTTTATTCCGTGGCTCTTTTTACGGGTAACAACCCGAATAACCAGCCATTTGCATTTTCTTATCGCTATGCAAAAGATGAAGCTTCAGTAAGATACGATAAGCCGGTTTTTGTTCACCAGACAAAGCCGTTGCCGGGGAAAACTCTGACCATTACCAATACTTCCGGACAAATGCTTTTTGTCAATGTGGAAACCTCCGGAGTTCCCCTGCCGGGAAAAACGGTAAATGAGCAGCAAAATCTAAACCTGAATGTAACATACTACGACATGGATGGACATTCTATTGCGGTAACACATCTCCCGCAGGGAAAAGATTTCTATGTAAAAATAGAAGTTGTCAATCCATCGCTCATAAACTACGATAATCTGGCATTGCGTTTTATTGTTCCATCGGGATGGGAAATTCTCAACACCCGGATGCTGGACCTTGGCAACGACCTGAAATCCTCCTCTTATAATTATCTCGACATCCGCGATGACCGTATCAATATTTTCTTTGGCTTGAAATACAAGCGATTAAAGCGGTTTTACCTATTGCTCAACGCCTCGTATCCGGGAAGCTATTTTATATCGCCCGTATCGTGCCAGGCCATGTACAATCATACCATACACGCTGTTGCAGGAGGCGGAACGGTGGAGGTAAAGCAGTAGAACATCCAAAATCCAATAGTGTTTTGGATGAATTACATCCAAAATCCAATGGTGTTTTGGATTAAAAAGTCTAAAATCCAATAATGTTTTGATTTTTTATATCTTTGCAGGAAAAGATGAAACGTTTTTTTGACACTTATTTGAAAGAGTGGAAAGACACCTCCCACCGCAAACCGCTTGTTATTCGTGGTGCCCGACAAGTAGGTAAAACGTATGCTGTTGATAAATTTGGTAAAGAGCAATTTAAATATTATCTGAAAATAAACGTCGAACAGGAAGAAAATACTCGGGAAATTTTCCAAAGTAAACATCCGGAACTCATCCTTAGCGAACTTACTGCACTTTACGGAATTCCGGTAATTGAAGGTGAAACGCTGCTCTTCATCGATGAAATACAAACTACACCGGAGGCTTTGGTTGCTTTACGCTATTTTTATGAACAAATGCCCGGTTTACATGTTATTGCCGCCGGCTCGTTACTGGATCATACACTCAATGAAATGGCCTATTCAATGCCTGTAGGACGAATAGAATTTGCCTATATGGTTCCACTTACCTTCAATGAATTTTTGATAGCCAGCAAACAGGAAGAGCTGGTAAACTATATCCGTAACTTTTCATTTGGCAAACCATACGGCAAGGTAGTCCATCAGAAAATCACAGAATATTTGCGGATGTATTTCTTCATTGGAGGAATGCCCGAAGCTGTCAGAGTATTTTTGGAAACAAAAAATCTAATAGAAGTAGAAAAAGTACACACGTCCATTTTAACTTCGTTTCAATATGATTTTGCCAAATATGGTACACGCAAACAGCAGGAATATCTGAAAGATTGCCTGAATTATGCAGCGAGAAACATTGGAAGAAAAATCAAATATTCGGCTATTAACAACAAAGTACATTCCGGTTATCTTAAAGAAGCTTTATTAAAACTGGAATTAAGTCGTATCATTCATTTGGTACGAAAAACCAAGTCATCCAAAGTTCCCATTAACCAATATGTTGACAATAATGTTTTTAAACCCGTCTTTTTGGATATCGGATTGGTATGCCATACAGCCAAAATAAAACTTGCCGATATCCGGAATTTGATTACTGATTTTGAAGGCGCTTTGGCGGAACAATTTGTGGGACAGGAATTAATCTCTTCGTTTGAATTTTATGAGGATGCAAAACTTTATTATTGGGCAAGGGAAGCAAAAAATGCCAGTGCCGAAATAGATTTTCTGTTTCAAATCGGAAACAGGATTTCCCCTATAGAAGTTAAAGCAGGCAAAACAGGCACTTTAAAATCATTACAGGTTTATCTTGCTGAGAAAAAAGAAGATACCGGCATTCGTTTAAATACCGATATACCCTCGCTTGGTAACGGATTATCCACTGTTGTCAGTTTACATGGAGAAAAAAAGAAACTGAATTACAACCTGATTTCATTGCCTTTATACATGGCCATGAATTTGAAAGGTATTACGGATAAAACAACAAAATGATTATTAAGTTTTAAGATGCCGGAATTGACTTCTTTTCGGGATAACAAATCTCTCAATACAAAATCATGCAAAAAAGAAAAAAGAGAAAGTTGTGGCAAATCACGGCCGTTTTGGTTGTCGTTTTGCTTGCCATTCCGTTTTCCGGACGGCTTTTTCTGCCTTCACCGCTGTTTCATGATCCTTATTCAACCGTGTTGTTCGACAGGCAGGGAAACATGCTTGGGGCGCGTATTGCTGCCGATGGACAATGGCGTTTTCCTGAAACGGATACCCTTTCCGATAAATACAAAAAAGCCCTGTTGCAATTTGAAGACCGGTATTTTTACCGCCATTTTGGATTCAATCCGGTATCGGCTTTCCATGCACTCATCGCTGACATAAAAGCCGGCAAAATTGTCCGGGGTGGAAGCACCCTTACCATGCAGGTCATCCGCTTATCGCGAAAAGGGAAACCACGTACCATTACCGAAAAGATATGGGAAATTTATCTCGCTATGGCACTGGAAACCAAATATTCCAAAAAGGAGATTCTCAACCTGTATGCTTCCCATGCCCCTTTTGGTGGAAATGTGGTGGGGCTGGATGCAGCGGCATGGCGCTATTTCGGACGTAGTCCCATGACACTTTCCTGGGCTGAGGCTGCTCTGATGGCCGTATTGCCCAATGCCCCTTCGTTAATTCATCCGGGCAAAAACCGTAATCTGCTTTTGCGCAAGCGAAACCGTCTGCTGAAACAACTTTATGAAACCGGCGATATGGACAGCACCGACTATCGCCTTTCGCTGCTGGAGAAAATCCCAATAAAACCGCACTATTTGCCTGATGAAGCCCCGCACCTGCTCGAATATTTCAAAAAACACAGGGAAGGCACCAGAATTTATTCCACTTTAGACGGGCATCTGCAACATGCTGTGAACAGGATAGTAACTGCTTATGAAAAAAAATACAGCCAAAATGAAATTTATAATCTTGCCGTGCTGGTGGTCAAACCTGAAACCAAAAACGTACTGGTATATGTGGGCAATGCAAGAAGCGCCGGAAACCACGGCGAAGCCAACGACATGATACGTTCCCCGCGCAGTACGGGCAGCATTATGAAACCTTTGCTTTACGCCGCCGCCATCGACGATGGCCAGATTCTGCTAAACAGTCTGATCCCCGATATCCCCAGCTATTTTAAAAATTACCACCCTCAAAATTACGATTTGGTTTTTGAAGGTTCCGTTCCTGCTGCACAGGCGTTGTCGCGTTCGCGCAATGTGCCGGCCATTTATTTGCTGCGCGATTATGGAATCGGACGGTTTATAGATCTGTTGAAACGTATGGGCTTCACCACCTTTACAAAATCAGCTGATTACTACGGACTTACGCTTATTCTTGGTGGCGGGGAAGCCACTTTGTGGGAACTGACTGCTGCTTATGCGGGAATGGCTCAAACGGTGTTGAATTACAACCGTTTCTACGGAAAATATACCGGCAAAGAATATGGTCCGCTTGTAACAGAAATGAAAATGGTGAAGAAAGACAAAGAGCCTGCCGTGTCGGCTTCTCCGCCTGTTCATGCCGGGGCCATTTGGGAAACCTATCAGGCATTGTATCAGGTACATCGCCCGGGTTCGGAAGAGGGATGGGAATATTTCAACACAGCAGCACCCATTGCCTGGAAAACGGGAACCAGTTTTGGTTTTAAAGATGGCTGGGCCATCGGTTCCACTCCCGGTTATGTGGTGGGCGTGTGGGTGGGCAATGCCGATGGGGAAGGTCGCACGGGACTTACCGGAACCTCTTATGCAGCACCCATCATGTTCGATGTATTTGATCTTTTAAAACCCGACAGGCAATTTCAACGACCGGAAGATGAAATGAGGAAAATAGTGGTTTGCCGTCAGAGTGGCTACAGGGCTTCGCGGTTTTGCCCGGAAACTGACACTATATTGGCTTTTAAAAACGGCATACGCGCAAAAATATGTCCGTATCACAAA
The DNA here is from genome assembly GCA_024280235.1 of Bacteroidota bacterium. GTDB lineage: Bacteria > Bacteroidota > Bacteroidia > Bacteroidales > F082 > Sulfidibacterium. The sequence continues at coordinate 2,618 of JAJRQN010000019.1, read as the reverse complement.
ATTATTTTTACCGACAAAGAGGAGAAATATCGTCTCAGCCAGCGGTGTGCTTCGGTAAACGAAATGAAAAAGGTGGCCTGGTTTGTGTTGCCCCCGGTGCAGGAATGGTATTATCACAAAACACATCCTTCGTACAAGATGATGCCACCCTGGAAACCAGGTTGTGCCCCGCCGGGTGAAAATCACGTCATGGCGTTTATCTATCCGCGTCCCGGAACCAAAATTTTTATTCCCCGCGATGCAGATGGTAAAAAGGAAAAAGTAGTTTTTGAAGTTTCACACCAAAATCCGGGTACCACGCTGTTTTGGAACCTTGACCACAGCTATCTCGGGGAGACAAAAAATGTACACCGGCTGGCTTTTATCCCGCCCAAAGGTCGCCATCTGCTCACCGTAGTGGATCAAAACGGAAGAAGTATTTCAGAATGGTTTACGGTGGTGGGCAAATGAAAAAATTTATGAAATCCTTGTCCAAAGCGTTTTTCCTTTAAACCGTTGCCGCATTTCGCGGTTAAGCAGCCCGTTTTCCGGTTTTTGCAGACGAGGGTCATCGTTCAGAATACCGATGGCAATTTGTCTTGTCCGGGCAATCATCTCTCCATCTTTTGCGAGGTTGGCAATGTGAAAATCAAGCATGCCGGATTGTCGCGTTCCCTGAATGTCGCCGGGACCTCGCAGTTTAAGGTCTGCTTCGGCAATCTCAAAACCATCGTTGGTGGCGACCATTATCTCTAACCTTTTCCGCCCTTCGTTGGAGAGCTTGTTCCCCGACATAAGCACACACCACGACTGGTCAGCGCCCCGCCCCACGCGTCCCCGAAGCTGATGCAACTGCGACAGGCCAAAACGTTCGGCATTTTCGATGACCATCACCGAAGCATTCGGTACATCCACGCCCACCTCTATCACCGTGGTGGAAACCATGATGTGCGTCTCTCCCTTCACAAAACGTCGCATTTCAAATTCCTTGTCTTCGGGTTTCATCTTACCATGAACCACACTTACATGGTATTCCGGTTCCGGGAAATCGCGAAGCATATTTTCGTAACCGTCCATCAGATTCTTTAAATCAAATTTCTCCGACTCTTTAATCAGCGGATAAACCACATAAACCTGCCGTCCTTTTTTAATTTGCTCGCGCATAAATCCCAGTACCCGCAACCGTTTCGATTCAAAAAAATGTAGCGTTTTGACCGGTTTTCTCCCCGGAGGCATTTCATCAATCATCGACACATCGAGGTTTCCGTAAAGCGTCATGGCGAGTGTGCGTGGAATGGGCGTAGCCGTCATAACCAAAATATGCGGCGGGATGTTGTTTTTCTTCCATAGTTTGGCACGTTGGGCAACTCCAAACCGATGTTGCTCATCGATAACCACAAAGCCAAGGTTGCTAAATTTCACGGTATCTTCAATGAGGGCATGCGTTCCGATAAGTACGGGAAGTTTATGGTTTAACAGTGCTTCATGAATTTTTCTTCGTTGTGCCTTCCTGGTAGAACCTGTCAGCAGTGCCACAGCGATGTCCATATTGCCAAGGAATTTTTTTATAGTGTTGAAATGCTGATTAGCAAGTATTTCAGTTGGTGCCATAAAAGCCGTCTGATAGCCGTTGTCGATGGCGATGAGTATGCTCATCAGTGCCACTAACGTTTTGCCGCTGCCCACATCGCCCTGCAAAAGCCGGTTCATTTGCTTCCCGCTGCGCAGGTCGGCACGAATTTCGCGGATAACACGTTTCTGAGCACCGGTCAGTTCAAAAGGAAGATGCTCTTTATAAAAAGTATTGAAATAGTACCCTACTTTTTCAAAAACATGGCCGGCTATTTTTTCTTTCAGAATCTTTTTTTGCAGCAGCAACTCCAGCTGGACAAACAGCAACTCTTCAAATTTCAGCCGCTGCACAGCTTTGTTAATAATCGCCGGATTTTTTGGAAAGTGGATGTTTATCATGGCTTCCGGATGGCTCATCAGGTGATATTTTTCCTGTAAATATTCCGGAAGGTTTTCCTCAATTTTGGAAGCCATCTCTTTCAGCAATGTACGAATAATTTTACTGAACCCGCGACTTCCCAGTCCGGCAGTTTTCAGTTTCTCGGTAGAGTGATAAATCCCTTCGAGGCGATTTCCGGCTACCGTTTCCGTTTCCGGTGTAACGTCTTCTACCTCAGGATGCACCATATTGAAATGGTTTTTAAATACCGAAGGCTTTCCAAAAATAAGGTACTCTTTTCCATGTTCAAACCGCTTTCTCACCCATTGCAGCCCTCTGAACCACAGCAGCTCAATACTTCCGCTGTCATCTGTCAACAGGAAAGAAATAAACCGTGCCCTCTTTTCACCCACAACTTTCATATCCGAAATTTTGCCTTTCAGCAGAAACCAGGTCGAATCGGTATTTATCTCACTAATTTTATAAATCCGGCTTTTGTCCACATAGCGGAAAGGAAAATGATACAGCAGATCGCCATAGGTACGAATATCAAACTCCGTAGCGAGTAGTTCCGCTTTTCGCGGGCCTACGCCTTTCAGGTAAGTTATATGTGTATCAAATACCGGCTGCATGAACGAACAAAGGTAAAAAAGTTTGCTATCTCCATAGCATAAAGCCGGATATCAGG
>JAJRQN010000018.1 GCA_024280235.1 Bacteroidota bacterium | reverse complement strand
TAGGCTTTCGTATTCCTTTTTTGGTATGGTTACTGTCTCTTCGATAGCTCAAAGAAACACATTCAAAGTATACTCCCTGTGTGAACTTTTGTTTTTTTATGCACACTTAATTGTTAATTTCGCTGCTGAGTAGTAACAATTTATCTCTTTTTGCACTTCACTGTCTGTTTCTTTTGCAGGTTTTAAAAATTCTGTTCATCGTTCCGTTCCACACGGTATCCTAACATCAGGAGAGGAGAGGATGGCCTTGACCTTTCAAGTCGATCAGTACTTGAAAGGTCGGAAAACAGGTTTGTCCATTTTAAATCACTGATTAATAATATTATCTGTCCTTATTCCGCCTTTCTGGTCTGAATCGACCTGAAAGGAGAAGACAAAGCCCGGCTGACAAATACCTGAATGTTCCCCTGCGGTAAGGATGGCAGCGGCAGCCCCCGCACGGCCCTGCAAAACCTGCCGCCGGCAACGGGGCTATAGCGAACAGCCTGTGAAACCGCCCTTATACGAAAATGTTTGAATTTAGTACGCATGCGTAATATTTATATTCATTCTTAATTAAAAATGCTGTAAAATTGTACTCCTGTTTTTGAAAGCAAAATTAAACACGATAATTATGGTTAAGCAAATTGTTTTTTTGATTGTTCTGCTGATTACGCTGGGCGTGTTTGCATACAGCATACAGCGTTATTTTCGTTATTTTAAATTTACCAAAAAGAAACCTCTTGACCATTTGGGAAAAAGGCTGTGGAAGATGATTGAGATTGCCGGATTTCAGAAGAAGATCTTTCGTCGGCCTGTTATTGGTCTGGTTCATGCTTCTGTATTTTGGGGGTTTATGATTATCATTTTCGGTAGTATCGAAATGGTGATTGACGGTCTTTTCGGAACAGAAAAAATCTTTGGTTTTCTGGGATGGTTTTACAATTTTTTGATGGGAAGCGGAGACATCTTTGCTCTCATCATTGCCATTGCCATGATTATTTTTATTGCCCGCCGGGTCATATTCCATGTGAAACGCTTTTCGGGCGTAGAGATGAAACCGGTATCCGAATATGATGCGCTGCTTGCACTGGCCATTATCTTCTTCCTGATGATTTCACTCATGGGAATGAATACCTTTTATTATCTGTGGGCACAGGAAACCGGAGAGGTCATGGCAGGTGTCTATCCGGTAGCTCAGCATTTGTGGGCACCGCTATTTGCCAATGTTACACCGGAACAAGCCTGGTTTTGGTATCAGTTTAACTGGTGGTTTCATATTGTACTTATTTTCATTTTTGCCAATATCCTGCCTTATTCCAAGCACTTCCATGTATTTATGTCGGTTCCCAATACCTTTGTCAGCCGACTGAAGCCTTACGGTTACATTGAAAATATGCCCAACATCACCAAAGAAGTAAAAATGATGCTGGATCCCAATGCCACTTTTGAAGAGCCGGAAGATGAGGGTGAGCCGGAACGATTTGGGGCTTTGGATGTGGACGATTTGGAATGGACCAGTTATTTCAATTCGCTGGCTTGTACCGAGTGTGGACGTTGTACATCAGTTTGTCCGGCTAACATTACCGGAAAATTACTTTCTCCGCGTAAGGTTATGATGAACACACGCGCCCGCATGAAGGAAAAAGGCCCGGGACTTTTAAAAGAAGGAAAAGCATATGATGATGGCAAACATTTGGTTTTCGATTATCTTACCGAAGAAGAGTTGTGGGCTTGTACCATGTGTAATGCCTGTGCCCAGGAGTGCCCCATCGAAATAAATCAGCCTTCCATTATTTTGGAAGCCCGCCGTTATCTTGTAATGGAAGAATCCAAAGCGCCTTCCGGCCTGAACACTGTTTTTGCCAATATTGAAAACAATGGTGCACCGTGGCAATATGCACAGGACGATCGAATGATTTGGGCTGAAGGACTGGATGTTCCGTTAATGGCGGATAAACTTGCCAACAACGAAAAACCCGAATATCTGCTCTGGGTAGGTTCTGCCGGCGCTTTCGACGATCGTTACAAGAAAGTAATGCAGGCCTTTGTGAAAATTTTGAATTATCTGAAAGTTGATTTTGCCGTTTTGGGTACCGAAGAGTCGGACAGCGGTGATGTAGTCCGTCGTGCCGGAAATGAAATGCTTTTCCAGATGCAGGCACTGACAAATATTGAAGTTATGAACGGCTATGAGATAAAAAAGATTGTAACCTGTGACCCGCATGATTTCAACACCTTGAAAAATGAATATCCCGACCTTGGCGGAAATTACGAAGTATTGCATCATACTCAGTTTTTGAAAAAATTCCTTGACGAAGGAAAATTGAAGATCGACAGCGACAAATTTGCCGGCAACACCATCACTTACCACGATCCTTGTTACCTCGGACGGGCCAACAAAGAGTACGATGCACCCCGCGAAATTCTAAAAGCCATTCCTTCGGTAAAAGTGGAAATGGAGAAAAACAGGAGCTTTGCCATGTGTTGTGGTGCAGGTGGCGGACAAATGTTCAAAGAAGCTGAAAAAGGCGATAAAGAGGTCTTCATCGACCGTACGGAACAGGCGCTGGAGACAGGTGCCGACATTATTTGTACGGCCTGCCCCTTCTGTATGACCATGCTCACCGACGGTATTAAATACAAAAACAAAGAGGAAGAGGTGAAAAACTACGATATTGCCGAACTGGTGAGCATTGGATTGGGGCTATAACACAAAATCCGGATAGTTTCCCGAATGGATAACTGTAAACTCAACGTTCCCGTACTTTTTAACAAAGTCGTTGGGAATGTGAGTTTTTGTTTTTTTCCATTTAAACTCGTAGGCATTTAGTTGACCATTGTATTCTTCCAGCAAATCTATTTCACTACCATGGTAATTTCGCCAAAAATAGCGGCTATAATATACCTCTTCACAGCTGAACTTTTTTATCCTTTCCGACATGGTAAAATTCTCCCACAATGCTCCCACATCATTTCTATCGCCCAAACCATTCATTTGTAAAATAACAGCATTTCTAATCCCGTTGTCGTAAAAATAATATTTGTTTTTTTTGGTAATTTCTTTCCGTAAATTACTACTGAAAGATCCCAGATGATAAATAACGAAGGATTTTTCTAACAAATCAATGTATCGTTCCACAGTTTTCACGTTAATGCCTAACTGGCGTGCGATTTCGTTTAACGAGACGACATTTCCCACCTGAAAGGCAAGAAGCTTCAGCAACTTGAGTATAATTTCCGAATTTTTAATTCGTTCAAAAGAAAAGATATCCTTCAATAAATAAGATTCGACCAATTCAGTTAATACTCTAATCTTTTCTTTTTTGCTGCTGCTGACCATTACTTCAGGATAAGAACCAAAAATAAGATAATCTTCCAGTTTCTCCTTTAATTCATAGAGATTCCTTTCAGCGATAAGCTCTTTCTGTGCCAATGGAAATAGCTTTATGGTTCGCTTTCTTCCGGTTAGCGGTTCACCAACCTGCTGCAACAAATCAAATGTAGAGGAACCTGTGGCAATAACTTTTAAATCAGGTATTTCATCAACAAAAATTTTCAAACCTTTGCCGATATTGGGTATTTGCTGTGCTTCATCAATGACAATTAATTCATAACCGGAAGCAAATTCCCGAATGGCTTCAAAATCCTCGGAACCAAGAACGCTTTTAATGCGAATATTATCTCCCGATACGTAACGGTATTTCAGGTTAGTATTTTTTAACCACTATTTTACCAACGTCGTCTTTCCAACACGTCTTGCACCATAAACAATAAGGACTTTGCCCGCTTTCAACAAAGTATCCGGATCCGACCAAAACCGTTTTATCATGGCTTAACCCACATTGCGTAACATTCTCCGAGAATCAAATAAAATCTGTTGATAACCTCATTTTTTATTAACAATTTGAAAAAGAGCAAATTGTATTTTTCACAGGATCAGAAGCTTACTATTTTTTGGTTTTTGGTTTTTC
>JAJRQN010000256.1 GCA_024280235.1 Bacteroidota bacterium | reverse complement strand
TTTTTGTCTGTGATGGGTTTTCCCATAACCGTTACCTTCAGCTCGTAAGTGTGGCCGTGAATGTTTCTGCAAAGCCCATCATAGCCTTTCAGTGCATGTGCCATCTCAAACACAAAGGCTTTGGTAATCCTCACAACTTTCTGATGTTCCATTAGTTATTTATTGTTTTAAGATTTTGTATTGTTTTGTCCACCGGCCGTTTTCTTCGGTCAGCATCAGAAAATAAAGTCCGGGTTTTTTCCCGGCAAGGTTAATTAGGTTGCGGCCGTTCAAAACTTTTCCGGTAACAACCATCTGTCCCAAAATATTATAAAGTTTAAAATCCATGGTGTGTTGTTCGCTACTTTCAACGGTAAGTTTGTTTGCCACAGGATTGGGATAAACCGACAACAAAAGCTCCGGGTTTTTCTTTATGGCGCTCGGCCCTCCCCAGATAGCCTGAATATAGCCCGGATGGTCGATATACGGATTGCGGTTGTGCTGGTAATCATTGTAAATCACATTGTTGCGATGTCTTTCAAAATTATCGGGCGGGTCTTGCGCATTCCATTGCAGCAGTGTGGAGAGCTTTCCCATCTCCGGATTTGGATAGGTGTTGACATGGTCAACTACTTCCAAATCGGGTTCGCCGTTATCACCTTCGTAACGGGTGGCCATATAAAAAATCATACGTGCCACATCTCCTTTAACGGCATCGCGCGGTTCAAATGAATCGCCATCTTTGTAGCAGCTGTCGGTTCCCGGAACGAGCGTACCTCCGTTGTCGAAGTCGAGATGTCCGCGCAGGCTGTTCACTTTAACATCGGCAGGTCGAATGTGGTGTGCATCGGTTCCGGCAGGCGGAGTTTTTCCAAAGTTGCCATGCGATTTGGCCCACACATGTTCGCGGTTCCAGTCGCCAATATCTCCGCCGTGTTTGTCTTAGCACGGGAAATCCCCGTGTAAATCAAAATCACATTGTTGTGGTTCTGAGGGTCTTCATCCGTAGCGCTTAGGATATTCCACAAATCGCCATAACTAAATTCTTTATGACCTTTAATAATGTTGTGCAATGCAACTTTGAGTTGCTCTCCGGTCTTTCCTTGTGCAGCATCATAATATCCTGATGGAATCTGTGCGTAAAGCACGGAGACAGATAATGTCAGAATTAGAAATACTAATTTATGTAAAATCCTATTCATAGAGATTGATTAATAAAACTAAATAAAAAGAAAATATAGACAAATTGCCATGAGGCTGCCTCCGGCTATCATATATAAAAAAGAAATAGCAGACAAAGCCAGCTTTTTATATTTTATCAATACAAAAAGTACGGCGAGAGAAAAAGAAAATACGGCAAGATAAATCAGATAGATACTCAATTCTCCCGGCATGAAATAAAATAAGATTCCAGTCAGGAACGTGTTCACTGCCTGAGCGATAGCTGGAATGATGTAGGTAGTGCTTTTGCCAACAAGATAAGTACGTTCTCCTTTCCGTACCTTAAAAGCTTCCATGTTGAAACGGACGGCAACCAGCAAAAACCCCACAAAAAGTACGTAAGTTTTTATTCCTGAAAGCAGGTGCATAAAACTGTTTCCGAGCCATATTCCCAGTAAAAACAGCAGTAACTGACCCAACACCAGCAGTAAAATGCCGCTGATTAGATGAAATACCGGCGTTTTTCTTATATCCATTCCCACCGCCACAGGCATCACCTGAAACGATAACACAAAGAGGATTATAATGGAGATAACCTGCATAACAAATAGTTTTTGGCAAAAGTAATATCTTTTGGGTAATGGAATATTCAAAAAAGTCCGTTTGTCTTCAAATCGATAACAATGGAACCCGACAAAATAAAAATAATTTCTGTGGAGACCTGTGGAGATAAAAAAAGATAAGTCTATTAATCTAAATACTCTGTGAATTTTTTGTTCTTGCAAAGATGAAAAGACATAAAAACTTATTTTTTGGTAAGGTACACTTGTTGTGAAACATCTTCAACCGATTGAAAAATCAGGTTATTACAAATTTTTATTTCTTTGTCGTGCTATGGATGCTCCTGTTTATGATGTAGTTGAACTACTGAAGCTTGTTGATATCGGAAAATTACCAGAAGAAAAATGTTTACGAATACTGATATTTCATAGGTTTGCTTCTCTGCAATACCTCGTTTTTATTAGTTTTGCGGCTCAAATGAGAAAAAGATTGAGCGTTTTCGGAAATATTATGCTTGGCGTTGTTGTGCTGATGTCTGTTTCCTGTGGCCACAGTTCTTCTTCCGGCAGGCAGAAAGCGAAATCGGTGAAACCTGTTAATATTATAGTTCCTTACGCTTCACGCGACAGCATCATCATAGCAAAAAAAGCCCGTGAGCTGAACCATATCTTTCTTCGTCTTCGCAAACTGAACGGTTTTAATGGTGTGGTACTTTATGCCGAAAAAGGCAGGATTATTTTTAAAAAAGCTTATGGCTATCGCAATGTACGGCGGCACAGATATCCATTGCAAACCGGTGATGCTTTTCAACTTGCTTCAGGCTCAAAAATGTTTTCGGCTCTTGCTATTATGATACTCAAGCATCGCGGGAAAGTAGATTATGATACGGATATCAGAAAATACCTGCCTGATTTTCCTTACGAAGGTATTACCCTGCGGCTTTTGATGAACCACCGAACAGGACTCCCGCGATATATGAGCCTTGCTCAAAAGGAGTGGAAAGATAAAAAGATTCCCATGGAAAACGATGCCATGCTGGCATTGCTGGAAAAATATAAGCCGGACATCTATTTTAAACCTAATCACGGTTTTCATTACTGTAATACCAACTATGCTCTACTGGCAAATATTGTGGAAGCAGTTACCGGTGAACATTTTGAGGATTTTATCCGGAAAAATATTTTTGAACCATTAGGAATGAACGCTTCATTTGTATATACCATGCGAAGCGATTCAATAGTTCCACTGTATGTAAATCGTGGTGTGCCAGGGTATTACCGGCGTGGCTGGCGTTGGCGTAGGATGACCAACGACTACCTGAACGGTGTGCTGGGCGATAAGAATATCTACTGTTCGGTGGAGGACTTGTATAAATTTGATCATTCATGGGATACATTTGCCTTGTTGCCTGATTCGGTTTTGCGTGAAGCTTTTGTACCCGGCAGTCCGCATTACTGGCGGCGGCACGACAACTATGGTTTTGGATGGCGTATTCGTGGCGGGATGGACAGCACCGTCTATCATTTTGGCTGGTGGAAAGGCTTCCGGTCGTTTAACATCCGCGATATGCGGCATCACAAAACGCTGATCGTTCTTACGAATACCGACCATGGCCCCGGCTCAGCCAATTTCTGGAGAATCATTAAAGCCGATACATTGCCGATTGGAGAAGCCGTTCCGCTTGCACCGCACCATAAAAAATAAGGATAACTTTTCAATCCGTCATTTTCTAAAAAAAAGAAATACAACAAAACTTTTCAACAGGATTTTCAATCCTGTTAATCAGAAACTTCCGGATTGCAAATCCGGAAGAGCGAAGGCGAGGGTATTTTATTTTATTGTTAAATGGGTATAAAAAAGGTACAAAAAAAATTTACTCGTACTCTTTCACCTGCACTTCGCCTTTCAGAATCATAATACCATAACGGGCAAGTGCTTCAAAGTCGTTGACAGACGGATAGAGCGCAATGGGAGCGATACCACTGATGCGCCGTTTCACGTTTTCGAGAAAAGAATCACTGTCGAAAATCATTCCCGTAAGAATAATGGCATCCACCCTGCCTTCGAGGGTGGCGTAATGTGAAGCAATTTCTTTGGATACGGCGTAGGCCAGCGCATTGGAGATAAAAGTAGCTTTTTCATCGCCTTCGGCAAGCAGTCGGTTTATTTTTTCAATATTATCAGTACCGAGATAAGCGGTATAACCGCCTTTGGTGGTAATCATCTCCATAATTTCCGCTTCGCTGTGGCCGCTGTGAAAACAATAATGTACCAGTTGCCCCATGGGAAGCGTACCTGTACGGCGAATAGAAAAAGGGCCTCCCCCATCGAAAGCCTGATTCACATCCACCACAAGGCCGTGTTTGTGGGCGCCAATGGAGATGCCACCGCTACCAATATGACAAATAATCAGATTCATATCCTGATATCGCTTGTTGATGGTTTTGGCATATTTACAGGCCACATGTTTGTGGTTAAGTGCATGGAAAATTGATTTTCTTTCAAATTCCGGATGGCCGGTTACGCGTGCCAGGTCAGAGAGTTCGTCCACGCCCACCGGATTGGCCATGTATGCCTTTTTACCCCATTCCTGCGCGATGCCACGTGCAATCAATCCGCCGAGATTGGTTTCGTGCATGCCCATAACGCCAACAGTCAGGTCGTGCGCCATGGCTTTGTTAATTTCGTAAACCCCTTGTGCAACCGGTTTAACCATACCGCTTCGCCCCATAATAATTTCTATATTACTAAGGTCGAGGTCATTACGTTTCAGTTCATCGAGGATACAATTTTTCCGGAATTCAGTTTGTTCGGGGATGGTTTTAAACCGGGAGAGTTATTCATCGGTATGTCGGATAGTCTTCAGAAAAACGGGATCATTGTTCCGGTAAATGGCCACTTTCGTATCGTAAGCTTCCGGATAAATAATCAAAATGCATTTTGTGATCATGATGTCATCTTTTATCAGCCGTTAAAAGTACAAAAACAATCGGCATTTCTGTGCCAAAGGATTTACATATTTCTGCGATACTGTCCCCCCACACCAAACAGCGTATTGGTAATCTGCCCGATGGAGGCATATTTGGCCGCTTCCATCAACCGTTCAAAAATATTTTCATTATGGACGACTGCTTTTCGCAAAATTTTCAGTTCGGTTTCGATTTCCTTCTTCCATGTTTTTTGCAACTGCTCCAGCATATCAATCTGATATTTTTTCTCCTGCTCTGTGGCACGGATAACCTCACCGGGAATAACCGTATGCGAACCTTTCTCCGTCAGGAAAGTATTGACTCCTATTATCGGCAGTTTGCCATTGTGTTTTAATGTTTCGTAATAAAGCGACTCTTCCTGGATTTTGCTCCGCTGGTACATGGTTTCCATAGCACCCAATACGCCACCCCGCTCGGTAATACGGTCAAATTCTGACAAAATAGCCTCTTCCACCAGATCGGTAAGCTCCTCAATGACAAAAGAACCCTGCAACGGATTCTGGTTTTTGGCAAGCCCCAGCTCGTGGTTTATGATCAGCTGAATGGCAATGGCGCGTCGTACAGATTCCTCGGTAGGCGTGGTGATTGCCTCGTCGTATGCATTGGTATGCAATGAGTTACAGTTATCGTAGATGGCATACAGCGCCTGTAATGTGGTGCGAATATCGTTAAAATCTATTTCCTGTGCATGCAGCGAGCGGCCGGAAGTCTGGATATGGTATTTCAGCTTTTGCGAGCGTTCGTCAGCGCCATATTTCAGCTTCATGGCTTTGGCCCATATCAGGCGCGCCACACGACCGATAACGGCATATTCCGGGTCTTCACCATTGGAGAAAAAGAAAGAAAGATTGGGTGCAAACTTGTTGATGTCCATGCCACGCGCTTTGTAATATTCCACGTAAGTGAACCCGTTGGCAAGGGTAAAAGCGAGCTGTGAAATCGGGTTAGCACCTGCTTCGGCAATGTGATATCCGGAAATAGACACGCTGTAAAAATTACGTACTTTGTGGTCGATAAAATACTCCTGAATGTCTCCCATAAGTTTCAGGGAAAAATCGGTGGAAAATATGCATGTATTTTGCGCCTGATCTTCTTTCAGAATATCGGCCTGTACGGTACCGCGCACCTTGCTAAGCGTATCTTTTTTGATACGCTCGTAAATATCTTTGGGTAAAACCATGTCGCCGGTAACGCCGAGCAGCAACAGTCCCAATCCATTATTGCCTTCAGGCAGTTCGCCCTGATAACGCGGACGTTTTGTTCCCCGCTGTTTATAAATTTTGTCAATAATCTGTTCCACCTGTTTCTCCAGTCCGTTCTGACGGATATAAAGTTCGCATTGCTGGTCAATGGCCGCATTCATAAAGTAAGCCACCATGGTGGGCGCCGGCCCGTTGATGGTCATGGAAACAGAGGTCATTGAGTCGGCGAGATGGAAGCCCGAATAAAGCTTTTTTGCATCGTCGAGACAGGCAATGGAGACGCCGGAGTTACCGATTTTTCCGTAGATATCCGGACGCCGGTCGGGATCTTGTCCGTAGAGCGTTACCGAATCGAATGCCGTGGAGAGCCGTTTGGCTGCCAGGCCGTGCGAAACATAATGAAACCGGCGGTTGGTACGCTCAGGCCCACCTTCGCCTGCAAACATCCGGGTAGGGTCTTCCCCTTCGCGTTTGAACGGAAAAACACCGGCAGCAAAAGGAAATTCGCCGGGAACATTTTCTTTTAGTACCCATCGCAAAATCTCTCCCCAGCTAACATACTGAGGCATACTCACTTTAGGAATTTTCGTGTGCGAAAGTGATTCGGTGTGGGTGGATATTTTGAACTCCTTGTCTCTGACTTTAAAAAGGAACTCCTTGTTGCTGTATTTCTTTTTTTTCTTGTCCCAAAGTTTCAGAAGTTGTACGTTTTTCGGGTCTATCTCCAGCAACAGTCTTTCGTAAGCCGCTTTAAGCTGCTTTGCACTTTCTTCTTCTCCCGTATTTTCCATCTCCTCCATCGACTGCTTCAGACTAAAAAGCCGCCGGGCTATGTCTGACTGTTGTTCCACCCAATGATTGTAACCGCGAACCGTATCGGAAATCTCCGACAAGTACCTGACTCTGTTGGGAGGAATAATATGGATTTTTTCTGTATTCAGTTCAGGAGCTTTTATCTTGGAAAGGAAATTTATTCCTGTTTTCTCATTTATTTTCAAAAAGATATGACTGTACAATTCGTTTACGCCCGGATCGTTAAACTGGGAAGCGATAGTGCCGAACACAGGCATTTCGTCAAGGTCTTGTTCAAAACGCTGATGGTTGCGCTGAAATTGTTTTTTCACATCGCGCAAAGCATCCAGGGCACCCCGTTTGTCAAATTTGTTCAATGAAATCAAATCGGCATAATCAAGCATATCGATTTTTTCCAACTGGCTGGCAGCACCATAATCCGGAGTCATCACATAAAGTGAAATATCGCTGTGATCCACAATGGCCGTGTCGGACTGTCCGATACCGGAAGTTTCCAGAATAATGAGATCGAAACCGGCAGCCTGGGCAATGGTTTCTGCATCTTTCACATATTTGGAGATGGAGAGGTTGGACTGGCGTGTGGCAAGCGAACGCATGTAAACGCGAGGGTCGTCAATGGAGTTCATCCGGATACGGTCGCCGAGCAAAGCGCCGCCCGATTTACGTTTGGACGGGTCAACAGAGATAATGGCCAGCGTCTTGTCAGGGAAATCATTGAGAAACCGCCGTACAATTTCATCCACAAGCGAGGATTTTCCCGAACCGCCCGTGCCGGTAATGCCGAGGACGGGAGAATGATGCCGGTTACCTTCTTCACGGCAGGCCTCCAAAAGTCCGGCTACTTCCTCGCGGTTGTTTTCGGCTGCCGAAATAAGCCGGGCCATGGCCACTTCATCCCGCTTTTTAATGTCCTCAAGAGTAACCTTTACATTTTTCCCCGTGGGAAAATCCGACTTTTCCATCAAATCGTTGATCATGCCCTGCAAGCCCATGCGCATACCATCGTCGGGCGAATAGATGCGGGTGATGCCGTAAGCTTCCAACTTTTCAATTTCTTCGGGCAGGATAACACCGCCCCCGCCGCCGAAAATTTTGATATGGCTGCTGCCTTTTTCTTTCAGCATGTCGTACATGTACTTGAAAAATTCCATGTGGCCGCCCTGGTACGAAGTAATGGCAATAGCCTGTGCATCTTCCTGAATAGCAGTGGTTACAATATTGTGTACCGAACGGTTGTGACCGAGGTGAATCACTTCGGCTCCGGTAGCCTGGATTATTCTGCGCATGACGTTGATGGCGGCATCGTGTCCATCGAAAAGGGAAGCGGCCGTTACAATACGAATATGATTTTTGGGTTGATAAACTTTGGGAAGCTGCATTGTCTTTCTTTTTTAGTCCTTAGGGCAAAAATAAGGATTGTTTGTGATAAATTTTCACAAACCGGTCAAAAATCAACGGTTACAGGGATATTTTATACCGGGAATAAATAATATACGGCGTGGTTTTTCATCATAATCGGAAAGGCTGGCATTACCTATACCGGAATTAAACTTCCACGTTGCCAACGCGGACGAGTTTGGTTGACCTTTCAAGTCGATCAAGACTTGAAAGGTCGAAAACTTCCCATCTCATTTCATCGCAAAGACGTTTTGATGAAGAAATTTATTGTTTCTGAACATCGCCTTCGGGAACTGTTGCTTTCATTCTCAACACCGTCAGCACCAGCATTCCAGTAGCCAGTAAAAGCGTGAACTTCATAAACGGGCTTAGTGGTATGATAAAAACTAAGAAAATACTTAGAGCACTAAAAACCAATACCCGCGCTTTGTAGGCTTTCAGGTTGATGAGCTTTTTTTGTCCAATCAGCATGGCAAATCCAATCACTCCCGTTACTCCGATAAAAAACTACAAATCCCGGTTGTTTTCATTACCTTTCAAAAAAGCAAAGGGCAAAAGGATATAAATAAACGAAAGCAAAAATCCAATCACCAAAACCGCAATATTCTGCTCAAAATCCTGTTTGGGATTTATAGCTTCTTTGTATTCTTCTTCGTTGGCCCGGTCAAATTCTTCCTCACTTACCACTTTGGCCACCAAAATTTTCTTAAACATATCCATTAAGATAGCAGGAAAATATTCTCTAAAGTAGTAAGAAACCACAATAAATACTTTGTTCTCGTCTTTAGGAAGTTGGATGGTTGTCCTGTATAGAAATTTATATGTAACTGTAAGGCTCTGCCCCTCCGGTATCTGCAAAGTAAAGTTTTGGCAGCTTGGTAAACGTGCAATAGTCTTTCCTTCGGATCGCACTTTTAATAGCGCATTTACATCTGAATTTACAAGTACAAAAAATTTAATATTAACTTCTTTCATGTGTTTATAATTTTTTGGTATTGATATTCAGTATTTTATAGGCTCTATTTAACATAATATTTTTCCCATTTGTTCAGGTTTGCATTATAATCATTCTCCTGTGTGTTCCCGCTTTAAGCGGGGTCATGGA